>NZ_JBIRST010000005.1:0-447752 GCF_044334385.1 Streptomyces sp. NPDC020801
GGAGATCGCCAAGGCGGCCACGGACCACGGCACCCCGATCCGGATCGGGGTCAACGCCGGCTCGCTGGACAGGCGGCTGCTGCAGAAGTACGGCAAGGCCACCCCGGAGGCGCTGGTCGAGTCCGCGCTGTGGGAGGCGTCCCTCTTCGAGGAGCACGGCTTCCGGGACATCAAGATCTCCGTCAAGCACAACGACCCGGTCGTGATGATCGAGGCCTACCGCCAGCTCGCCGAGAGCTGCGACTACCCGCTGCACCTCGGCGTCACCGAGGCCGGCCCCGCCTTCCAGGGCACGATCAAGTCCGCCGTCGCCTTCGGCGCGCTGCTCTCCCGGGGCATCGGCGACACCATCCGCGTGTCGCTGTCCGCCCCGCCCGCCGAGGAGGTCAAGGTCGGCATCCAGATCCTTCAGTCCCTGGGGCTGAGGCAACGGCGGCTGGAGATCGTCTCCTGCCCGTCCTGCGGACGCGCCCAGGTCGACGTGTACAAGCTGGCCGAGGAGGTCACGGCGGGCCTGACGGGCATGGACGTCCCGCTGCGCGTCGCGGTCATGGGCTGCGTCGTCAACGGCCCGGGCGAGGCGCGCGAGGCCGATCTGGGGGTCGCCTCCGGCAACGGCAAGGGGCAGATCTTCGTGAAGGGCGAGGTCATCAAGACCGTGCCCGAGTCGAAGATCGTTCAGACCCTGATCGAGGAGGCCATGAAGCTCGCCGAGCAGATGGAGCGCGGCGGCGTCACGGCAGGCGCCCCCACCGTCACGGGGACGCCGACGGTGACAGTGAGTTGAAGCACGGCACGGACCTAGAGGGGGCCCAGCGTGACCATTCTGGAGAGCATCCGTGGACCTCGCGACCTGAAGGCGCTGTCCGAGGCGGAACTGGGTGAACTGTCCGACGAGATACGTGAGTTCCTGGTGCACGCGGTCGCCAGGACCGGTGGTCACCTCGGACCCAATCTGGGCGTGGTGGAGCTCACCGTCGCGCTGCACCGGGTCTTCGAGTCGCCGGTCGACCGGATCCTGTGGGACACCGGACACCAGAGCTACGTACACAAGATGCTGACGGGACGTCAGGACTTCTCCAAGCTGCGCGGCAAGGGCGGCCTGTCCGGCTATCCCTCGCGCGAGGAGTCCGAGCACGACGTCATCGAGAACAGCCACGCCTCGACCGCGCTGGGCTGGGCCGACGGGCTCGCCAAGGCACGTCAGGTGCAGGGGGAGAAGGGGCATGTCGTCGCCGTCATCGGGGACGGCGCGCTGACCGGCGGGATGGCCTGGGAGGCACTGAACAACATCGCGGCCGCCCGCGACCGGCCGCTGATCGTCGTCGTCAACGACAACGAGCGTTCCTACGCGCCGACCATCGGCGGCCTCGCCAACCACCTGGCCACCCTGCGCACCACCGACGGCTACGAGAAGTTCCTCGCCTGGGGGAAGGACGTCCTGCAACGGACGCCGGTCGTGGGCAACACCCTCTACGAGTCGCTGCACGGCGCGAAGAAGGGCTTCAAGGACGCGTTCGCGCCGCAGGGCATGTTCGAGGACCTGGGGCTGAAGTACCTCGGCCCGATCGACGGACACGACATCAGAGCCGTGGAGTCGGCGCTGCGCCGCGCGAAACGCTTCCACGGGCCGGTCCTGGTGCACTGCATCACCGAGAAGGGCCGCGGCTACGAGCCCGCCCTGGCCCACGAGGAGGACCACTTCCACACCGTGGGCGTGATGGACCCCCTGACCTGCGCACCGCTGGCCCCGGCCGGAGGCCCGTCCTGGACCTCCGTGTTCGGCGACGAGATCGTGCGGATCGGCGAGGAGCGCGAGGACCTCGTGGCGATCACCGCCGCCATGCTGCACCCGGTGGGCCTGGACAGGTTCGCCGAACGCTTCCCGGACCGGGTCTGGGACGTCGGCATCGCAGAACAGCACGCGGCCGTCTCCGCGGCGGGCCTGGCCACCGGTGGCCTGCACCCGGTCGTCGCCGTCTACGCCACCTTCCTCAACCGTGCCTTCGACCAGCTGCTGATGGACGTCGCGCTGCACCGCTGCGGGGTCACCTTCGTCCTGGACCGGGCCGGTGTCACGGGCGTCGACGGCCCCTCCCACAACGGCATGTGGGACCTGTCCGTGCTCCAGGTGGTGCCCGGCCTCAGGATCGCCGCGCCGCGCGACGCCGACCAGCTGCGGGCGCAGCTGCGGGAGGCCGTCGCCGTGGACGACGCGCCGACGCTGGTGCGGTTCCCGAAGGAGTCGGTGGGCCCGGAGATCCCCGCGATCGACCGGGTGGGCGGCATGGACGTCCTGCACCGGGCCCAGCGGCCCGAGGTGCTGCTGGTGGCCGTGGGTGTCATGGCACCGGTGTGCCTGCAGGCCGCCGAGCTGCTCGAGGCCCGCGGCATCGGCTGCACGGTGGTCGACCCGCGCTGGGTCAAGCCCGTCGACCCGGCGCTGCCGGGCCTGGCCGCCGGACACCGGCTGGTGGCCGTGGTCGAGGACAACAGCCGGGCGGCCGGGGTGGGCGCCGCCGTGGCCCTGGCACTCGGCGACGCCGAAGTGGACGTACCGGTGCGGCGGTTCGGCATCCCGGAGCAGTTCCTCGCGCACGCCAAGCGCGCGGAGGTGCTCGCCGACATCGGTCTGACGCCGGTCGAGGTCGCCGGCCGGATCGGCGCGAGCCTGGCCGTCCGGGAGCAGGCCGGGGCCCGCCCGGCGCAGCAGATCGCCGGGGCGGCGGGGGCCGCCACGGCAGTCAAGGAGACAACCCAATGACCACGGAGTTCGACCTCGGCGCCCTCCTGGCCGAGCGCGGCGGCGAGCGCTACCAGCTGCACGCCAGGCACCTCAACCACCAACTGCCGCGCATGCTGCACACGATCGGCTTCGACAAGGTCTACGAGCGGGCCGAGGGCGCCTACTTCTGGGACGCCGACGGCAACGACTACCTGGACATGCTCGCCGGGTTCGGGGTGATGGGCCTGGGCCGGCACCATCCGGTCGTCCGCAGGGCGCTGCACGACGTCCTGGACGCCCAGCTCGCCGACCTCACCCGCTTCGACTGCCAGCCGCTGCCCGGCCTGCTGGCGGAGCGGCTGCTCACCCACAGCCCGCACCTGGACCGGGTGTTCTTCGGCAACAGCGGGACCGAAGCGGTGGAGACCGCGCTGAAGTTCGCCCGCCGCGCCACCGGCAGGCCGCGCGTGCTGTACTGCGAGCACTCCTTCCACGGCCTGACCACCGGCTCGCTGTCGGTGAACGGCGAGGAGGGATTCCGGGACGGCTTCGCCCCGCTGCTGCCCGACACCGCCGTGCCGCTCGGCGACCTCGACGCGCTCGCCCGCGAGCTGCGCAAGGGCGACGTGGCCGCGCTGATCGTCGAGCCGATCCAGGGCAAGGGCGTGCACGAGGCGCCGCCCGGCTATCTGCGCGCCGCCCAGGAGCTGCTGCACAAGCACAAGGCCCTGCTCATCGCCGACGAGGTGCAGACGGGCCTCGGCCGGACCGGGGACTTCTACGCCTACCAGCACGAGGGCGGCGTCGAGCCGGACCTGGTGTGCGTGGCCAAGGCCCTCTCGGGCGGCTATGTGCCGGTGAGCGCGACGCTCGGCAAGGACTGGATCTTCAAGAAGGTCTACTCGTCGATCGACCGGGTGCTGGTCCACTCGGCGAGCTTCGGGTCCAACGCCCAGGCCATGGCGGCGGGCCTGGCCGTGCTGTCCGTGATGGAGAACGAGCAGATCGTCGCGAACGCCCGGGCCACGGGCGAGCTGCTGAAGTCCCGGCTGGCGGCGCTGGTCGGCAAGTACGAGCTGCTGGCCGGCGTGCGCGGCCGGGGCCTGATGATCGGCATCGAGTTCGGCCGGCCGAACTCGCTGAAGCTGCGCGGCCGCTGGGCCATGCTGCAGGCGGCCCGCAAGGGCCTGTTCGCGCAGATGGTGGTCGTACCGCTGCTGCAACGGCACCGGATCCTGACCCAGGTCTCCGGCGACCACATGGAGGTGATCAAGCTGATCCCGCCGCTGGTCGTCGGCGAGCGGGAGGTGGACCGGTTCGTGGACGCCTTCACCGCCGTGATGGACGACGCGCACGGCGGCGGGCTGATGTGGGACTTCGGGAAGACGCTGGTCAAGCAGGCCGTTGCCAACCGGTGAGCACTGCCGGACGAGGAGTTTTTGCCTCTTAGGCAAGAAATTTGCCGCAGAGGCAAGACTGCGGATGAATGGGGGCATGAGCTCTTCCGAGTCCGAGCCCTCGGCGGGGCCGGTCGAGAACCTGCCCGCCGTCGCACCACAGCTGCGTGCGCTGCGCCGCCGCGCCTCCCTGACCCTGGAGGCCGCGGCCCGCGCCGCCGGGCTGTCGCCCGCCCACCTCTCCCGTCTGGAGACCGGACAGCGCCAGCCCTCGCTGCCGATGCTGCTCGCGCTCGCCCGCGTCTACGGTACGACGGTCTCCGAGCTGCTCGGTGAGTCGGTCCCCGGCCGGGACGCCGTCGTGCGGGCCGCGGAGATGGAACCCACCCGGGCCGGCGGCTGGACGTACTGGCAGACGGGCGCGTCCGGGCGCGGGATGCAGGCCCTGAGGGTCCGGGTGCCGCACGGCTCCCAGGGCGACATCGTGCGCGTCCACCCCGGCGAGGAGTGGCTGTACGTCCTCAAGGGCCGCCTGCGGCTGCGCCTGGGGGACGCGGCGCACCTGCTCGCACCGGGCGACAGCGCGCACTTCGACTCGCTCACCCCGCACCGCATCGCCGCCGAGGACCCGGACGGGCTCGAGCTCCTCTTCGTCCACACCCTGCTGCAGAGTCCCACGGCCGCGCTGTGCCTGGGCCCCCACACCGGAGAGACACCATGAGCAACATGGAAGAGAAGTTCCCGCGTGCCCTGTGGATCCGGCTCATCATCTACATCGCCGTCGGGCACCTCTTCGCCGCCTTCGTCTGGCTGCTGTTCGAGGTCGGCGCCAAGTAGCCGCGGGGCGGGCCGCCGGAGCCGGCCGGGTCAGTCGATCAGCCGTTCCCGAAGGCGCTCCCGGGTCCGCGGGGCGAGCCGCAGACCCCGCTCCAGGTAGGTGTCGACACCGCCCCAGGTCTCCTCGATGGTCTCCAGGGCCGCCGTCAGATACTCCGCCCGCGCGTCGAACAGGGGGCTGAGCAGCTCCATGACCTCGGGGGAGTAGGCCGAGGCCGAGGTGCCGCTGCGGTGCACCTTGTAGCGGCGGTGCTTGGCGTTGGACTCCAGGTAGTCCGCCACGATCGCCTCCCGCTCCACGCCCACGGCGAGCAGGGTCACGGCGATCGACAGCCCCGCGCGGTCCTTGCCGGCGGCGCAGTGCATGAGGGCGGGCACGCTGTCCTCGGCGATGGCGTGCAGCACCTGGGAGTGCTCGGCGGTGCGCTCCTTGATGATCATGCGGTAGGAGGCGATCATCCGGTCCGCGCCCTTGCCGTCGGCCAGGATCCCGCGCAGCTGGTCGAGGTCGCCGTCGCGCACCATCTTCCAGAACTCGGCGCCGTCCGCCGGGTCGCTCAGCGGCAGGTTCACATTGCGGACCCCGGGCAGCTCGACGTCCGGCCCCTCGAGCTTCTGGTCGGCCGCGTTGCGGAAGTCGAAGATGGTGTGCAGTCCCAGCGAGGACAGGAACGCCGTGTCCTCGCCGGTCGCGTGCGCGAGGTGGCCGCTGCGGAACAGCACTCCGTGCCGCACCCGCCGTCCGTCCAAGGTCGGCAGCCCGCCCACATCGCGGAAGTTGCGCACTCCGGCCAGCTCGGGCTCGGTCGACGGGACCTGCTGCGTCACGGGAACTCCTCCCTTTCGGCCCCGCCTTCGCGGCTCGTCGGCGGGCGCGGCTTCGACGATACGACATGGATTCCTGGGGCAATGAGTTGTCCACGTCCAAGCGCGGTGCGGTGTGTTCTCGGTGGCGAGAGCGTCGTCCCGGCCCGGGCGCGTCGTGGGCGCGTCTCGACTGCAACGGTTTTTCGCATCCGTTGCAATTGAGGTCTCTTATGACTTCTTGAGGTTTATGTCGGTATTGCAGCCTTGATTCCAACTCGCCCTCAAATGAAGGACTCTGGAATGCCGCACGTGATCAGGCTCATACTTGTGACCGTCCGTCGCTCGTCATGCCCACGTAATTCCAGCGGTTTTCCAGTGAATTGAGGAAAGGGAAAGCCGGGTGAATCAACGGAGGGTGACGGTAATTCCCGTAACGGATCAAGCGAAACGGGTACGAACGGAACCATCTGCTTGTCCCTGTGCGTCCGGGTCGCTTACGTTCCACACCGATCCGGACGGACGCACAGTCCTGCCGTCGTCCGGGACCCGCACACCCACCCGTGCACGGCAGGAGCGGGGGACCCACAGGTACCACGCCTGTTCCGGTCTCTCCGGAACGGCTAGGGGTGAAGCCGCGACCACCGCGGCCGGGCATCTCCAGTCCGAACCCGACAGCTCACCTCGCAGGCGCCGGAGAGGAATCCGCCATGCCCGCGAAGGGTAAGCACCGCCGTCCGAAGACCCAGCGCCTCACCCGTTCCATCGCCGCCGCCGGTACGGGCGGCGCCGCTCTCGCCCTGCCGCTGATCGGGGCCACCGGCGCGCACGCCGCCCCGGCGAAGGCCGTTCCGGAAAAGCCCGTGCGCACCGCCGCGGTGGCGGAGCGGACGGCCACCGAGGGTGCGGGCGTCCGGACCTACTCCGTCCGCACCGGCGACTGTCTCTCGAAGATCGCCGAGGAGCAGCACGTCCGCGGCGGCTGGCACCGGCTCTACGCGGACAACCGCCGGGCCGTCGGCGACAAGCCCTCGCTGATCCACCCGGGCCTGCGGCTGACGCTCGGCGGCAAGGCCGCGGCGACCGGCGCCGTCCGGACGCCCGCGCCTTCGAAGGCAGCTACGTCTTCGAAGGCCTCGAAGGCACCGGCGTCCGCGACGCCGTCCTCGTCCTCCGCCTCGAAGGCCACGACGGTGACCAGGGCGGCCGAGACCACCTCCACCGGGTACACCCTTCCGGTGGCCGGCGGCACCGGCTACCACGTGGCCGGCAGCATGTGGTCCAGCGGCTACCACACCGGCGTCGACTTCGTCGTCCCGACCGGCACCCCGGTCAGGGCCGTGGCCGCGGGCACCGTCGTCTCCGCCGGCTGGGGCGGCGCGTACGGCAACCAGGTCGTCATCCGGCTCGGCGACGGCCACTACGCCCAGTACGGCCATCTGTCCGCCCTCTCCGTCTCGGCGGGCCAGAGCGTGGCCGAGGGCCAGCAGCTCGGCCTGTCCGGTGCCACCGGCAACGTGACCGGCCCGCACCTGCACTTCGAGATCCGCACCACCCCGGACTACGGCTCGGACACGGACCCGGTCGCCTACCTCCGCTCGCACGGCGTCGCCGTCGGCTGACGGCCGCGCGCACACCCTCACGACCACCTGCCTGACACGCAGCCGAAGGCCGGACCCACGATCCCCGGGTCCGGCCTTCGGTGTTCCACCACCGTGGTGTCGCCGCGTATTCCCAGGTGGGGCATGCAGTTGACGTGGCTTATCTCACCGCCCGTCAACCCCTGCCTACGGTCGCGTAGGTCACATTCGAAGGTGAATCATGGGCCGATGTGGCAGACGATTCGAAGAGTGACAGCAGATCAGTGATCGGGTCGTACGTGGCGGTGGGGGACAGCTTCACCGAGGGCGTCGGCGACCCCGGCCCCGACGGAGCGTTCGTCGGCTGGGCCGACCGGTTCGCCGTACTGCTCGCCGACCGGCGGCCCGAGGGCGACTTCCAGTACACCAATCTCGCCGTGCGCGGAAAGCTGCTCGACCAGATCGTGGCGGACCAGGTCCCGCGGGCCGTCGAACTCGCCCCCGACCTGGTCTCGTTCTGTGCCGGCGGCAACGACATCATCCGTCCCGGCACCGATCCCGACGAAGTGGCCGAACGCTTCGAGAAGGCGGTCGCCCGGCTCGCGGCCGTCGCCGGCACCGTCATGGTGACCACCGGCTTCGACACCCGGGGCGTGCCCGTGCTCAAGCACCTGCGCGGCAGGATCGCCACGTACAACGGGCATGTGCGGGCCATCGCCGACCGGTACGGCTGCCCGGTGCTGGACCTGTGGTCCCTGCGGACCGTCCAGGACCGCCGCGCCTGGGACCACGACCGGTTGCACCTCTCGCCCGAGGGGCACACGCGCGTGGCGCTGCGCGCCGGCCAGATCCTCGGTCTCGACGTCCCGGCCGATCCGGAGCAGCCGTGGCCGCCGCTGCCGCCCCGCGGCACCCTGGACATCCGCCGCGACGACGTCCACTGGGCGCGCGAGTACCTGGTCCCGTGGATCGGCCGCCGGCTGCGCGGCCAGTCCTCGGGCGACCACGTGACGGCCAAGGGCACCCTGTCGCCGGACGACATCAAGATGCGCATCGAGTCGGTGGCCTGAGGTCTGAGGTCTGAGGCCTGAGGCCGGTCACGGTCACGGCCGTGGTCGTGGTCGCGGCAGCGGCATGGGGTGACGGGTGAGCGGTCGCCGTCGCGGCCCGGCGGCGGAGCGGACGGTTGTGGTCATGGCCCGGCGGGCGGGAGCGGAGCCACCCGCAGCATCGGCGTGCGGGCAGCGGCGCTGCCCGCCCCAGGACTGCGGGCAGCGGCGGTGCCCGCAGTCCTGGGGCGCAGGCAGCCGCGGTGCCCGCAGTCCTGGGGCGCAGGGAGCCTGGGTCCCGCGCGGGCGGCGTCACCGCGCCGCCGCGGCCGTCGGCGCCGCGTGCTGCAGACCCAGTTCGCGGGCGAGCGCATCGTCCACCCACTGCTGAGCCCGCGCGCGGGAGACCGCGCCGTCGTAGGCGGTCATCTGCACGGCCAGCCCGTCCAGCAGGGCCGTCAGACGCAGGGCGGCGCCGGCGGGGTCCGGGCACCGGAACTCGTCCGCCGTCACGCCCTCGGCGATCACCCCGGTGATGGCCGTCTTCCACTGCCGGTCCAGATCCCGCGCGACCTCCCGAAGCGCGGGTTCACGCAGCGCGGCCGCCCAGCTCTCGATCCACAGCCGCCAGCCCTTGGCGGTTCCGGTCGGCGCGTACCAGCGCACCGCGGCCCGCAGCCGGCGCAGCGCCGTCGTACGCCGGCCCAGCAGCTTGCGCAGGTGCGCGAGGTCGTCCTCGGCGGCGTGCGTGAAGGCGGCGGAGACCAGTTGCTCCTTCGTCGAGAAGTGATAGAGCACCAGCGCGTTGCTCACGCCCAGGGCCGAGGCCACATCGGCGATCCGTACCGCCGCCACACCCCGTGCCTCGATCTGCTCGATGGCCGCTCTCAGCAACTCCCCGCGCCGCTCCGCCACGCTCAACCGCACTCTCGCCACGCGGTCACCCTAATCGCTCGTGTCACAGGGACAAGGCGAGACCTGGCCACACACGCCACCGCTGCCGGCGGCCGTGATCCCGTCGACCCCGTCCCCGTACTCGGGCCTTCGGCGTGGCCCCGGCCGCCGTCACCGGTACCACCCGAAGCGCTCCGCGATCAACGGCAGCCGGTCCGCCACGATGGCGTGCGCGGCGCCGCGCGGGCTCGTCCCGTCGGCCTCCGCGCGGGCGAGCATCCGCTCGACCAGGGCCCGCATCGAGCGCCGTGTGTACCCAAGCGCCTCGTCGGCGTCGGCGCCGATGTCGCCGAACAGCGTCCACCACCACCAGGCGTTCGTCCCGGAGTTGACGACCACGTCCGGCAGTACCGTGACCCCGCGCGCGGCCAGCAGTTCCTCCGCCTCGGGCAGGACGGGCATATTGGCCGCCTCGACGATCCAGCGGGCGGTGATCCGCTCCTGGTTCGAAGGGCCGATCGCGTAGGAGACGGCGGCGGGCACCAGGATCTCCGCGTCCGCGGACAGCCAGTTCCGGCCCGGCAGTTCGCGGTCTTCGGGGCGCAGCGCGCGGCGGTCCACCGTGCCGTGGGAGTCCCGCGCGCTCAGCAGTGCCTCGACGTCGAGACCCGCCGGATTGGCGATGGTGCCCCTGATGTCGGCGACGGCCACGACCGTCAGTCCCGCGCGCGTGAGGAAGCGCGCCGTGGCCCCGCCCATGGTGCCCAGCCCCTGCACGGCGACCCGCGTTCCCGCGTGCGGCACACCGGCCCGGTCCAGCGCCGCCAGCACCGACTCTGCGACCCCGCAGCCGCCGACCAGCTTCTCCAGCCCGATGCCGTCCACCTCGACGGCGAACGCGTCCGCGAGCCGCCGCCGGGCGGCGGCCTCGTCGTCGAGCAGCGGATACACGGCCTGGATCGAGGACACGAGTCCCGCCTCGACGGCGGCCCGGTCGACCAGGTCCTGACTGAGGCCCAGGTCCTCGCCGGTCGTCCAGCAGCTCTCGACATACGGCCGCATCGCCCGCAGATAGCGCACCAGCAGCCCGTACGCCCCCGGGTCCCGCGGATCGCAGTCGATGCCTCCCTTGGCTCCGCCGAGGGGGACGTAGCGGCCGTCCGGGTCGTAGTGCAGGGCCTCCTTCATGGTCATTCCGCGGGCGAGCCCGGCCACCTCCTCCAGCGTGCAGCCCGCGCGCATCCGCAGCCCGCCGCTGGAGACGCCGCGCACCAGCCGGTCGACGACGAGGAAACCCCGGCGCCCGGTGACGTGGTCGGTCCAGGTGACGGACATCAGGGGGACGGTCACACGGGCTCCCGGGACGGCGTGCGGATACTGAACAGAAAGTCAGTTTCCGGACGGGGCTCGCGCCCTGTCAACGGCGAACGGATCAACGGATCACCGCCGCGCGGCGGCGCCGCCCCTCGTCCCCGCGCCGCCCCTCGTCCCCGCGCCGCCCTTCGTCTCCGCGCCGCCCTTCGTCCCCGCGGTGTCCTTCGTCCCCGGGGCGCCCGGCACCTCGCACGTGTCCTTGAAGCCCTGACTCGTCAGCCCCAGGGCGGAGTTGATGCGCGAGCGCAGGTTCTCCACCGCCACCATCGCGGTGAGCTCCACCAGGGCGGCCTCGCCGAGCCGGTCGCGCAGCCGGGCGACGAGGTCGTCGTCCACAGTGGGCGGCGTCGCGGTCATGGCCTCGGCGTAGGCCATGACATCGCGTTCCAGCGGTGTGTACGCGTCGCTGTCCCGCCACAAGGGAACGTCGTGCACCTTGCGCGGCGCCATGCCGCGCTCCCGGCTGACCCAGTGGCCGAAGTCCATGCACCACGAGCATCCGATCGCGGCGGCGGTCGCCATCTCGGCCAGTGCCTTCAGGTCGGGGCCGAGCCGGTTCCACTTCGCCACCGACCGCTCGAACCGCAGGTCGCTCCACAGCACCCGCGGCTGGTGGGCGAGCGCCTTGGCGGGGTCGAGGACCTTTCCGTAGGTGCGCTTGCTGTACCACTCCACGAGGCGGAAGAGGCGGGTGCGGGGCGGAGTGAGCGAGACGCGGGCCATGGCGGCCACCTCCTGTACGTCGGTCGTACGGCTCCGTGCACCGGCTCCGTACGGCGGATTTCCGTCGGCACCGGCGGGTGCCGTCACGGGATACGACGGACGGGGCGGCGCCCCTGTGACATCGGGCTGTCACAGGGGCCCTCCATAATGGAAAGCCTGACCGACTCCACCTGGAGGTATCGTGGCCGGTTTCCGTTCCCTGAGCCGCGGGCTCCGCGCGCTGCAGCCCGCGGCCTTCGGCGCGGACCCAAGTGGTGAGCGCATGGCGCGCATCCGCCGATCACCCCACTTCAAGGACGGCGTCTTCCAGAATCCCGGAGGCGTCGCGGGGACCCGGCCCTCCGGCTCGGTGCTGGACTTCGCCAAGCTCTACTTCGACAAGGACGAGCGCCCCCGGCGTTCCCCGCGGGGCACCGTTCCGGTGCACGCCACCACGCTCGCCGACCTGGCCCGGCCCCCGGCCACCGGACTGCGGCTGACCTGGATGGGGCACTCCAGCGTGCTCGCGGAGATCGACGGCCGGCGGGTCCTCTTCGACCCGGTGTGGGGCGAGCGCTGCTCGCCCCTCCCCTTCGTCGGCCCCCGGCGCCTGCACCCGGTACCGCTGCCGCTGGCCGCGCTCGGCCCGGTGGACGTGGTGGTGATCTCCCACGACCACTACGACCACCTGGACCTGCCCAGCATCAAGGCGCTGGCCGGCACGGACACCGTGTTCGCCGTGCCGCTCGGCGTCGGCGCCCACCTGGAGCACTGGGGTGTGTCCGCGGACCGGCTGCGCGAGCTGGACTGGCACGAGTCCACCGAGGTCGCCGGCCTCACCCTCACCGCGACCCCGGCCCGTCACTTCTGCGGCCGCGGCCTGCGCAACACCCAGCACACCCTGTGGGCCTCCTGGGTCGTCGCGGGCGAGGAGCACCGCATCTACCACAGCGGTGACACCGGCTACTTCGACGGCTTCAAGGACATCGGCGCCGGCCACGGCCCCTTCGACGCGACGATGATTCAGATCGGTGCGTACTCCGAGTACTGGCCCGACATCCACATGACGCCGGAGGAGGGCATGCGCGCCCACCTCGACCTGCAGAACGGCCGGCCGGGGGGTGTCATGCTGCCGATCCACTGGGGGACCTTCAACCTCGCGTTCCATCCCTGGGCCGAGCCCGGCGAGTGGACCCTGGCGGCAGGCGAGGCGGTCGGCCAGCCGGTCGCCGTTCCCGTCCCGGGCCGGCCCTTCGAGCCCGCGGGTGAGCTGCCCGAACGCCCCTGGTGGGGTGAGCTGTCCCCGCCCCTCACCCGCGCTTGGCCGGTGCCCGAGATCGGGCTGGAGACGACGCGCGGTCTGGATCTCGTGGGGGAGGACTGACCGCCTGCGGATGAGCCCGGGCGTGTGACGGGGGCGCAGCCGCGGCCGCCGGGCCGCATGTCACGGGCTGGGCAGGAACCGCCGCTCTCCCGGCCGCGGCCCGGTCGGCCACAGCACTGGACGGTGACGGCGCAGGCCCGTGCGGCGGCCCCACCTCGCCTGAGCGGGCGGGGCGGGGCCTTGGGGGCCGGGTGCGGGACCGTGACGGTGGCCGCCGGTGCCGTCGGCAGTCGCGGGGCTCACCGCCGGTACTCGCGGTGGTCGTCGTGCCTGCCCATGTAGTGCCGCTCCTCGACGACCTCCCGCTCGTTGGGGCGCAGGACCGCGCCCGGCGTGGCCATGAAGGCGATCAGTCCGAGGACTCCCGCCGCCATGAGGAAGAAGCCGACGACGAACGAGCTGTAGCCGAACACCAGGCAGGCGCCCAGCACCGTCGCGCCGATCAGCATGAGGGGGATCATGGCTACCTTCTCTCACGTGCCCCCGCGGGGGCACCGGATCGCGTGGACGCCGTGCGCCGGGGCGCGACGGCCCACAGCTTGCGCAGCCGGTCGTCGGCCACGCCGTGCAGGGCCTGTTCGGCCGGTCGCAGGACCGGTGTGAGGCGGGACGGTGACGTGGACGGCCCACGCCGGGCCGCAGGGGGCGGCGCGGCGCCGGGCCGGTGCGTGTCGCTGACCGGTGTCAGCGGTTCACGGTCAGCGGCACGGTGTCGACGGTGACGGGCCTGCCGTCCTTGGGCGAGAGGTAGTACGCCCTCAGCAGCCCCGCACCGGTGCGGGTGGCCTTGTAGGGGAAGGTCACGTCGAAGGTGCCGCGGGTACCGGTGCCGGACGTGGCCCGCACGAGGACGTCGGCGGCGGTACGGCCCGCGGTGTCGGTCACCTTCAGACGGAACTCGGCCTCGAAGGTGTTGGCGCTGCCCCAGACCCGGACGGGACTGCGGACGGTGTCACCGATCATCGGCGACTCCATCAGCACCGCCGGGGCGATGTCCTCGAAGTCCGCCCGTCCCACCGGGCCGTTCAGGACGACGCCCTCGCCGCCGAACTCCTTCACCGGTTTGCCGTCGAGCGCGAAGCGGACCGTGTGGACGGTGGCGAACCGGGTCACGGTGAACACGACCTGGGCGAGGCGTGCGCGCATGGAGAGGCTTCCGCCGCCGTCGTCGTACCGGCCGGAGAGGTCGACTGTGGCGACGTGGTCGCGTATCACCACGGAACGCAACTTCGTCCCGGAGGGGATCGAGGTGGTACGGCCGTGGGCCCGTTCGTAGCTGGTCGGGCCGGCCAGCAGGGACCGGACCGCCGCGGTGGCGGTGGCCGGAGCGGTCACCGAGCGGGGAGCGGCCGAGACGTGTTCCCCGTGCAGGAAGTACACCGCCGTGCGCACGGTGCGGGCCGCGGGTGCCGGCGGAGCCGGCGCGGAGGCCCGCGGGCTCGCGGGTGCTGTTCCGGTGGCTCCGGAGGACCCCGAGGTCCCTCCGGAGGTGCCTCCCGGCGTTCCGGTTTCCGTCGTGGGTCCGGCGGGGCGGCCGTTGCCGTCCGGCGTTCCCGGTGCGGTGCTCGTCCCGCATGCTCCGACGACGAGGAGCGGCAGGGCGAGGGCCGCTGTGCGCATCCGTGGACGGCGCCCGCGATGGCGGGAAGCCGAGGTCACGCTGTTCATGGGAACCTCCTCCGACGCTTCCAGCGAACCGCCGAACGAGCCCGCGCACCAGGGACCGGTCGGCACTGGCGGGAGGGACCGATGGCCGGCCCCGGAGGCCATTCGGCTCGTCAACGGGTGGCCGACCGAGGGCGCCTGTCGGAGCGTCCGGCTCCGCCGGCCGGGAGAGCAGGACGGTGCTGTGGGGAGCCGGGCTTCGTCCTGGGCGGGCCCGCCCGTGAGGAGAGGGGAGCACACACGGCGGGGTCGGGGAGCGCGTGACTGCCGGACCCCCGCCGCCTGTTCGTGACCAATCCTGATCGGCTGAGATCGGGTCGCTTCGGTTCTTCGGGGAATGTTCGAAGGTCTGCTCGGTCTGTTGTGCGAACCCTCATACCAGAGCGGGACCCTTGCCGGGGGAATTTGTCAACTGCCCGCCGCGCATGATGCCTTGGTGACTACTGTGAGTGGCCGCCGGGCGACGCGGAGCCGACCCACCCGACTCTCCCGACCGGTACAGCGATGGCGCATGCCCGCTCGCGTCCGACACGCGAGCACAAAGGCCCGACGGACCAGTACGAGGAACAGATGTCTCACCTCCGTGCACCGGCCGCCCGAGCAGACCGCCGTGAGGGCGGGCGGCACGGGCGCCCGGTGGCCCGACCCGTCCCCTCGCTGCCCGAGACCCATATACGGCCTCAGCTTCTGCGTCTGGCGGTGCTGCCGCCGACCGCGGTCGCCCTCAGCGCCTGTGCCGCCGTGCTCTTCACCGTGCGCTCCACGGGGGCCCGTCCAGGGCTCGCCCTGTGGTCCGTGCTCGCCGGGGCGCTCGCGGTGGCGCTCGTCGGCATCGCGATCGCCGCCGTCGCCGCGGGCCGCGCCGCCCGGACCGTCCACGACCGGGTCGGCGCGCTGCGCCGCAGTACCGCGCGGCGCGAGGCCGACCTGCGCGCCCTCGTCGACGCGCTGCGCCACGGCGACGCCCCGGCCCCGCGCAAGCCGCGCGGCGGACCGCCGGACGACGCCGACGACTTCGAGCTGCTCGCCGCCGACCTGGCCCGCGCCCACGACGGCGCCGTCGCCGCCGTCGTCAGGGCCACCCAGCTCTCCAGCCAGGCCGGCAGCGAACAGAAGCTCGAGGTGTTCGTGAACCTCGCCCGGCGTCTGCAGTCCCTGGTGCACCGCGAGATCTCCATCCTCGACGAGCTGGAGAACGAGATCGAGGACCCCGACCTGCTCAAGGGCCTCTTCCACGTCGACCACCTCGCCACCCGGATCCGCCGCCACGCCGAGAACCTCGCCGTGCTCGGCGGCGCCGTCTCCCGCCGTCAGTGGAGCCACCCCGTCTCCATGACCGAGGTGCTGCGCTCCGCCATCGCCGAGGTCGAGCAGTACTCACGGGTCAAACTCGTCCCGCCGATCGACGGCCAGCTGCGCGGCCACGCCGTCGCCGACGTCATCCACCTGCTGGCCGAACTCGTCGAGAACGCCACGGTGTTCTCCGCCCCGCACACCCAGGTCCTGCTACGCGCCAACCTCGTCACCGCCGGACTCGCCGTGGAGGTCGAGGACCGGGGCCTGGGCATGCCCGTCGGCGAGCAGGTCAGGATGAACGCCCTGCTCGCCGACCCCGACCAGGTCAACGTCGCCAGCCTGCTCGCGGACGGCCGGATCGGGCTGTTCGTGGTATCCCAGCTCGCCCGTCGGCACGGCATCACCGTCCGTCTGCAGACCAACATCTACGGCGGTGTCCAGGCCGTCCTCGTCGTGCCGCAGGGACTGCTCGGCACGGCTCCCGGCCGGCCCGGGGACGTGTCCCAGGCGCAGCCCACCCCCGCCGGCGGTACGAGACTGCCACCGGCCGGACCCGGCTCGCCGTTCTCCGGGCCACCGGTTCCGGGCGCCCCCGGCTCCGGTGCCCCCGCCCCAGGTTCCCCCGTCCCCGGTTCCCGGATCGCCGGGGTGCCGCACCCGCCGCACCCAGCGCACCGGACTCCGGCGGCACACCCCGCCACGGGACCGTCCGGCAACGGGCACCCGCCCGCGGGCGGGCACGGCACCCACGAGCGCCCTGCGACGGACCCGCACGGCGGCGGGGTACGCCCCGCGCCGGATGCCGGTGTCCCGGCCGGCAGCAGGCCCGCTGCCCCGATGGGCCCGGACGACGGCGACGTATGCCCCGCCCCGCCCGCCGACGGCGGTCCCGCGCCGTTGCCACGGCGTGGGGCGCGGGACGGCCGGCCCAACCCCGCGGAGGCCGTACCCGGGATCCGCGCCGAGGACCGGTCCGCCGTCGACGCGAACGCAGGGGCTCCGCCCACCCCGCGCGTCGGACCGGTGCGCGGCACCATGGGCCGGCCCCAACTGCCCCGGCGCCGCGCCCAGGAGCACATCGTCCCCCAGCTGCGCGGTGTCCCGGTGCCGCGTCAGGACACCGAGCAGGTCGCCGGGCACGACCCCGGTCTGATGGCCGCCTTCCAGCGCGGCATCGGTCTCGCCGAGTCCGAACCCCCGCCCCTGGAGCCGGCCCGTCCGCAGGGGGTCACGGTCTCCGCCCCCGATCCCGCACCACCGGGGGCGTTCGGCGCCCACGACGGCGTGCCCGCGCCCGGACACGACCCGACCGCCCGCCACGACGGGAGCGCATACGACGGGAGCGCACCGGCCGGATGACCCGCCCACTGCCCGCCATCACCCCCCTCTCCCCACCCACCCCCGCGCCCGCCCCTGCCCCCACCCCCGTCCTCACCTCCGCCCCCACCCTCGTCCGCACCCCCAGCGCCAGCGCAGACCTTCGTACCCCAAGGAGTCGATCCACCATGGCGAGCGATGCGCCGACCGGCCAGGCTTCCGACCTCGACTGGCTGATGAGCGGCCTCGTGCAGCGCGTTCCGCACACCACCAGCGCGGTCCTGCTGTCCTGCGACGGGCTGGTGAAGTCCGTCCACGGCCTCGACCACGACAGCGCCGACCACATGGCCGCCCTGGCCTCCGGCCTGTACTCCCTCGGCCGCAGCGCCGGCATCCGTTTCGGCGACGGCGGTGACGTACGGCAGGTCGTCGTCGAACTCGACTCGACCCTGCTGTTCGTCACCACCGCCGGCTCCGGCACCTGTCTCGCCGTGCTCGCCGGCCGCGAGGCCGACGCGGCGGTGCTCGGCTACGAGATGGCGATGCTGGTCAAGAGCGTCCGTCCCTACCTCGTGACCGCCCCCCGCCAGCAGTCCGCCGAACCCCCGGCGCTGCGGCCTTGAGCGCGGCGGCGGCCGGCGACGGGCCCTGGCTCGACGACGCGGCCGGACGGCTGGTACGCCCCTTCACGGTCAGCAACGGCCGCACCCGGCCCAGCATCGCGCTGGACCTGATGTCGCAGGTGATGGTGACCGGGGTGACGCCGCTGGGCTATCTCGGCCCCGAGCACGGCCAGGCGCTCGACCTGTGCCTCGGCCCCGTCTCGGTCGCCGAGGTCGCGGCCCATCTGCGGCTGCCGGCGGCGGTGACCAAGGTGCTTCTGTCCGACCTCGTGGACTGCGGGGCGCTGACCACCAAGTCCCCCGTGTTCCACCACCAACCCACTGACCGGGCCCTACTGGAGGCAGTGCTCGATGGACTACGACGACAGCTCTGACCACGACAGTGGCCGCGACCCCTTCCCCACCGCGCTGAAGATCCTGGTGGCGGGAGGGTTCGGGGTGGGCAAGACGACCCTCGTGGGCGCGGTCAGCGAAATCGCGCCGCTCAGCACGGAGGAACTGCTCACCACGGTCAGCGCGGCCACGGACAACCTGGAAGGCATCGAGAACAAGGTCGAGACGACCGTGGCGATGGACTTCGGCCGCATAACCCTGGATCCCCAGCACGTGCTGTACCTGTTCGGCACGCCCGGACAGGAGCGGTTCTGGTTCATGTGGGACGAGCTGTCCGAGGGCGCCCTGGGCGCCGTGATCCTCGCCGACACCCGCCGTCTGGATGAGTGCTTCGCGGCCGTCGACTTCTTCGAGCAACGCGGCCTCGCCTTCGTCGTCGCCGTCAACGAGTTCGACGGCGCCCACCGCTACGACCCCGGGGAGGTACGGGCGGCGCTGGACCTCGACCCCGAGGTCCCCGTCGTGCGCTGCGACGCCCGGATCTCCAGTTCCGGTGTCCAGACCCTGCTGACCCTCGTGCGCCACCTCATCGCCCACGCACCCGCCCCCGCGCCGAGCCACGGCGCACACATGTGATCCCCGCACACCGCCACGGAGCCCGTACATGACATACGCGCACAGCGCCGGAGCCCGGCCATGAGCTACGACCCGCCGCGCCCGGCCGGTCGCCTGCTGCTCACCCCCGAGGACAAGGACGTCGCCGCCCGCACGCTGCGGCTGCGCAGGCTGGGGCTGGGCGAGCGCCCCGAGCCTGCTCTCGACGCCTTCGCGGACCACCTGGCCGGGCTCACCAGGGCGCCGTACGCGATGGTCAACTTCCTCGACGACAAAGGGCAGTTCTTCGCCGGGCTGCACCGGCCGGAGCGGGACGTCCTGACCGTCGACACCGACGGCCCGATGAGACCCGCCGGACCCGCCGGGCCGCCTGCCGGTCCCGCAGGGCCCGCCGGTTCCGTCGGCGGTGCCGCGACCCGGCGTGAAGTGGGCCGCCGCCTCGCCCGCGACCACGGCTTCTGCCCGCATGTGGTGGTGCGGCGCAAGGCGCTGGTGCTGGAGGACGTCTGCGACTACCCGCGGTTCGCGGGCAACCCCGTGGTCGACGAGTTCGGCATCCGCTCCTACCTCGGCGCCCCGCTGATCGACAGCACACAGATGGTGCTGGGCACCGTGTGCGTCGTCGACGTAGAGCCGCGGCCGTGGGGCCGGCAGGGCCTGACGACCATCAAGTCGGCGGCCGCGGAGCTCGCGCTGCGGCTTCAGCGGCGGGAGTCGGAGGGCCTGCCGCTCTGAGCGGGTGACGGCACGGGCCGCGGACGGCGTGAAGGAAAGCTGTGGCCGCGCTTAAGAAAACCTCGATGGACCGGGGCGCCGCCGTACGGCAGATTGCTGTCCGATTCCACTCCTCCCCCCGGATGCGGGCTCCTTCGGCGTGCCCGGAGACCATGCCCGGACCCGGGACCCGAACACAGGAGCCGTAGCGTTGAAGGCGCTGGTCAAGCAGAAGGCGGAGCCCGGGCTGTGGCTCGCGGACGTGCCCGAGCCCGTCGTGGGACCCGGTGACGTACTGATCAAGGTCCTGCGGACCGGCATCTGCGGCACCGATCTGCACATCCGGGCCTGGGACGGCTGGGCGCAGCAGGCGATCCGCACCCCGCTCGTCGTCGGGCACGAGTTCGTCGGCGAGGTCGTCGAGACCGGCCGCGACGTCGTCGACATCAAGGCCGGCGACCGGGTCAGCGGCGAGGGCCACCTGGTGTGCGGCAAGTGCCGCAACTGCCTGGCCGGCCGCCGCCACCTGTGCCGGGCCACCGTCGGACTGGGGGTCGGGCGCGACGGTGCCTTCGCCGAGTACGTCGCCCTGCCCGCCGCCAACGTCTGGGTGCACCGGGTTCCCGTGGACCTCGACGTCGCCGCGATCTTCGACCCGTTCGGCAACGCCGTGCACACCGCGCTGTCCTTCCCGCTGGTCGGCGAGGACGTCCTGATCACCGGTGCCGGCCCGATCGGCCTGATGGCGGCGGCGGTCGCCCGGCATGCGGGAGCGCGCAACGTCGTCATCACCGATGTGAGCGAGGAGCGGCTGGAACTGGCCCGCAAGATCGGGGTGAGCCTCGCGCTCGACGTCTCCCGGGGCACCGTCGCGGACGGCCAGCGCACCCTCGGCCTGCGCGAGGGCTTCGACATCGGCCTGGAGATGTCCGGCCGCCCCGAGGCCATGCGCGAGATGATCGCCAACATGACGCACGGCGGCCGGATCGCCATGCTGGGTCTGCCCTCCGAGGAGTTCCCCGTCGACTGGGCCAGGATCGTCACCTCGATGATCACCGTCAAGGGCATCTACGGCCGCGAGATGTTCGAGACCTGGTACGCCATGTCGGTGCTGCTGGAGGGCGGCCTCGACCTCGCCCCGGTGATCACCGGCCGGTACGGACACGAAGAGTTCGAGGCGGCGTTCGCCGATGCCGCGAGCGGCAAGGGCGGCAAGGTCATCCTGGACTGGACCGCGTAACCGCTCAACTCCCCTCCTCCGCCAGCACCTTCAAGGAGCTCCCTCATGTTCGACTCCGTGCGCGACGACCTGCGCGCCACCCTCGACGAGATCCGCGCCGCCGGCCTGCACAAGCCCGAGCGCGTGATCGGCACCCCCCAGTCCGCGACCGTCAACGTCACCGCGGGCGGCCGCCCCGGCGAGGTCCTCAACTTCTGCGCCAACAACTACCTCGGCCTCGCCGACCACCCCGAGGTCGTGGCCGCCGCCCACCGGGCCCTGGACCGCTGGGGCTACGGCATGGCCTCCGTGCGGTTCATCTGCGGCACCCAGGAGGTGCACAAGGAACTGGAGGCCCGGCTGTCGGCCTTCCTCGGCCAGGAGGACACGATCCTGTACTCCTCCTGCTTCGACGCCAACGGCGGTGTCTTCGAGACGCTGCTCGGCCCGGAGGACGCGGTCATCTCCGACGCCCTCAACCACGCCTCGATCATCGACGGGATCCGCCTGTCCAAGGCCCGCCGCTTCCGCTACGCCAACCGCGACATGGCGGACCTGGAGCGGCAGCTGAAGGAGGCCGCCGAGGGCGGCGCGCGCCGCAAGCTGATCGTCACCGACGGCGTCTTCTCCATGGACGGCTACCTGGCCCCCCTCCGTGAGATCTGCGACCTCGCCGACCGCCACGGCGCCATGGTGATGGTCGACGACTCGCACGCCGTGGGCTTCGTCGGCCCCGGCGGCCGCGGCACCCCCGAGCTGCACGGCGTCATGGACCGCGTCGACGTCATCACCGGCACCCTCGGCAAGGCCCTCGGCGGCGCCTCCGGCGGCTATGTCGCCGCCCGCGCCGAGATCGTCGCCCTGCTGCGTCAGCGTTCCCGGCCGTACCTCTTCTCCAACACCCTCGCCCCGGTCATCGCGGCCGCCTCCCTGAAGGTGCTGGACCTCCTGGAGTCGGCCGACGACCTGCGGGTCCGGCTCGCCGAGAACACCGCGCTGTTCCGCTCCCGCATGACCGAGGAGGGCTTCGACATCCTCCCCGGCGACCATGCCATCGCGCCCGTGATGATCGGCGACGCGGCGGAGGCGGGCCGGATGGCGGAGCTGCTCCTGGAGCGCGGCGTGTACGTGATCGGCTTCTCCTACCCGGTCGTGCCGCAGGGCCAGGCACGTATCCGCGTCCAGCTGTCCGCCGCGCACTCGACCGAGGACGTGAACCGCGCGGTGGACGCCTTCGTCGCGGCGCGCGCGCAGCTCGCGGGCTGACGGCTCGCGGGGTGACAGGCCGCCCGCATACCGGACGGCCGACGGTCTTGCGATAATCGGTCCCATGATCGAAGCGCGGCGGCTGCACATCCTCCGTGCGGTGGCCGACCACCGCACGGTCACGGCGGCTGCCGCCGCGCTCTACCTCACGCCCTCGGCGGTCTCGCAGCAGCTCACGGCCCTGGAGCAGGAGACGGGCCACCGGCTGGTGGAGCGCGGCGCCAAGGGCGTACGGCTCACCCAGGCCGGCGAGATCCTGCTCAGCCACACCAACGCGGTCCTCGCCCAGCTGGAGCGGGCGGAGGCCGAGCTCGCCGCCTACGGTTCCGGCGCGGCGGGCACGGTCACCGTCGCCGCCTTCGCCACCGGGATCGCCGAGGTCGTGGCGCCCGCGGTGGGCCGCCTGGCCCGGACGGCGCCCGGCATCCGCATCCGCGTCCAGGACGCGGAGGGCGACGCCAGCCTGCCGATGGTGCTGGACCGGCAGGTCGACGTGGCGGTCGCCGTCGAGTACCGCGGGGCGCCGTCCGCCGACGACCCCCGCCTGACCCACGTGCCGCTCTACGCCGAGCCCTTCGACGCGGTCGTCCCGGTCGCCCACCGTCTGGCCGACGCACCCGAGGTCCCGCTCGCCGAGCTGGCAAAGGACTCCTGGATCGGCCCCTACTCGGGCAACCCCTGCCATGACGTGGTCGTCCTGGCCTGCGAGAGCGCCGGCTTCCAGCCCCGCCTCGAACACTCCTCGGACGACTTCCGCGCGGTGGTGGCCCTCGCCTCGGCCGACGCCGGAGTGGCCCTCGTCCCGCGCTCCGCGCTGCGCGGCATGGACCTCGCGGGCGTGGTCGTGCGCCCCGTCGACGGTGTGGCGCCCACGCGCCGCGTGTTCGCGGCCGTGCGCCGGGGAGCGGAGGAACATCCGCTGATCCGCCCGGTACTGGAGGCGCTGGGCGAGGCGGCGTCGGTGTCGGCGTCGTAGGCCCGGCACCGGGCCGGGCCCTGCGACAGGGCCTGAGGTGAGCGTCCGGAAATACGGCCGTCTCACATCCGGGACAACTTCCCGAACATGAAACAGGAGCTGATCGGGAGCGCCTCCGCTCCGGACCCGGTCGACGCCCGTCTCGGCGCCCGGCTCGCCGCGCTGCGTGCCGAACGCGGCTGGTCGCTGGGGGAGCTGGCGGAGCGCAGCGGGGTGAGCAGGTCGACGCTGTCGCGGGCCGAGCGGGCGGAGACCAGCCCGACCGCCGCGCTGCTGGGCCGGCTGTGCCAGGTGTACGGCCGGACCATGTCGCAGCTGCTCAGCGAGGTCGAGGCCGAACACGCGCCGCTGCTGCGGGCCGCCGAACAGCCGGTGTGGGAGGACCGGGCCTCCGGGTTCGTCCGGCGCTCCGTGTCGCCGCCGCACGCGGGGCTGCGCGGCGAACTCGTCGAGGGACGGCTCGCGCCCGGCGCCGACATCGCCTACGACCGTCCGCCCGTACCCGGCCTGGAACAGCACATCTGGGTGCTGGAAGGGGAGTTGGACGTGACCACGCAGGACGTCGGCCATCACCTCGGCACGGGTGACTGCCTGCGGCTGCGGGTGTGGGGGCAGACCCGGTTCCGCTGCGCCGGTCCCGGGGACGTCCGCTACGTCCTGGCGGTGGTGCGGCCGTGACGGTGACCGTGACCCGGCTGGACGCCGCGCGACTGGAAGAAGGCGTGGAGGAGTTGGCCGGCCTGCTGGCCGACGCGGTGGCGGGCGGCGCCTCCGTGGGCTTCCTCGCGCCGTTGCCTCACGCCCAGGCCGTCGCCTGGTGGCGGGAACGGGCGACGGGCGTGGCCGCCGGCCGGCTCGCCGTATGGGCGGCCCACGACAGGGACGGCCGGGCGGTCGGCACCGTGAGCCTGGCCTTCCCGGACAGGCCCAACAGCCGCCACCGCGCCGAGCTGGTGAAGCTGATGGTGCGCGGGGACGCCCGCGGACAGGGCCTCGGCCGCCGGCTGCTGATCACGGCCGAGGAGGCGGCCGCCGCGTCCGGGATCGCCCTGCTGCACCTGGACACGGAGACCGACAGCCCCGCCGAGCGCCTGTACGGCTCGGCCGGCTGGACGCGTCTCGGGGCCATCCCCGGCTACGCGGCCGATCCGGGCGGGACGCTGCGGCCGACGACCATCTACTACAAGCACATCGCGGCGCATGGGCCGCACGCTCCGAGCGGGTGACTGTCAGTGGCAGGGGCTAGCGTGCGTGACATGCCGGATGCCGAAGACGTACGCCTTGTCGCGCTGTCCCTGCCGGACACGACGGAGAAAACCGCCTGGAGCATGCCCACGTTCCGGGTCGCGGGGAAGATGTTCGCCACGCTGCCGGAGGACGAGACCTCCGTCGCCGTGCGCTGCCCCAAGGAGGAGCGGGACGAACTGGTCCTGGCCGAACCGGAGAAGTTCTGGATCGCCGGTCACGAGGCGCAGTTCGCCTGGATCCGGGTCCGGCTCGCAGCGCTGGAGGACGAGGCCGAACTGCGCGACATCCTCGCCGACTCCTGGCGTCAGGCGGCCCCGCCCCGCCTGGTCGACGCCCACCCCGAGTTGGGCCCGCCCAGCACGCACTGAAAAGCCCTCGGGCGTTGTCAGTGCCACATGGCATGATCCGAAGGCAGTGGGGGTCCGCGGGGGCAGCCGGGACAGGAGGGGATCCCGGCTGCCACCACCGGGCAGGGCGGGGAGCGCCCGGGGAGGGGAGCGCCGAAGGGATGACCGTCACGTCGTCGCAGTCGTTCATCGAAGTCGTCGCCGCGGCTTGACATCGTCGCCAGGGCCAGGGCCAGGGCCAGGGCCAGGGCCGGACTCGGCGTCCCAGTCATGGCGGCGGGGGCTGCCGTCGCCGGGGCGGGGATGTCGTTCCGGGGCGTGATGTGGGCGACCGGCGTCCAGACCCAGCTCCCGCCCGACGTCCTCAACCGCATCCACGCCTACGACGTGGCGGGCTCCCTGGCCATGATGCCGGTCGGCCAGGCCCTGGCCGGCCCGGCCGCCGCGGCCCCGGGCGCCGGCCATGTGCTGCTGGTGGCCGGGCTGATGAGCCTCGTCGTGCCCACCGCGCTGCTCGCGGTCCCCGCGATACGTGACCCGATACGTGTCGACGCACGGACCCACGGCCCGCGCGCCGAGGCGGTACGCGGCCGGGCCCGCCCGGAGAGGCGCTGACGCCACCGGCCGCCTCCACGTCCGCCGCCCGGGTGCCGGACCTCTCAGGAGTTCGCCGGGCCCGTCCCAGGCCCAAGGAACCCCGAGATCCGCTCCCGCAGCGACCGGACGTCGAGCCCGTGCGCGGCGACGTGGTCCTCGACGTGCCCGTAGCGCCGCAGTTCGGCGCGGCCCACGCCGAGGCCCAGTACGCGGTGGGGGAGATCGGCGAGCGCGTCGTTCGCGGCGGCCGTCGAGGTGCCGGCCAGACAAGGCTCGACCAGGACGACGTCCGTCCCGGCCGCAGCCGTGGCCCGGCGCAGCGCGGCCCTGTCGAAGGGCCGTACGGTCGTCGCGTACAGCACGGTGGCGTCGAGCCCTTGCGTCGCGTCCAGCACCGCGTCGAGCAGGGGCCCGACCGCGACCACGACACCGCGGCGGCCGTGGCGCACGGTTGCGAAGCGCTCGCCGTCGACCGGACGGCCCTGCGCGTTGGACAGCACGGACAGCCGCACGTACACCTTGTCGTCGCCCGCGGCGACCGCCTGCCGCAGCAGTGTCTCGGCCTCGTCGGGATGCCCCGGCACATGCACGGTCCAGCCGTCCAGGGTGTCGAGCAGCGCCACGTCGCCGGGCGCCATGTGGGTGTAGCCGCCCGCGGGCCAGTCGAAGGAGGCGGCGGCGCTCACCAGCACCGCGCCCACGCCCTGATGCCCGAGGTCCAGTTTGACCTGCTCGAAGGGCCGCTCGACCAGGAAGCTCGCGAAGGTGTGCAGCACCGGCCGCATCCCGGTGAGCGCCAGCCCGGCGCCGGCTCCGACGAGGAGCTGTTCGCGGATGCCGACGTTGATCACCCGGTCGGGATGCCGCCGCCGGGCCTCGGCGAAGCCGTCCTTGCCGATCTCGGCGAGGACGACCGCGACCCGGGGATCCTCGTCGAGCAGACCCGAGACGACGGGGGCGAAACGGTCACGCATGGTGTCCATGAAGGTCGAGCCCTTCTGCTGTGGCAGGCAAGCACGGAGAACGAGGGGCGGGGAAGCCAGGAGCAGGAAGATCAGGCGTTCTTCGGCTCCACCCGGGCCACCACCACGTGCGGGCGTCCCGGATGTGGTGCGGTGAACGCGGAATGCAGCGCCTCGTGATCCCGGCCGTCGACGGTGAGCGCCGACCAGCCCGCCGCCATGAAGCGGGCCGCGATCCCGCCGGGACGGGCATGGACGGCTGAGGAGTTGTCGACGACGACGGTGTGCAGCCGATCCAGCCCGGCGGGCCCGGCGAAGGCGATCGCCTCGTGATTGCTGCCCTCGTCCAGTTCGGCGTCCCCGATCAGCACCCACACCCACGGCCGCTCGAGCCCCTGCGCGCGCAGCCCCAGGGCCGTGCCGACGGCGATCGGCAGCCCGTGCCCCAGCGACCCGCTGCCGATCTCCACGCCCGGGACCAGGGTGCGGTCCGGGTGGTGCCCGAGCGGAGAGTCGTAGCCGCCGAAGTCCGGCAGCCACCGCACCGGCACGAAACCCTTGGCGGCGAGGACCGCGTAGTAGGCCATCGGTCCATGGCCCTTCGACAGCAGGAACCTGTCCCGCTCCGGGTCCTGGGACCGCTGGGGACCGACGCTCAGCACGCGGTCGTACAGGACCCAGAGCACGTCGAGCGTGGACGTGGCCGCCGGTCCGTGCTTCTCGTCGCCGGTCATGAGCCCCATCAGTCGGGGCAGGTCGGTGTACCCGTGGGTGCGCCCGACTTCCTCGGTGGTCGTCATGCCGACGATCGTGCAACCTCAACCAAACTCGAGGTCAAGTCCTGTCGTGCGCCATGGCCGCGCATAAAGGTGTGCGCGACCACCGGCCCGGGTGCGGTATGGTTTTCCTGCGCGTTCGGCCGGGGGAAACCCCAGGTCAGACGGGTAACGGGACGTGGCGCAGCTTGGTAGCGCACTTGACTGGGGGTCAAGGGGTCGCAGGTTCAAATCCTGTCGTCCCGACTTGCGCAAGCAGGTCGAGGGGCCGTATCGGAGGACATCCGGTACGGCCCCTTGGTTCGTTCCGGGCCGACCGTGGCCGACGTCGCCCGGCCGGCCGCGGTGGCTCCTCCACCGCGGCCGGCCAGGACGATCACCTCGGGGTGGAAGCCGACGTGGCCGCGGACCGCGGCCGGATGTCGGCCCGGGAGACGGCCAGGTAGCCGACGAGGCCGAGGATGGCGAGCGTCCAGGACACGGTGACCGGCCCCAGGCCCAGCGCGAGGCCGCCGCGGGCGTGGGGGAGGGCCATCCAGTCGGCTGTCGAGGCACCGAGCGGGCGCGTGATGACGTACGCCGTCCAGAAGGCGGTCACCGAGCCCAGGGTGCCGCGGCGGTGGGCGAGGGCGGGCACGCAGATCGCGACGCCGAACAGGGCGACGGAGCCGAGGTAGCCGAGACCGGCGGTCGCGGTGAGGTCGCCCGCGGCGGTGCCCAGCGCGAACGTGGCCAGCACGGCGGCCCAGTAGAAGGCCTCGCGGCGCCGGGTGTGGATGCTGTGGATCGACAGGGTCCGCTCGACGGCGTACCAGAGGGCGAAGACCGCGGCCAGCGCCACCATGAAGGCGGGCGTGGAAACGGTGTAGGGGACGCCGAGACCCACGTGCAGGACGTCGGCGGCCATCGTGCCGAACACGCTCACCATCACGATCGCCGTCCAGTAGATCCAGGCCACGTACCGGCGGACGGCGAACTGCACGACCAGTGAGACGGCCAGGCCGAGACCGCCGAGCGCGACCGCCGGAACGGGGCCGAGCAGATGAGCCAGGTAGTCGGACGCCGTCTCGCCCATCCCCGTCGTCAGCACCTTGATGATCCAGAAGTAGACCGTCACCTCCGGCACCTTGTTCGCCATCCGGCGGATGTGGGCGCGGGGGTGGGGACGTTGATCCTCGCGGCGTTCGTCGAGGACGTGCTCAGTGTTCATGGCGCGCACGATCGCATGGTCAACTGTCCTGGTCCCAGACCCCTTTGCCAGGGTTTTGGGACTTCCTGTGCAGGAGTTGCCCGACGGCCCGGGAATCCGGAAGGCGACCCGGGCGCAGGTGGACGGCCCTGGTCACGTCAGGACGCCGTGCCCAGCTGCTTGGCGTAGCGCGCCTGGACGATCTTGGGGTAGCGGGCGGTGAAGACGGCCGGGACGGTGAACCCGAGTACCTGCACGGTGACCTTGACCGCGGCGCCCGCGCCCTCGGCGTCGCAGACGGTGAGGGCGGCCGCCGTCACGAGGAAGGCGCCGGCCCACACCGCCGTGATGACGTTGTTGATGCGCAGGAACTGCGGCGTCTTCCAGAACTTCTCCGGCACCGAGCGCCGCGCGATGCCCAGTGTGAAGGGGCGGCGGACGGCGAGGGTGGTCCCCGCGGTCACCGCCAGCCAGCCGAAGGAGATCGCCCCGCCGTAGTCGGCCACCTTCGAGTGCGGCGCGGCGAAGGCGACCGCGGTCAGCGCCACGAAGAAGCAGGCGGTGCTGAACTCCAGGATCAGCGCGTCCGCGGACACCCCCGCCCTGCGGTTTACGGCGATGAGGACCAGGGCAACGACCAGTCCGGTGAGGGCACTCCACTGCCACCCGAGCGGCGACAGGCAGGCGTAGGCGATCCAGGGGAGGAAGCCGCGCAGGTAGTGCATGGGAACCCCTTCCCGGGGCAAGTGATATTCCACTATTGACATGTCAAAGCTATGGGGTCAGCTGTGACATGTCAAATATGGAGGTACGGTGGGGTCATGAGCCTTCGCCACGCACTGCTCGGTCTTCTGGCGGACCGGTCCGCCAGCGGCTACGACCTGATGAAGCTGTTCGACACGTCGCTGGCCCATGTCTGGCCGGCCACGCAGAGCCAGATGTACGGCGAACTGAACCGGCTGGCCACCGCCGGTCTGGTCGACGTGTCCGCCGAAGGGCCGCGCGGCCGCAAGGAGTACACGCTCACCGAGCTGGGCCGCGCGGAGCTGGCCGGCTGGCTGGCGGCGGCCACGCCGGCACAGCCGCGCCGCAGCGAGCTGCTGCTGAAAGTGTTCTTCCTGGACCTGGCCACCGGTGACCAGGCCAGAGCGATCCTGGCCGAACGGGAGCGGCAGGCGGCGGCCGAGCACGAGCGGCTGTCGGAACTGAGGGCCGCGCTCGGCGATGAGCAGGGCCGGCTCACCGTCAACGGGCGCATCGGACTCGAGTACGGGCTGCGCATGTCCGCGATGGAGCGGGACTGGGCCCGGTGGGCCGCCGCGCAGCTCGGGACCCGCGAGCAGGTGCCGGCCGCGGCGGCGTACGAGGTCTGAGCGGCCGCGCCCGGCGCCGGGCACCGCTCAGTACACGTAACCCACATGGGCGAGCGCCTGCTTGAGGAGGACGCCGTGCCCGCCGGGCATCTCGCTCTGCACCGCCTCCGAGGCCGCCTCCTGCGGGCTGAACCACACCAGGTCCAGGGCGTCCTGGCGGGGGCGGCAGTCACCGGTGACCGGGACGATGTAGGCGAGCGACACGGCGTGCTGTCGCGGGTCGTGGTAGGGCGTGATGCCGGCCGTCGGGAAGTACTCGGCGACGGTGAAGGGCTGCAGGGAGGCCGGCACCCGGGGCAGCGCCACCGGACCGAGGTCCTTCTCCAGATGGCGCAGCAGGGCGTCCCGCACGCGCTCGTGGTGCAGCACCCGGCCGGAGACCAGGGTCCGGCTGACCGTTCCGTCCGGGCCGATGCGGAGGAGCAGGCCGATGCTGGTCACTTCGCCGCTGTCGTCGACGCGCACGGGAACCGCCTCGACGTACAGGATCGGCATGTGGGCGCGCGCCGACTCCAGTTCGTCGTCGGTCAGCCAACCGGGCGTGGTTTCGGTCATGTCAGACATTGCTTGATCATACTTTCAACGTTTCCCGCTGGGTGCGTGCCGCTCCGGGTGACTGTGACCGGCCGCACGTCCGTCAGTTCTCTCCCCTGTCATCGGTGAGTTCGGCAGGTCCGGTGAGCCCGTAGACCCGCCGTGCGTTGTCCCGTGCCGCCCAGCGGGCGATCCGCGACGCGTCCTCGAGGCTCAGTTCGTCGGCGTCCACCCGCTCCCGCAGCAGCCCGGCCAGCCCCTGCCGGAAGGCCACCGCGCCGAGGTGGTGGAACTCGGCCACACCATAGGCGTCAGAGCTGTACAGCAGTTTGCGGAACGGTGTGATCTCCAGGGCTTCGGCGAGGACCGCGCGGGCCCGGGCGGGACCGACATGATGGAGCGTCAGTCCGACATCGAGGTGGACCTGCTCGAACACGGCCGCCAGGTAGGCGGCCTGGCGCTGGTAGGGCCAGCAGTGCAGCAGCAGCACCGGGATGGTGCCGGCCGTCAGGTGCAGCCAGTCGGTCAGGTGCGCGGGGTCCGCACGGTGCAGGCGGATGTCGTTGTCGCCGAACCCGGTGTGCAGCTGGAGCGGCAGACCGAGGTCGACGGCCGTCCACAGCAGATGCCGTACGAGGACCGGGTCGTCGAGCCGGTGACCTCCGCGGGCGAGCCAGCGCGCCGCCGCACGCGCGACCTCCGCCTCCCCCGGGCGCGCCGGGTCCAGGTCGAGCCCGGTGCGGTAGGCGGCCACCGATTTCACCGCCACCACACCCGGCCGCCGTACGGCCTCCTGCGCCGCCGCGCACACTGCGGCGGCGTACTCGCCGGCCTCCACGCCACGCGCCGCCACCGCCTCCGCGACGCCCTCCAGCCGTACGACCTCGTGGGCCACCGCGCCGTCGCCCGCCGCGCCGGCCAGTTCCGCCGGGGTGGTGAGGCGGTCGGCGGCATAGCCGGTGTCGACGCAGAACACCCGCGTCCCGGCGGCGGCCAGAAACCGCCGGTTCACCTCCTCGGCGCCCAACTCCACCCGCCGGGCCAGGTATTGACCGACCGGGGCGTGGCGGGGCAGGTCCAGGACCGGGGCGCAGTGGCGGCGCACGGCCACACCGGCCGGGCTGTCGAACGGCGAGATCCCGCTGCCGGGCCAGGCCTCGCCCTCGGTGAGCAGGGACTCGAAGCCCGTCCGGTCCAGGTCGGCGCTCACGATCCCGTGGCAGTGGTGGTCGACGAGCGGCAGGGCGGCGACCACCTCGTCGACCGCCTCGCCGGCGGCTGGTTCGGCCATCAGTACGCCCAGCGGTAGGCAGCGGCGATCTGCTCGTCGTCCAGTCCGTCGACGGCCGCGATCTCACCCTGCCGCACGGCGGTCACCGCGTCGGCCAGCACCGGTCCCAGGGCGGTGCGCACAGTCGCGTCCGCACGGAACGCGGCGACGGCCTCCGCGAGGGAGGCCGGCAGGCGCCGTACGTCCCGGGCCGCCGCCTCCGCCTCGCCGAACCGTGCCGGATCGCCGGTGATCTCCTCGGGCAGGGGCTTGGACGCCGCCAGCCCGTCCAGACCGGCGGCGATCAGGCAGCCGAGCGCCAGGTACGGGTTGGCCGCGAGGTCGACCGGCTTGACCTCCAGGTTGGCGGCCTGGTCGTGCAGGCCCCGCGTCCCGGTGACGACCCGCAGCGCCGCCTCGCGGGTCTCCCGGCCCCAGGCGGTGAACACCCCGGCCCACTGGGAGGGTTTGAGCCGCAGATAGCTGGCCGGGCTCGGCGCGGTCACCGCGGTCAGGGCGGGCAGATGGGCGAGCACACCGGCGGCGAACGACTCCGCCTCGGCCGTCATGCCGTGGCGGCCCTCGCCCCCGGAGTGCAGATTGCCTCCGCCGCGCCAGGCGGAGAGGTGGACATGGCCGCCGTTGCCGACGCCCCGGGCGAGGACGGCCGGGGCGAAGGAGACCTTGAGCCCGTGCCGCCGTGCCACGGCCCGCACGGTCTGCCGCACCAGCACGCTCCGGTCGGCCGCCGCCACCGGGTCCAGCGCGCCGACGGAGATCTCGAACTGCCCGGCAGCGTACTCGGGATGGATCTGTTCGACGTCCACGCCCTGCGCCGCGCAGGCCGCCAGCAGATCGGCGGTGTACTCGCTCAGCTCCACCTGCCGGGTGGCCCCGTAGGCCGGACCCGAGACGGCGGGCACGAACTCCCCGTCCGGCGCCGCCCCCTGCCCGACGGCCCACTCGATCTCGATGCCCGCCTTGAAGGTGAGGCCGTGGCGCCGCTCGGCGTCCGCGACGATCCGGCGCAGGAAGGTGCGGCTGCAACCGGGGTGCGGCTCGCCCTCCTGGGTGATCCGGTCGACGGGGGCCCACGCCCAGCCGGGCTGCCCGGACAGGGCGACCAGGTGGTCGAGGTCCGGGTAGAGCCGCAGATCGCCGTCGGGGGAGCCGAGGACGTCGGTGGTGACGATCGAGTCGTCGGCCAGGAAGGTGTCGAACACCGGTGACATGCCCACCCCCCAGGCCGCCGCCGCGGCGAGCCTGGCCGTCGGGACCGTCTTCACCCGGCCGATCCCGGCGGTGTCGACATAGGCCAGGACGACGCCGTGCACGCCCCGGCCGGCGAGCTCACCGCTGAGTGCCGTGGCCCGTTCGACGTCACCGGGACGCCCGCCGGGGACGGGGTCGGCAAGGGTGGTCATACGTCCTCCTCGACGGGCTCGCACGGTGCGGCGGCCGGTTGCGCCGCCCGTGCGTCAGGGTTTCACGGCGACGGCGCCGAACTGCGGTACCGCGGCGGGGACGTCGCCCTCGGGATGCCACTGGGAGCACGGCACGAGACCCGGCTCGACCAGGTCCAGGCCCTCGAGGAAGGCGGCGACCTCGGCGCGGCTGCGGGCGGTGATCGGCGGAGTGGCGTTCTCGTTCCAGAACTCCATGGCCCGGACGTTGCCCTCGCCGCCGAGGTCGGCGTCGAAGGTGGGGTGCGTCAGGACCAGGAAGCTGCCGGAGGGCACCGCCGCCATGACGCGGCGGACGATGTCGCGCGCCTCGGTGGTGTCCAGGACGAAGTTGAGGATGCCCAGCATCATGACCGCGACCGGCTTGCCGAAGTCCAGCGTGGCGGCCGCGCGTTCGACGATCGCGTCCGGGTCGTGCACGTCGGCGTCGATGTAGTCCGTGACGCCCTCGGGGGTGCTGGTCAGCAGGGTGCGGGCGTGGACGAGGACGATCGGGTCGTTGTCGACATAGACGATCCGCGCGTCGGGAGCGATCCGCTGCGCTATCTCGTGGGTGTTGTCCACCGTCGGCAGTCCGGTGCCGATGTCGAGGAACTGCCGCACCCCCCGTTCGCCGGCCAGGTGCCGCACCGCCCGGCCCAGGAACTCGCGGTCCGCGCGGGCCACGTCCCGGATCACCGGGAACATCCCGGCGACGTGTTCGCCGACCTGCTGGTCGACCTCGTAGTTGTCCTTGCCGCCGACCCAGTAGTTCCACACCCGCGCGTTGTGCGCCACGCCGGTGTTCAGCCTCGGCGACCCGCCCGACGGGGTGGGGCTCTCGCTCACGTCTGTGCTCCTGGTTCGTCCGGTGGCTCGTCTCGTGGTCCGGCTCGCCGTCGTGCCGTCCGCGCGGTCGTCGCCGCCATTGTGCCGCCCGTTGATCACGGTGTCCGGGGAACGGGCCGACACGCCCGGGAGCGTGCCGGGCTTTTTGGTGAGGACTCTTGCCTTGAAGGTGTCGCACGTGCTTCGCTCGATTTCTAGTAAGGAGTCTTGACCAAAGAGGAAGGGAGGCGCCGATGGACGGGAGGTCGACGATGACCACCACGATCGACGACCGGGGGCCCGCCGGGGCCCTGCCCCACTGGGAGACGACCCCGGAGGACCTGCCCGCGGCGATCCGGGAGACCAAGGCGGCCCTGCGGGCCCGTATCGAGGCCTCGGGCCGGACGGTGCAGGAGGTCTTCGCCGCCGTTCAGCGGCGGATCGCGGCCCGGGTCGCCGAGATCGAGGCGCACAAGGAGCGCGGCGAGAGCGTCTGGCCGGTCGTCGACTACGCCGACATCGAGAACGGCACGGTCGGCCCGCGGCAGCTGGCCCGGCTCAAGAAGCGCGGCTGTCTGGTGGTGCGCGGCCACTTCCCCCGGGAGCAGGCCCTGGCCTGGGACGCGGAGATCGTCGACTACGTCGGCCGGAACCGCTTCTTCGAGACCTATGCCGGCCCCGGCGACGACTTCTTCGGCAGCGTCGGCTCCAGGCCCGAGATCTACCCGGTCTACTGGTCCGGGGCCCAGATGGAGGCCCGGCAGAGCGACCGCATGGCCCGCGTGCAGTCCTTCCTGAACTCTTTCTGGCGGCACACCTCCGACGGCGTCCAGTGGTTCGACCCCGAGCGCGGCGCGCTGTACCCCGACCGGATCCGCCGCCGGCCGCCGGGCACCGACTCCGGCGGCCTGGGCACGCACTGCGACCCCGGGACGCTCGACCTGTGGATGACCGAGGCCCACCAGAAGGCGTTCCGGCACCTGTGGGACGGCGCCGCCGAGGAGTACGACCCGTGGGACGCCGCCCACCGCACCGCGGGCCCCCAGTACCCGGGCACCACCATGTGCTCGGCCTTCCGCACCTTCCAGGGCTGGACCGCCCTGTCGGACATGGACCACGACCAGGGCGTCCTGCACACCGTGCCGATTCCCGAGGCCATGGCCTACCTGCTGCTGCGCCCGCTGCTGCCGGACGTGCCGGAGGACGACATGTGCGGCGTCACCGTCAACCAGGTCTTCCCGGCGAGCGAGAGGTGGCACCGGCCGCTGCTCGAGGCCCTCACCGGCATCCCCGACGTCCGGGCCGGTGACTCCGTGTGGTGGCACTGCGACATGATCCACAGTGTCGCGCCGGTGCGGGACCAGAAGGGCTGGGGCAATGTCATGTACATCTCCGCCGCACCCTGGTGCCCGCGCAACGAGGAGTACGCCGCCCGGGTCCGGGAGGCCTTCCTGTCCGGGTCCAGCCCGTCCGACTTCCCCGAGGAGCACTACGAGCGCTCCTGGACCGGCCGCTTCACCCCCGGCCTGCTCAATGGGACCGGCCGTCGCGGCCTCGGTCTCTAGTAAGGAAGGAGCCCTTACTCGCCTGGGCTCGGTAGGGTGGCGTAGCGCCGCGACCCGGCGGCGCGAGGACCCGACCGACGAGAGGTGCGATGGAGATCCGCCGGGAGCTCGCGGGAGCGGCCCTGCCGAGCATGGCGCTGGTACGGGAGCTGACCGACCAGATCGTGCTGGACACCGTGTTCGAGCGGGCGCCGGTCACCCGCGCGGAGATCGCCCAGCGCACCGGCGTCTCCAAGACCACCGTCTCGGAGTCGGTACGGCGGCTGGAGGAGATGGGGCTGCTCCGGCCGGCCGGCGAGCAGCGGGGCCGCCAGGGCCGGGTGGGCACCTACTACCAGGTGGCCGCCGACGCGGGCTTCGTCCTCGCCGTCGATCTGCACCCCACCGAGATCCGGCTGTGCGCCGCGGATCTGTTCGGCCGCCCGTTCCTGCAGAGCACCCACCGGCCCATGCGGCCCCGCAACCCCGGGCACACCGCCCGGCAGCTGCGCACGCTGGTGGCCGGTGGCGTCGAACAGGGCGGCGTCGACCACGGGCGGCCGCTGGCCGTCGCGATCTCGGTCGCCAACCCGGTGGACCCCCGGACGTCCGCGGTGATCCCGCTGCGGGACACGCCCTTTCCGGGCGGAGTGTTCCAGCCGCAGGAGGCCCTCGCCGACCTGACCGGCGCGCCGCTGCTGGTGGAGAACGACGTCAACCTCGCCGCCGTCGCCGAACGCCGGCACGGCGCGGGCCGCGACGCCGACAGCTTCGCCTATGTCTACATCGGCGCCGGTCTCGGCATGGGCCTGGTGGTCGGGGACCGGCTCGTCCGGGGCGCACGGGGAGTGGCCGGCGAGATCGGCTATCTCAGTGTCGGCTCGCAGCCGCCCGGCACTCCGCACGGTCTGGCCCGCGCGGTCGCCGAGGCGGGCTTCCGCGCGGGGCAGCTGCCGGAGAGCGAGGATACGGACCCCGTGGCCGCGGCCCGGGAGATCCTGCGGCGCGCCGAGCAGGGCGACGCCGAGGCCCTGGCCGTGGTCGCCGAGGAGGGCCGCACCATCGGCGAGGCGATCGCCACCGTCTGCGCGGTCGTCGACCCCGAACTGGTCCTGCTCGGCGGCCCCATCGGCAGCCACCCCGCCCTGCTCGGCCCGGTCCGCGAGACGGTGCGGGCGCTCGCACCGCTGCCCCCGCCCGTCGAACCCGGCGCCCTGGGCGACGCCGCCCCGCTGCGCGGTGCCCTCGCCGTCGCCCTCAGCCGCGCCCGCGCCGACCTGCGCACCCGCGAGGGGGCCGGATGACGGTACGGCGCACCTCCTTCCCGCGTACGGCAAAGGCGCCGGCGCACCACCCGGGCGCGCCCGCCGCGCCCGCCACGGAAACCCGGACATGCCCAGCACTCCCTCGCCCCTGTACACCGCCCCCGGCCTCGCGGCCGGCCCCGCCGACATCCGGCTCATCGTCACCGACATGGACGGCACGCTCCTCGACGACGCCAAGCGGATCCCCGCCGGCCTGTGGCCGACGCTGGCCGAGCTGCGCCGCCGCGGCGTGCTCTTCAGCCCGGCCAGCGGCCGCCAGTACGCCACGCTGGCCGGGCAGTTCGCCGCCGTCGCCGACGGCATGGTGTTCATCGCCGAGAACGGCACCCATGTCGTCCGGGACGGCGTGGAGCTGAGCTCGGACCCGCTTCAGCCGGGCGTCGCGGCGCGCCTCGTCCACGCCGTGCGGGACCTCGCGGCCCGGGGCGTGGACGTGGGCGCGGTCGTGTGCGGCAAGCGGTCGGCCCATGTGGAGCGGACCGACGAGGCCTTCCTGGCAGAGGTGCGCAAGTACTACGTACGGCACCGGATCGTGGCGGACGCGGCGGACGTAGCCGACGACGTCATCAAGGTGGCGCTCTTCGACTTCGGCTCCGCCGAGCGGACCACCGCCCCCGCCCTGGCGCCGTTCGCCGCGACCCACCAGGTCGTCGTCTCCGGAGAGCACTGGGTCGACGTCATGAACCCCTCCGCCAACAAGGGCGCCGCCCTGCGCGGGCTGCAGCGGGAACTCGGGATCACCCCCGCCCAGACCCTGGTGTTCGGCGACTACCTCAACGACCTGGAGATGCTGGACGCCGCCGAGTGGTCGTTCGCCATGGCCAACGCCCACCCCGAGGTGATCCGCCGGGCCCGCTACCTGGCCCCGTCCAACAACGACAACGGTGTGCTGCGGACGATCGCGCGGTTGCTGCGTCTGCCGGGGGCTGATGGCTGATGGCTGTGGGGTGAGGGCCGGCAGTGATGGGTGAGGGCCGGCAGTGATGGGTGACGGGCGGCGGCGTGGCTGACGGGCGGCGGCGCGGCCGGCGGGTGGTCGAGCCGCTCGGCCGGGAGGGCACGGCTCAGTCGCGGCGGGTGCGGCGGGTGGCAAGGTCCCGCCAGGAGTGGCTCCTGGCCAGGAGGCCGGTGAGCCGCCCGGCCGTCCGCGCCCGCAGGCGTCGCCATGCCCGGCCGCAGCGATCCACGAACTCGACGTACAGGGCCCCGGAACCGGCGGGCGGGAAGCCCAGGCGGCCCTGGAGGCGCCGGAAGAGGCGACCGGGGTCCGGCAGCAGCGCGGGCCGGGAGGCGGAGGCGGTCGCGCGGTCGTCGGTCAGTGTGAGCCGCAGGCCCCCGGCGTACTGCGACGTCAAGTTGTGGAGGAGAGCGACCAGCGCCGCCAGGGCGGCCCCGAGGGACACTTCCGCCACCACGACGGCCACGCCCATCAGGAGCCCCCAGCCGAGGGAGGGCCAGGGGTCCACATCCATCGCCGGCAGCAGGATCCAGACCACCGCCATGGTGGAGGCGACGCACAGCCCGAGCCCCAGCAGGACCAGCGAGCTCGCCTTCAGCACCGACCACGGACCGGCCCCGGATATGTGCAGGCGGAGCACGGCCGCCCGGGACGGGGGAGGTTCGTCCGTGGGATCGTCGGCGGGAAAGGTGAGGCCGCCGAGATCGGCGAGTCCGGGCGGGTCGGCAAGTGTGGCCGCAGTGTCGGGGGCGGGGTGCTGGTCGGGGCTCATGCCTGTCTCCTCACGGTGCGGTGCGACCGCGCCGCGCGGCGCGCACGACGGCGTCGGTGGTCCCCGCGGCGTCGATCGGCGGCGCGGGGTGGGGGTCGCGGGGTCGGTGTGCGGGGCGGTCAGGGGGTGGGACCTACGCGCACGGCGGCCGCGGAGACGAGGTGGCGCCGGGTGACACGGCCGATCTCGTGCCAGAACGGCTTCGCGGTCAGGTACGCGCCCAGCACCGAGAGCACACCGAAGCACACGTCGACGCTCAGGCGGCCCTCCTCGGCCCAGTAGACGTCCTGCAGATCCAGCAGCAGCGCGAACTCGTCGCAGATGAGGGCGCTTCCGCAGCCGTAGGCGGCCGCCACGGCCGGGTGCCCCACGGCCCGCTCGTCCCCGCGCACCGCGACGAGCCCCAGGCCGGCCAGGGTGGCGATGCCGAAGTCGTAGTGGTGCAGGTGCTCGCCGCCGACGGAGATGTTGCCCCAGGGCAGCCAGCCGCCCCGGATGCCGTGCGTGATGACCCGTACCGTGCCGAAGGTCACGCCGAAGGAGACCCAGGTGATCAGCAGGGACCGTTGAACCGGGTTCAGATGCCGGTTCGCCGCCTCACGCCACCGGTGGACGAGGAGGGGCCTGTCCCGGTCGCGGCGGCGTGCTGCGGTGAGTCTCATGGCTGAAGGGCCTCCCACGCCGAACCGGCACGCGCGGACGGCGTCGGACCGCCCGGGGGTACCGCCACTGGTGTGCGATTTCGACGCTATGTGCGCACCCCTGCGCGCGCATGCCCGCGGCCGCGGGGCGGGGCCGTTCGGGTGACGGTGGGGGGCACTGCCCGCCGGTCCCGGGGCGGGTGGGACGCACCCGGAGCCCGCGGTGGTCACGCGGCGTGTGCGAGGCACTCCTGCGCCAGTCTGCGGTCCAGCGCCGCGCGCACCAGGGCCGCCGCCAGGACGGCCGGGTCGGTGTCGCCGGCCAGGGCGAGGAGCGTGCCGGGGTCCTTCGTCAGACCGAGGCGCTCGGCGCCGGAGCGGGTCTTGGCGTCCAGGTAGGGCGCCACTTCGGGCCAGACGTGCTGGACCTCGCGCAGGAAGATGTCCGCGCCGGCCGGGCCCAGCCCCGGTACCTCCCGGAGCAGGGCACGCAGTTCCGGCACCCGGCCGCCGGCCTCCTCACGCAGGCGGCGCAGGTCGCCGCCCCAGCGTTCGGTCACCAGCTCGGCGCCGTCGCCGAGCTGGGTGGCCGTGCGTTCGTCGTAGCGCCGGTAGCCGCCGCGGCCCAGCGCGTCCACGCGCTCCTGCCAGTCCGCGGCCGCCATGCGGCGCGGGTCGCGCAGCCCCGCGTCGGACAGGGCGCGGGCCGCGGCGACGGCGACCGAGCCGCGGATGCGGGCGCTGAGCAGGACGGCGAGCACCAGCAGGCGGTACAGCGGTTGCGGTGTGTTCTTCAGGGTGATGCCGGCCTCCCGTGCGAATGTCTCGCCGTGCGCCCGGACCAGCTCCCGCAGGACCCGGGCATCCCGCTCCCGGCCCCGGACCCGGCCCCGCCCGTCCTGCTCCCGCTCCCGGCCCCGGTCCCCGTCTCGGGTCACCGGGCCGCCTTGAGCGGATCGTGGCCGAGGGTCATCAGCCGGTGCCGCCGGCGGGTCTCCTCGGCGTCGGCCGACTCGGGCTCGGGTTCGTTCTCCAGGTCGGTCTGGGAGGTGACCGTGTCGACGACCTTCCGCATCACGCGCAGGTCGTCCTCGGTCAGGTCCATGCGCCGCTTCTGCAGGATCGCGAGCACATGCCGGCCCGTGGGCGTACCCGCCTCCTGCGGCAGCGGTTCGGTGTTCTCCTCGGCGTCCCGGACCCGCAGCCAGGCCGCCAGCTCCGCGGAGGTCACGTTCACCACGCGGTGGAAGTCCTCCCACAACGCGTCGAGTTCGAGGACGTCGGTCATCGGGTGCCCCTTTCGTTCGTCGTGCCGGAACGCGCCGGAACGCGCCGGAACGGTGCCGGAACGGTGCTGGAATGCGCAAAGCGCGCAACGCGAGGGAACGCTCAGAGCGCGCAACGCGCGCGTGAAGCGGGCGCGCCGGTCAGCCGTCCTGGGAGACGCTCTCGGCGGCGAACATCCAGCGCTGCTTCTCCAGCTCGGCGGTGATGGAGATCAGCAGGTCCTGGGTCACCGGGTCGGCCTTCTCGGTCGCCTCGATTCGCTCACGCAGCCGTCCGACGGCGGCGTCCAGGGCCTCGATCATGACCTCGACGACCTCCGTGTCGCGCACCCAGCCGTCCTTCGGGCCGGGCAGCGTGAAGGCGGAGGCGATCGTCTCCGGGCGGCCGTCGGGCGGCACCCCGAGTGCGGAGGCCCGCTCCGCGACCGTGTCGGCGAAGTCCCTCGCAGCCGTCACCACTTCGTCGAGCTGCAGGTGGATGGAGCGGAACCGCGGTCCCACGATGTTCCAGTGCGCCTGCTTCCCGATCAGGGAGAGCCCGAGAAGATCGACGAGTGTGGTCTGCAACGCGTTCCCGGTGACCTGACGGGCGGCCTCGGGGATCGTGCTCTTCACGACAGTCATACGGTGCTTCTCCTTGCGCAGTCGTCTCTGGCGGTACGGAGCAGTTCGAGGCGCTCCTCTTCGCAGGTCCCGCCCCACACACCCGAGGTCTGGCCGCTGCTGAGCGCGTAGGACAGACACGGGGTGACCACCGGGCAGCGGGCACAGACGCGTTCGGCGGCCGCGACGTCCCGCAGCGCCGGTCCCCTCGTGCCCACGGGGAAGAACAGCTCCGGGTCCTCACCCACGCAGGCGGCACTGCGCAACCACTCCATGGGGGCGCGGGTGCCCCTGGCGAGCCACCGCAAACAACCGTGGCGCCGCGAGGACGGCCCAGCTCACGCCCACTGACGCCTCAGCGGGGGAGCACCTCGTCGAGGAAGTCCGTCACGTCCGCGAAGACCTCGGCCCGGTTGGTCTCGTGGAACACCTCGTGCCGGGCGCCCGGGTGGATCCGCTCGGTCAGCACCCCGCCACTGAGCAGTTCGACGCCGACCCGGCTGCCCGCGAGCGGTACCAGCCGGTCGTCGTCGCCGTGCAGCCACAGCACCGGCAGCCGGCCGACGTCACCACCCTCGGCGACGGTCTCCAGGGTTCGCGCGAACGCCTCCACCGTCGGCCGCTTCATCGGGCCGTGCCACACCAGCGGATCCGCCGCGTACGCCGCGCCGACCGCCGGGTCCCGGGAGAGCGCGGCCGGGCTGATCGGAGTGTCGGGGATCTCCTCGAGCGCCAGCAGCCGCCCCGGCAGCTCCCAGGCGCCGATGACCGGGCCGGACAGCACGAGCGCGGTGAGCTCGTCGCCGTACCGCTGGGCGTACCGGGCGGAGATCAGGCCGCCCATGGAGTGGCCGACCAGCACCAGCGGCAGCCCCGGATGCGCGGCCCGGGCGAGGTCGGCCACGGCGTGCACATCACTCACCACGTCCTCGAAGTCCTCGACGACCACGCGCTCGCCCGCCGACCTCCCGTGGCCCATGTGATCGGGGCCGTACACGCAGGCGCCGTGCGCGACCAGCACCCCGGCCAGCTCCGCGTAGCGGCCGGCGTGCTCGCCGTAGCCGTGCACGGCGAGGGCGACGTACCGCGGCCGTGGACGCGCCCACTCGCGGACGGTGAGCGCGCCCCGGGTTCCGGCGAGGACGTGCTCCCGGGCGTGCTCGCGGGCGTCGGCCATGGTTCCTCCAGCTGCGTCGGCGGCGGTGAGGGGGATCTTCCCAGGCGCCCGGTCGGAGGTCTATAGTCCAAAACTAGCAGTGCTAATTAATGGGCCGTCCAAGGAGTCCTCTCGTGCGCCCCGTCCACTTCGCGGCCGCCCGCCGCACCCCGATCGGCAAGCTGCGCGGAGCCCTGTCCTCCGTGCGCCCGGACGACCTGGCCGCGGCCGTGGTCCGCGTCCTGGTCGCCGACGTGCCCGCGCTCGACCCGGCCCGCATCGACGACGTCTACTGGGGCGCCGCCAACCAGGCGGGCGAGGACAACCGCAACGTCGCCCGCATGGCCGCCCTGCTGGCCGGGCTCCCGGAGTCCGTCCCCGGCGCCACGGTCAACCGGCTGTGCGCCTCCGGCCTGGAAGCCGTCACCACCGCCGCCCGCACCATCGCCGCCGGCGAGGCCGACATCGTGCTCGCGGGTGGCTCGGAGTCGATGAGCCGTGCCCCCTTCGTGCTGCCCAGGCCCGACGAGGCCCTGCCGCACCGCATCGACACGCACGACACCCGCCTCGGCTGGCGCCTGGTCAACCCGGCGATGAAGGAGCTGCACGGCCTGCTGGCCATGGGCGAGACGGCCGAGGAGGTCGCCGCTCGGTACGGCATCGCGCGCGAGCGCCAGGACGAGTTCGCCCTGCGCAGCCACCAACGGGCCGCCGAGGCACGCAAGATGGGCCACTTCGACCACGAACTGTTGTCCGTGGAGCGCCCCGACGGCGTGGTCGTGGCGAGTGACGAGTGCATCCGTGAGGACACTTCCTACGACAGACTCGCCCGTCTCAGGCCGGTCTTCCGCGAGGGCGGCACGGTCACCGCGGGCAACGCCTCGCCGATGAACGACGGCGCCGCCGGGCTCCTCCTGGTCAGCGAGGAGGCCCTGAACGAGCTGGGCCTGGAGTCCCTCGGCCGCTACGTGGCCGGCGCCTCCGCGGGCGTCCACCCCGATGTGATGGGGATCGGGCCCGTCCCGGCCACCCGCAAGGCGCTCACCCGCGTGGGCTGGAGCATCGACGACATCGAGGAGGCCGAGTTCAACGAGGCGTTCGCCGCCCAGGCCCTCGCCTGCGTCGACCAGCTCGGCATCGACGAGGACCTCGTCAACCCCAGCGGCGGCGCCATCGCCCTCGGCCACCCGCTCGGCTGCTCCGGCGCCCGCATCCTCACCACCCTGCTGCACCGCATGCGCCGCACGGGCGCGGCCCGCGGGCTGGCCACCATGTGCGTGGGCGTGGGGCAGGGCAGCGCGGTGCTGGTGGAGCGGCACTAGCCCTGCGCATCCCAACGGGGGCTCCCCGCACGGAAGTCAGGAACAGAGCCGCAACGAAACGGAGCAACCCTCCATGGCAACCCTCTCCGTCGCCGCGATCCTCGCCGAGAACGCCCGGCGCCGCCCGGACCGGACCGCCCTCGTCGAGGGCGACCTGCGACTCACCTTCGCCCAGGTGTGGCAGCGGGCCCGCGCGCAGGCCGGCGCGCTCGTCGGGCTCGGCGTCCGGCCGGGGGACCGGGTCGCGCTGATGGCGCCCAACACCGCCGAGTTCCCGCAGGCGTACTACGCCATCGCGGCGGCCGGCGCGGTCGTGGTCCCGGTCCACCTGCTGCTGTCGGCACGGGAGGTCGAACACGTCCTGAAGGACAGCGGCGCCACGCTGCTCCTGTGCCACCCGGCGCAGGCGGAGACGGGCACGGCCGCCGCCGGTGCCCTCGGTGTGCGGGTCGTGACCCTGGGGGCCGAGCTGGACGGGCTGGCCGCCCGGGCCGAGCCGCCGGCGTCGTACGTCACCCGTGCCGCCGACGACCCGGCCGTCATCTTCTACACCAGCGGCACCACCGGCGTCCCCAAGGGCGCCGTGCTCAGCCACTTCAACCTGGTGATGAACGCGACCGTCAACGCCTTCGACGCCAACGACATCCGCCCCGACGACATCGCGCTCGGTGCGCTGCCGCTCTTCCACGCCTTCGGCCAGACGGTGTCCATGAACTCCACCTGGCGGGCCGGGGCCACGCTCGTCCTGCTGCCCCGCTTCGACGCGGCCCGGGCGATCGAGCTGATGGTGAGGGAGGGCGTGAACACCTTCCACGGCGTGCCGACCATGTTCGTCTCGCTCACCGCCGCCGCGGCCGACGCCGGCGTGCTGCCCGAACTGCGGGTGTGCATCTCCGGCGGTGCGTCGCTGCCCATCGCCGTGCTCGAACGGTTCGAGAAGGCGTTCGGGGCGCGGATCCACGAGGGGTACGGGCTGTCGGAGACCTCGCCGACGGCCAGCGTGAACCAGCCGTGGTTCGGCACGAAGGCGGGCACCATCGGCCACCCGCTGTGGGGCGTGGACGTGGAGATCGCCCGCCCGGAGGTCGAAGGGCGCATCGAGCTGCTGCCGCCGGGCGAGCTGGGCGAGGTCGTCATCCGCGGCCACAACGTCTTCTCCGGCTACCTCGGCCGCCCCGAGGCGACCGCCGAGGCGCTCGTCGACGGCTGGTTCCGCACCGGCGACCTCGGCACCAAGGACGACGAGGGCTTCCTCAGGATCGTCGACCGCAAGAAGGACGTCATCATCCGCGGCGGTTACAACGTCTATCCGCGCGAGGTCGAGGAGGTCCTGCTGCGCCACCCCGGCATCGCCCAGGTCGCCGTCATCGGCCTGCCGGACGAACTGCACGGCGAGGAGGTGTGCGCCGTGGTCGTCCCCGCGCCCGGCACGGAGCCGGACCCGGCCGCGGTCACCGCGTGGTCCAAGGAGCACCTGGGCCGTCACAAGTACCCACGGCGTGTGGAACTCACGGACGCGCTGCCGCTGGGGCCGAGCATGAAGGTGCTCAAGCGGGAGCTGCGGGCGCGGTACACCCGGGTCTGACCCCTGGCAGGGGCCACCTGGCGAGACGGTCCTCACGGGCTGCGGTTGTCCGGACATAGCATCGGTCTCCGCATGAACACGATGACGCTCTGGCACCTGTCCGGCTGGGGGTTCGCGGCGCTCGCCCTCGCGGCCCTGCTCGTCGGCTTCTCCAAGACCGCCGTCAGCGGCGCCAACACGGTCAGCCTCGCGGTCTTCGCGGCCGTGCTGCCCGCCCGCGCCTCCACCGGGGTGCTGCTGCCGGTCCTGATCGCCGGTGACGTGCTCGCCGTCCTCACCTACCGGCGGCACGCCCACTGGCCCACGCTGTGGCGGCTGTTCCCGGCGGTGGCGGCGGGAGTGGTGGTCGGCACGCTGTTCCTGGTGTGGGCCGACGACGGGGTCGTACGGACCTCGATCGGCGCGATCCTGCTGCTGATGGCGGCCGTGACGGTGTGGCGGCGCCGCACGGCGGGCCGGGAGGAGGAACCGGACTCGGTCACCACCCGGTCCGGCCGCCTCAAGGCCCGCTCCTACGGCGTCCTCGGCGGCTTCACCACGATGGTCGCCAACGCGGGCGGCCCGGTGATGTCGCTGTACCTGCTGTCGGCGGGCTTCCGCAAGCTCGGCTTCCTCGGCACGTCGGCGTTCTTCTTCCTCATCGTCAACGTCTCCAAGGTGCCCTTCAGCGCCGGTCTCGGCCTCATCGACGGCCGGTCGCTGCTCCTCGACGCGGCGCTGGTGGTGTTCGTCGTGCCCGGGGCGCTGTTCGGCAAGTGGGCCGTGCACCGGATCAACCAGCGGCTGTTCGAGCAGCTGGTGATCGCGGCGACGGTCGTGGGCGGCGTACAGCTTCTGCTGCGGTAGGTCCGGCCCGGCCTAGGAGGCGGTCGCGCGTGCCAGCGCGGCCCTCAGGCGGTTGTAGCGCTCCACGTGCGCCCAGTCGTCGGTGCGCCGCCGGCGTCCTGTGCAGCAGCTCCAGACGGCGGCCATGAACGCCGTCGCCAAGGGGATGAGAAGCCACGTCAGAGGGGCCATGGTCGTCCTCCCTTTCCTGAGTGGATCAGCAGGTAGGGCGACCATGACATAGATGATCAGCTCTACATATTTGCACAAAGAGCGACTCTCTGCTTTTCACTCTTAGGGGTTCATGTGAACGAGCGACTTCTCGGCCGGCTCCCAACCGCCTTCTGGACCGTCCCCTACGCCGGCTCCCGCCACCCGGGCTCGCCCGCGGTTCCCGAACTGCCCGAACCCCCCGGACTGCTGCCCGCGCTGGCGGCCGGGGCCAACTGCCAGCTCTTCGCCTACGCGGTGCTGCGGCACTTCGCCCTGGCTCCTCCTGAGCTGCGCTCGAGCGAGTTGTGGGCCGACACCCGGGCCACCGTCCGCGTGTCCCGGGCCCGGCCGCTGGACCTGCTGCTGTTCGGCGCCACGGAGGACGCCTACGGTGCCCACGTCGGGGTCTGGGCCGACGACGACCAGGTGCTGCACCTGTGTGCGGAGGCCGGACGCCCGGCGGTCTGGAGCCTGCGGGAGTTCGCCCGGCGGGAGCGCTACCGGGTGCTGATCGGTGTCAAGCGGGTGATCCGCGCCGGGACCGCGCCGGTCGGCGACACACCAAGTGATCGTTAGGATGGGCCGGTTGCCGCGACCCGTGTGCGCTGCCCGGCTGCTGCCGTGCCCGCCGCGGGGGCGCGGGCGTGCGGGTGGGACTTCGGGGATTGAGGGCGGGGCTACGGGTGCTGGTGGCTGATCGGTACCGGCTGCACACGGTCATCGGGCGGGGCGGGATGGGCGAGGTCTGGCGGGCCCTCGACGAGGTGCTCGGCCGGCCGGTCGCGGTCAAACTGCTGCTGAACGACGTCGCGGACGCCTCCGCCGAGGCGAGGTTCCGGCTGGAGGCCCAGACCTCGGCGCGGCTGCACCACCCCCACGTGGTGGGCACGCTCGACTTCGGCGCCTGGGAGGACCGCTGTTTCCTCGTCATGGAGCTGGTCGAGGGCGGCAGTCTGGCCGGCGAGCTGGCCGCCGGCGGGCCGCTCACCCCGGACCGCCTTGCCCAGGTCGCGCAGCAGGCCGCCGAGGGCCTCGCCGCCGCGCACGCGCAGGGCATCGTGCACCGGGACATCAAACCCGGCAACCTGCTCAGCGACCGCGACGGCACGGTCCGCATCGGTGACTTCGGCATCGCGCGTTTCGTCGACGACCCCTCCGCCGGGCTCACCACGACCGGTCAGATCGTCGGCACCGGCCTGTACCTGGCCCCCGAACGCGCCATCGGCACCCCGGCGAGCTCGGCCTCCGACCTGTACTCGCTGGGCTGTGTGCTCTACGAACTGGCCGTCGGCCGCCCGCCGTTCGAGGCCGACACCGCGACCGCGCTGCTGTACCAGCACGTCGACGCCCCGCCCCTGCCGCCGCACCAGCGCGGCGCCGCGCTGCCGCCCGCCTTCGAGGCATACCTGCTGAGCATGCTCGCCAAGCGCCCCGAGGAGCGGCCCACGGCCGGGCAGGCGGCGGACTGGTTCGCCGGCGGTGCCTGGCTCGGCACGCCGGAACCCCTCCCACCGGAGCAGCCGGCCGCCGGCCGCGCGCGCCACCGCGGACCGCAGCACCCGGGCCCCGCCCCCGCACGCCACCGCGGACCGGAGCGGCGGGGAACGGGGGGCGCCCCGACCCCGCCCGCATCGACGCCCGCCGTGGAAGCCGGCTGGAACACCAGCGTGCACCGGGTGCCCCCGCGCCGCCCCGGCCTGCGCACCGCGCTGCGGCGCCATTCCCGCGCGGTGGCGGTCGTGGGCGGCGCCGTCCTGTTCGTCTCCGCGCTGCTGGTCGGCATGACGTTGTTCTGAACCGGCCGCACGACGTTGTTCTGAAGACTGGTGCCAGGTGCCAGGTGCCAGGTGCCAGGTGCCAGGTGCCGATGCCGGGACGGCTGCCGGGGCCGGAACCGGCCGCCTTGGAGCGGGCGGGCGCGCTGGGTAGTCTGACCGGACATGCGGATCTCCGTCTCCTCGGACATGGACGAACCCGTGGCCCGGCTCCTCGTCGCCCAGCTGCGCGAGCGCGGTCACGAGGTGCTGACCCACGGCGCGCTGCACCCAGGGGCCGACCCGCAGTGGGCGGCGTGCTCGGAGGCCGCCGCGCGTGACGTCGCCGCCGGGCGGGCCGACCAGGCCGTCGTGTGCTGCTGGACCGGCACCGGCGCGTCCATCGCCGCCAACAAGGTGCCGGGCGTACGCGCGGCCCTGTGCACCGACGCCTGCACGGCGGACGGCGCCCGCCGCTGGAACGACGCCAACGCGCTTGCGCTCAGCCTGCGGCTCACCTCCGGGCCGCTGCTGCGGGAGATCCTGGACGCCTGGTTCGCCGCGGTGCCCAGCGCGGACGCCGAGGACCGGGAGAACGTCGCCCGCCTCGCACGCCTGGACCTCGGCAGGACGAGTCCGTCGGCGGGGGCGTAGGACGGGCGTATGACAGGCGTAGGACGGGCGTCGTTCACACGTCCCGGGCGCCCCGGCGCCGGCCCGCCCCGGCGGCGTGCACGACATGGGCCAGCGCGTCCTCGCGGAACAGCGCCCGCCCGGCCGCGATCCGCCGGTCGCGCTCCGGCCCCGGCGCGGTGAGCCGGGCCAGGGAGCACAGCAGGCCGGCCTCGTCGGGCGTGTCGTCGCAGACCTCGAGGGCAGCCATACGGCGCACCCCCTCCGCCCCGTGCCCGGGCAGCGGCCGGTGGCCCACGACCGGGACCCCGGCGGCGAGCGCCTGCACGGCGGTCTGCCCGGCCGCGTTGTCCACCAGGCCGGCGCAGGCGTGCAGCAGGTCGGGCATGTCGCTCACCCAGCCCGGTACCAGGGCTCCGGGGATGCCGGACAGGGTGCGCCGCAGCCGTTCGTTGCGCCCGCACAGCACGACCGGCAGGAAGCCGTTCGCGGCGAGCAGCCGAGCCGTGTCGGACAGGTGCGCCCCGGTTCCCCAGGCGCCGGCGGAGACCAGCACCGCGGGCCGCCCGCCCCCGTGCCGCTCGAACCGGCGCCGCCACGCTTGTGTCCCCGGCCCCCCGGTGAAGAAGCCGGGCGCCACCAGGGGGCCGGTCGCCTCCGCCGGGCGGCCGGTGCCCCGGCGCACCTCCCTCGCGGTCTCGTCGCAGACACAGAGATGAAGGTCGTTGCCCGGATGCAGCCATTGCCGGTGCACGGCGAAGTCGACGACCACCACCACGCTGGGCACCCGCAGCACTCCGCGGGCCCGCAGATGGCCGGTGAGCTGGGCCGCCAGATGGAAGACGGGCACGACCACGTCGGCGCGCGTCTCGCGCACCAGGTCCATCAGACGGCCGCCGGCGAGCCGCGCCAGCGGAGTCCCGCTCGGACGGGGACGGGGACCGGGCCGGAGGAAGAGGCCGTAGATGCCGGCGTAGACCCAGGGTGCGTCGCGCACGACGGTCCGGTAGAAGCCCCGCAGCCCGCTTCCCAGGCCGTGCGGCAGGAGGGCCAGCACGTCGACCACGTGGGCCTCTTTGCCGGCTTCGCGGGCCCGGCGGGCCAGCTCGGCGGCCACCGTGTCGTGGCCCGAGCCCATGCTCGCGCTGACGACGAGCAGCCGTTCGGCCTCGGGCACGGGAGCCGGACCGGGCCGGGCGCGGGCGTGTTCGCTCAAGGCCGCCCCGGGGGCGGGCAGCGGTGGCGGCACGGGCGTTTCGGACGACACTGGAAGTGAGTAACCCCTACCCACCGCAGTCAAACGGGCGGGGCACGTCCTCCCGCCCGCCCGCGTTTCGGGTACGGCCGCGGGGATACTTCACCCCCGTCAGGCCGTCCCGGACCGCCGGGGCCGCACCGGCGGCCCTCGGTCCCGTCCGAACCAGAGGTGCGCCCCGATGTCCCACGCCCCTTCCCGCATACGGTCCGGCTCCGGGACGCCGCCGTCCGAGGCACCGGCCGGGCTGAGCGCCGTACGCCGCCAGGACGCCGACGCGGCGGCACCGGGCGGGGGCGCGCTCGTGACCGGCGCCTCCTCGGGCATCGGCGCGGCGGTGGCGCGGCGGCTCGCCGCGCAGGGCGGCTGGCGGCTCGTGCTCAACGGGCGCGACCGGGCACGGCTGGACGAGGTGGCGCGGGGAACGTCGGCCGTCGTCTTTCCGGCGGACCTGTCCGGGCCGGGCGCCGAGCGGCGGCTGGCCGAGTTCGCGCTCGACAGCGTCGGCCGGGTGGACCTGCTGGTGGCCGGGGCGGGCATCGGCTGGGCCGGGCCGTTCAGCACCATGCCGCAGCCCGCCATCGACGAGTTGTTCGACGTCAATGTGCTGGCGACGGTGCACCTGGTCCGGCTGCTGCTGCCGCACATGGTCCGGCGCGGCACCGGTCGCGTGGTCATCATCGGCTCGCTGGCCGGCACGGTCGGCGTGCGTGACGAGGCGGTGTACTCCGCCGCCAAGGCCGCGCTGGGCACCTTCGCCGAGGCGCTGCGCTACGAGCTCCGGGGCACGGGGGTGGGGATCAGCCATGTGGTCCCCGGCGTGGTGGACACGCCGTTCTTCGACCGCCGCGGAGTGCCCTACGGGCGCTCCCGGCCCAGGCCGGTACCGGCGAGCCGGGTCGCCGACGCGGTCTGGGAGGCGGTCGCCCGGGGCCGGGACGAGGTGTACGTCCCGGGCTGGACGCGCCTGCCCGGCCGGGTGCGGGGCGCCGCGCCCGCCCTGTACCGGCGCCTCGCCACCCGATTCGGGTGAGGGTCGCGGGTGAACGCTCTCACCGTCGTACTCGCCCTGCTCGCCGCATTCACCAACGCCGCGGCCTCGGTGCTGATGAGACGCGCCGCCACGGAGACGACGCACGGCGGGAGGTCCGGCGGCGCGGCACACGACGGCAGCGGAGACCGCGAAACGGACGGGGCGGCCCCGGCCGGCCCGGGTGGCGCGGGAGGGGGCACCCGTCGCCCGGCCGGTACCGCGGTGGATGCGGTGCCCGGCCGGCCCACGGGCCGCCGGGGCGCGGGGACGGTGGCGGGCAGCGGAAACACGGGGACGGCTGAAGACGGCGGGGACGTGGGGGCGGGCGGCAGCGGGGACGTGGGACCGGCGGGCTGCGGAGGCGGGCCGGGTGCTGAGCGGCCGGGCGGCACGGGCGACGCCGGCGCCCGGGGCGGAGGAGACACGGGCGGCCGGCGCCCGGGCAGCACGGTGCCCGATGCGCCGGACGGCAGGGGGACGGGCCACCTCGGGGCGGGGACGGCGGGCGGCGGAGGCGGGCCCGGCTCGGGGGCCCCGGGCACTTCGATGGACGGGGCCGGGCGGTCGTCGCGGGCCGTTCGGGGCAGGCGGCGGCGGTTCTGGGTGGGTGGGGCCGCCCTCCTCGGTGGGTCGGCGGTGCTGCAGGCCGCGGCCCTGGCGGTCGGGAGTCTGTCGCTGGTCCAGCCCCTGATGGCGACCGAACTGCTGTTCACGCTGGCGATCGGCAGCATCGTCTTCCGCCGTCGCCCGGACCGGATCACCTGGCTGTCCTTCCTGGCCCTGGCCGTGGGACTCGCCCTCTTCCTCGGCGCCGCCGCGCCCGCCGCCGGGCGCACCACGGCGGACGGGGCGCGCTGGATCCCGGTCGGTGCCGCCGTCCTGTGCGCGGTGCTCGTCCTGACCGGTGTCGCACGGCTGGTCAGGGGCGCGCCCCGGGCCGCCGTGGTCGGCCTGGCCTCGGCGATCATGTTCGCGGTGACGGCCGCCCTCCTCAAGGAGGTCACGGGACTGTACCCGCGGGGCCTGGCCGAACTGGCCGCGGACTGGACGCCGTACGCCACGGCGTTCACCGGCCTCGTCGCCTTCGGGCTGCTCCAGCTCGCCTTCCGGGCCGGCACCCTCGTCGCCTCCCAGCCCGCCCTCACCCTCGGGGACGCGCTGACCAGCGTGGCGCTCGGCTGGGCGCTGTTCGGGGAACACATCGCCCTGGGCGTGCGGATGCTGCCCGAGGCGGCCGGCGTGGGCCTCCTCGCCGCGGGCACGGTCGGTCTGGCCCGCGCCCCCGCGGTGTCCGGCAAGTGGGACGTGGTCCCGGCGCCCGACCCGAGCCGCGACCGGGGGAAGGCAGGGGCGGAGAGCTCATGACGAGCAGGACGGGACAGGCGGGCGGAACGGACACCGGCGGGGCACGCACCGGGACGGGCGTGGCGCGGCCCGTGGCGGCGGCCCTGGTACCGGTCGCCGCCCTCGCCGCCGCGCACATCCTGCCGGCGGCCACCTGGCTGCCCGGGTTCCGTGCCGTCTGCCTGCCGCGCCTGGCCGGTGCCGGCCGCCCCGACCACGTCGCGCTCACCTTCGACGACGGCCCCGACCCCGGCTGCACCCCGCACTTCCTCGACGCGCTCGACCGGCTCACCGTGCGCGCCACCTTCTTCGTCCTGGGCGAGAGGGCCGCCCGCTTCCCGGAGCTCACCCGGCACATCGCCGAGCGGGGACACGAACTCGCCGTGCACGGCTGGACCCACAGCCGCCCCTGGTTTCCCGCCCCGGGGCGGGACCTTCGCGAAATGGAGCACGCGGCGCGAGCCGTGTACGACACGGGGCGGCGGCCCCGGTGGTACCGGCCGCCCTACGGCATCCTCACCGCCGGCCGCTGGGCGGCCGCCCGGCGCACCGGTCTGCGGCCCGTGCTGTGGACCGCCTGGGGCCGGGACTGGACGGCGCAGGCCACCCCCGCCTCCGTCCGCGCGACCGTCGGCGCGGACCTGCGCGGCGGCGGCACGGTCCTCCTGCACGACTCGGACCACGCGGCGTCCCCCGGTTGCTGGCGCGCCGCCCTGGGCGCCCTGCCCGGCCTGGTCACCACCTGGCGCGAGGCCGGCTGGGAGGTGGGCCCGCTGGCGGAGCACGGGCTGGGCGGGGACCGGGCGGGGTGACGGCACAGGGTGCCGGCCGCCGTTCCGGGAGGGAACGAGGGCCGAGGCCGTGTCGCATCCGGACACGGTCTGCAGGGGCTGTCGGTGCCGTGTCCCGCGCCGGCCCGTAGGCTCGGCGCCATGTCCCCGCACGTCCTGATCCTCGGCGGCACCACCGAGGCACGTGAATTGGCCGCGGCCCTCGCCGCTCGCCCCGGCGTGCGGGTGACCACCTCGCTGGCCGGACGCGTGGCCCGGCCGGGCGCACTGGACGGGGAGGTGCGCGTCGGGGGCTTCGGCGGAGCGGCGGGGCTGGCCGGCTGGCTGCGCGAGCACCGCGTGGCCGCCGTCGTCGACGCCACGCACCCCTTCGCCGAGGCGATCACGCGCAACGCGGCCGCGGCAGCCGCCGCGGCCGGCGTGCCCGCCGTGGTCCTGCGCCGGCCCGGGTGGCAGCCGGGCCCCGCCGACCACTGGCACCCGGTCGTCTCGCAGGCCGCCGCCGCACGGTTGCTGCCCCGGCTCGGGCGCCGGGTGTTCCTCACCACCGGGCGGCTCGGCCTCGCCGCCTTCGCCCACCTCTCGGGCCTGCACTTCGTCGTGCGCTCCGTGGAGCCGCCCGAGCCGCCGATGCCGCCCGACACGAAGGTGGTGCTGGCCCGTGGACCGTTCACCGTGTCCGGGGAGACGGCGCTGCTGCGCAGGCACCGCATCGGCGTGCTGGTGACCAAGGACAGCGGGGGAGCGGCCACGGCGGCCAAACTCACCGCCGCGCGGGAGCTGTCCCTGCCCGTCGTCGTCGTACGGCGACCGCCGCTGCCGCGCGGGGTCACGGCGCTACCGGACGTGGCGGCCGTGCTGCGGCGTCTGGACCTGGGCACGGCGGGATGACGCCGGGCGGTCCGGCGGTCCGGCGGTCCTACTCCCCGGGGTTGCGGCGCAGCAGATACGTGTCCATGATCCAGCCCTTGCGTTCGCGCGCCTCGGCGCGCAGCCGCTCGATGCGGGGCGCGGCCTCGGCGATCGGACCGGAGACGAGGATCTCGTCCGGGGTGCCTATGTAGGCGCCCCAGTAGATGTCGATGTCCTCGTCGGCGTACTGCCGGAAGGTCTGGTGGGCGTCCAGCATGACCACCACGTCGTCGGCGCCCTCGGGGAGACCCTCGGCCAGCCGCCGGCCGGTGGTGATCTGCACCGGCCGGGCGACCCGGTTGAGCCCCGTACCGTGCCGGGCCACCAGGGCGGAGACGCTGCTGATGCCGGGCACCACGTCGTAGGTGAAGTCCACCGTGCCCCGCGCCAGCACCTCCTGGAGGATGCCGAGCGTGCTGTCGTACAGCGCGGGGTCGCCCCACACCAGGAACGCGCCGCTCTCGTCCGCGCCGAGTTCCTCGGCGATCAGCCGCTCGTAGATGTCGGCGCGGGCGCTGCGCCAGTCGCCGACGGCCGGAGAGTAGGCGGCACCCCCCGCCGACCGGTCCCGCTCCGGGTCGCGCGCCTCCACCAGGCGGTACGTGCCCTCCGGCACATGCGTGTGCAGGATGTCCCGGCGCAGCCCGGCGAGGTCCGACTTCACCTCGCCCTTGTCGAGGACGAAGAACACGTCCGTGCCGCGCAGCGCCCGGACCGCCTGCAGCGTGAGCTGCTCGGGGTCGCCCGCGCCGATACCGATGACATGAATCTCTCGCACACCCCGAGTCTGCCGTACGGCACTGACAACGCGTGCACCGGTGCCACACCCACCGCTATGCCCCGCCGCGCAGCCGGGGCGCCCGCTGCGCGGCGTCCACGGCCCCCGGCGCCCCGCGCTCCACGGCGGTGGCCAGCTCCCGCGCCCACCGGACGACGCCGCCGGTGTCCAGGCCGTACCGGTTCGGCTCCCCCGACTCCGCCACCCACTGCGCCACGGCGTCCGCCCCGCGCCGCAGCAGCCGGGCGCCGCCGGTGGCGTTGCCGCGAGCGGCGTGGGTGAGACCCACCGCCAGCTGGGCCAGCCCACGCCACAGGGTGCGCTCCGCCGCGGGACCGGACTTCCAGGCGTCCTCGAAGACCTCGTGCGCGTGGAACGGCCTGCCCGCGTCCAGCAGTGCCTGCGCCTCGGCGACCGTCTCCGGCGCGGTGCGCACCACGCCCTCGGGCTGGCGCGGCACACCGTCCGCGCCGTAGGGCAGGGGCCGTCCCAGGCCGTCCCGCGGCCGGGCGTTGCGTGCCCGCCCCTCGTCGTCCCGGTCCCGCGGCCCGGCCGGACGGCCGGAGGATGCGCTGCTCATACGCCGATTGTCCCCCGCCCCCGTGCCCCCTTCGGCGCAGCCCCCGGCGTGCGGTAAAGTGGCGTTCGCGCGATCACGCGGTTCACCGCACGTGAGCGCACCGGGACGTGGCGCAGCTTGGTAGCGCACTTGACTGGGGGTCAAGGGGTCGCAGGTTCAAATCCTGTCGTCCCGACGGTGCGAAGGGTCTTCGTGGGCGAGAGCCCGCGGGGGCCCTTTTTCATGCCGGGAGTGGCGCGTTCTCATGCCGCGAGTGCCGCGTGGGAGCCGCCGGTCCGGGGAAGGAGCCGGTCATGAGCCCCGTGCCGGCCGCCCCCTCCGTCCGCGTCACGCCCGAGGGCCTGCTGTGGGAGCCCAGCGGGCGCTGGGTGCGCGGGCGCAGGGGCGAGGTCACCGTCGTCGACAGCCGGCACCCGGTGCTGGTGTGGGAGCCGGCGGTGCCCGTTCCCCTGTACGCCTTCCCGCGGGCGGAGGTGCGCGAGGACCTGCTGCGGCCGGCGCGGAACCCGAAGCCGGGCGCGCACACCGGATCGAGGGTCTTCTACGACCTCCTCGTCGACGGCGAGCTGCTGGAGAACGCGGCCTGGACGTTCCCCGCCGCCGATCTGGCCGGACACATCGCCTTCGAGTGGTTCGAACGGACCGGCCGGGGCCTCGACCACTGGTACGAGGAGGAGGAAGAGATCTTCGTCCACCCCCGGGACCCGCACAAACGGGTGGATGCCCTGGCGAGCAGCCGCCATGTCCGCGTCGTGATCGGCGGCACGGTCGTCGCGGACACCCGCCGGCCGGTGCTGCTGTTCGAGACCGGGCTGCCGACGCGGTACTACATCCCGCGCGAGGACGTCCGCCTCGGCCTGTTCACCCCCACCGCGCACACCAGCGTCTGCCCCTACAAGGGCACCGCCGCCGAGTACTGGTCCTGGCGGGGCGAGGAGGAGGTGCCGCCGAACCTCCTCTGGAGCTATCCGGACCCGCTGCCCGCGGTGGCCGCGGTCCGGGGGCGCCTCGCCTTCTACAACGAGGTCGTCGACATCACCGTGGACGGTGAGCCGCTCGACCGCCCGGCCACGGTCTTCAGCCGGCTCCTGGGCGTGCGGCCGCCGGCCCGGTGACGGCGGGCGTGAGGGGCGGCCGTCGGTTCAGGGCCGTACCAGCAGCTGGAAGTCGAACGCGTACCGGGACGCCCGGTAGATGTGCGTGCCGTACTCGACCGCGCGGCCGGTGTCGTCGTACGCCGTGCGCTGCATGGTGAGCAGGGCGGCGCCTTCCTGCTCCTCCAGGCGGGCGGCCTCCTCGGCGGTGGCCCGGCGGGCGCCGATGCTCTGACGGGCACTGTGCAGGGTGATGCCCGCCGCGCGCATCATGCGGTACAGGCCCGTCGACTCCAGCCGGGCGGTGTCCGTATCGATCAGCTCCGCCGGCAGGTAGTTGCACAGGAACGCGACCGGCCGGCCGTGCGTGAACCGCAGCCGCTCCAGCACCCTGACCTCGCCGCCCTCCGCCACACCGAGCGCGGCCGCCACGCCGGCGCTCGCGGGGACGGGCTCGTTGCGCAGCACTCGCGTGGCCGGCCCCTGGCCGGCCGTCTCCAGGTCGTCGTAGAGACTGCTCAGCTCCAGCGGGCGCCTGACCTTGCTGTGCACCACCTGGGTGCCCACCCCGCGCCGCCGCACCAGCAGGCCCTTGTCGACGAGCGACTGGATGGCCTGGCGGACCGTGGGACGGGACAGGCCGAGCCGTACGGACAGGTCGATCTCGTTGCCCAGGAGGTTTCCCGGGGCGAGGGTCCCGCGATCGATCGCCGCCTCCAGCTGCTGGGCGAGCTGGTGGTACAGCGGCACCGGACTGGCCCTGTACAGGGCGAAGTCCAGGGCAGCGAGCGCGCAGACGGTCACGGCACGAGAGCGGTCACCGGTCGTCGCCACTGGGGCACCCCCTCCGGTCGGATGCGGCAGGTGAATGTGACAGAAAGTCAGGAGCGGTTGCACAAACTGCGGTTCACAGATGGCGGCGGCGTGCGGCGACCTCGCTCTCGTAGCGCTCGCGGGCCTGGACCGCGGCCTCGCGCGCGGCCACCTCGGCCACGGGCACGTCCCACCAGGCCTCGGCCGGGGGCGTGGCCGCGGTCCGGTTCTCGACGTCGGTCTCGACGTAGACGCACGTCGGGCGGTGGGAGGCGCGGGCCGTGCGCAGTGCCTCGTGCAGCTCGCCGACGGTCTTGGCGCGCAGCACCTGCATGCCGAGACTCCCCGCGTTCGCCGCGAGATCCACCGGCAGCGGGGCACCGGTGAAGGTGCCGTCGGCGGCGCGGTGGCGGTAGGCGGTGCCGAAGCGCTCGGCGCCCACCGACTCCGACAGTCCGCCGATGGAGGCGTAACCGTGGTTCTGGATCAGCACCAGGTTGACGGGCAGGCCCTCCTGGACGGCGGTGACGATCTCCGTCGGCATCATCAGGTACGTGCCGTCGCCGACCAGCGCCCAGACCGGCACGTCGGGCGCGGCCTGCTGCACGCCGATCGCGGCCGGGATCTCGTAACCCATGCAGGAGTAGCCGTACTCCAGGTGGTACTGGCGCGGCGAGCGGGCGCGCCACAGCTTGTGCAGGTCGCCCGGGAGCGAGCCCGCCGCGTTGATGATCACGTCGTCGTCGCCGACCACCGTGTCCAGCGCGCCCAGCACCTGCGTCTGGGTCGGTACGGCACTGTCGTCGTCGGCGCGCCAGGCGGCCTCGGTCACCCGCTCCCAGCGCTCCTTGCCGGCCCGGTACTCGGCCTCGTACGCGGCCTGAACGCGGTGTCCGGCGAGCGCATCGGTGAGTGCAGCGAGGCCGGCCCGCGCATCGCAGACGAGCGTCGTGGCGGCCAGCTTGTGCGCGTCGAACGCGGTGATGTTGAGGTTGACGAAGCGGACGTCCGGGTGCTGGAAGAGGGTGCCGGAGGCCGTGGTGAAGTCGGTGTGGCGGGTACCGACGCCGATGACCAGATCCGCGGTGCGCGCCAGGTCGTCGCTGACCGCCGTCCCGGTGTGCCCGATGCCGCCGAGGTCGGCCGGGTGGTCGTGGCGCAGCGAGCCCTTGCCCGCCTGGGTGGAGGCCACCGGGATGCCGGTGGCGTCGGCCAGCGCCTTCAGCGCGTCCTCGGCCGCGCTGTGGTGGACGCCGCCGCCGGCGACGATCAGCGGCCGGGCGGCCGACCGGATCGCGCGCACGGCGTCGGCGAGTTCGGCCGGGTCGGGGGCGGGACGCCGTACCCGCCACACCCGCTCGGCGAAGAACTCCGGCGGCCAGTCGAAGGCCTCCGCCTGTACGTCCTGCGGCAGCGCGAGGGTGACCGCGCCGGTCTCGGCGGGGTCGGTCAGGACCCGCATGGCGCCCAGCGCGGAGGGGATCAGCGCCTCGGGCCGGCTGATCCGGTCGAAGTAGCGGGAGACCGGGCGCAGGGTGTCGTTCACCGACACGTCCGCCTCGACCGGGTGCTCCAGCTGCTGGAGCAGCGGGTCGGCGGAGTGGGTGGCGAAGTAGTCGCCGGGAAGCAGCAGCACCGGCAGGCGGTTGACGGTGGCCAGCGCCGCGCCCGTGACGAGGTTGGTGGCGCCCGGCCCGATCGACGTGGTCACCGCCTGGGTGGACAGCCGCCCCCGCTGCCGGGCGTACCCCACCGCCGCGTGCACCATGGCCTGTTCGTTGCGGCCCTGGTGGTACGGCATCGCCGCCTCGCCCGCCTCCAGGAGCGCCTGGCCGATCCCCGCCACGTTGCCGTGGCCGAAGATGCCCCAGGTGCCGGCGATCAGCCGCTGCCGCACGCCGTCCCGCTCGGTGTACTGGGCGGCCAGGAACCGCACCAGCGCCTGGGCGACGGTCAGGCGAATCGCCGGCTGGCGCGGCTGGTTGGGGTTGCTCATCGGGGACCTCACTGAGACGGAGCGGTGTAGAGGGGCAGACGTGGGTCGACGGGCTGCTCGGGCCAGGTGTCGCGGATCCAGGCGTGGTCGGGGTGGTCGCAGATCAGCCAGGCGCGCTCGGCCTCCGGGCCGGCCATGACGTTCAGGTAGTACATGTGGTGGCCGGGCACGGCCATCGACGGCCCGTGCCAGCCGTCCGGGATCAGTACGACGTCGCCGCCGCGCACTTCGGCGAGCACGTCCGTGCCCCGGCCCTGCCCGGACGGGGAGACCCGCTGGTAGCCGAGGCCGGGGACGCCGTCGTGGGCGGCGAACTCGAAGTAGTAGATCTCCTCCAGCACCGACTCCTGGCCCGGCCGGTGCTCGTCGTGCTTGTGCGGGGGGAAGGAGGACCAGTTGCCGCCCGGGGTGATCACCTCGACCGCGATCAGCCTGTCGCACTCGAACACCCCTGCGGCACCGAAGTTGTTCACCTGGCGTGAGCAGGTGCCGGTGCCGCGCAGCTCCACCGGCACGCCGGAGGCCGGTCCGTACCGGGCCGGCAGGCGCCGGGTGCAGCGGGCGCCGGTGAGCGCGAACCGTCCGCCCCCGGCCGACGAGACGGTCGTACGGGCGTCCCGCGGCACATAGGCGAAGTCACTGACCGCGCCGAACACGCTGTCCCGGCCGGTCAGCCGGAAGGTGTCGGCGCCGAACTCGTCGGCGCAGGCGACCGTGCAGCCGCCGCTCAGCGGCAGCACGATCCACTCGCTGTCGCCGGAGTCGAAGGTGTGCGAGCCGCCCGGCGCGAGCTCGAGGACCCGGAGGCCGGCGTGGCCCCAGCCGGCGGATGCGGGGGTGACGTCCACGAGGTAGGGGCCGTCGGGGGCCTGGCCGGCGGGCAGGTGGCAGGAGCTGGTCATGGGGTGCGACGCCTCCCTTGCGCGGCGACTCGGACGACAACGGGCTCGGTCACGGCGGCCTCGCTCACAGCAGGCCCACGGCCGTGTCGACCGCGGACTCGACGCTTCCGCCGGCCGGGTAGAGCAGGGAGCGGCCGACGACCATGCCCTGCACGGTGGGGAGCCTGAGGGCCTTGCGCCAGCGCTCGTAGGCTCCCTCCTGGTCGTCGCCGACCTCTCCGCCGAGCAGCACGACGGGCAGCGTGGAGGTCTGAAGGACCTCCGCCATGTCGTCCGGGTCCTCGGTCACCGGCAGCTTCAGCCAGGTGTAGGCGGAGGTGCCGCCAAGGCCGGATGCTATGGCGACGGAGCGGGTGACGGCCTCGGCGGACAGGTCGTTGACGACCCTCCCGCCGGTCCGGCGGGAGATGAACGGCTCGACGAACACCGGCAGGTGCAGCGCGGCCATCTCGTCGACGGCGCGCGCGGTGGACTCCAGGGTGGTCAGTGACCCCGGGTCGTCGTAGTCGATGCGCACGAGCAGCTTGCCGGCGTCGAAGCGGAGCCGGGCGATGTCCCGGGCGCGGTGGCCGGTGAAGCGGTCGTCCATCTCGAAGGACGCGCCCGCCAGGCCGCCGCGGTTCATGGAGCCCATCACCACCTTGCCGTCGAGCACCCCGAGGAGCAGCAGGTCCTCCAGGACGTCGGCGGTGGCGAGCACCCCGTCGACGCCGGGCCGGGACAGCGCGACGCACAGGCGCTGCAGCAGATCGGCGCGGTTGGCCATGGCGAGTCTGCGGTCGCCGACGCCGAGCGCGCCGCGGGCCGGATGATCGGCGGCCACGATCATCAGCCGGCCGCTGTCGCCGATGAGCGGACGGCGCACCCGGCGCGCGGCCGCCTCGGCGACGGCCTCGGGATGCCGGGCTCTGACCGCGGTGAGGTCGGGGATGCTGAGGGTCAAGACGAAGCTCCGTTCGAACAGTGGCTCACGAGCACCGCGGTCAGGCGGTGGCTCGCGCGAGGAGGCCGTCGACCTCGGCCTCGGTGGGCATCGCGGAGGAACAGGCCAGGCGGGAGGCGACGAGGGCGCCGGCCGCGTTGGCGTACCGCATGGTCGTCGTCAGGTCCCAGCCGGACAGCAGCCCGTGGCAGAGCGCGCCACCGAAGGCGTCGCCCGCGCCCAGACCGTTGACGACCTCGACGGGCACCGGGGGGACCTCGGCCCGGGAGCCGTCCCGGTGCACCGCCAGCACACCTTTGGGGCCCTGCTTGACCACGGCCAGCTCCACGCCGGCCGCCAGCAGCGCCTCGGCGGAGGCGGCCGGCTCGCGGACGCCGGTGGCGATCTCGCACTCGTCGAGGTTGCCGACCGCGACGGTGGTGTGCCGCAGCGCCTCGGCGTAGAACGGGCGCGCCTGCTGGGGGTCGCTCCAGAACATCGGCCGCCAGTCGAGGTCGAAGACGGTGGTGCCGGCCTTGTCGCGTGCCTCGAGGGCGGCGAGCGTGGCCGAGCGGCTCGGCTCCTCGCTCAGGCCGGTGCCGGTGATCCAGAAGATCCGGGCCGCGCGGATCGCGGAGAAGTCGAGCTCGGCGGTGTGGATTTCCAGGTCGGGGGCCTTGGGCCGGCGGTAGAAGTACAGCGGGAAGTCGTCCGGCGGGAAGATCTCGCAGAAGGTCACCGGGGTCGGGTACGCCCCGACCGGCGTCACCCAGCGGTCGTCGACGCCGAACTCCTTCAGTGCCTGGTGCAGATAGGCGCCGAACGGGTCGTCGCCGGTGCGGGTGATCACCGCGGTGGAGCGGCCGAGGCGGGCGGCGGCGACGGCCACGTTGGCGGCCGAACCGCCGAGGAACTTGCCGAAGGTCTCCACTCGCGTCAGGGGTACGCCCGACTGCAGTGGGTAGAGATCGACTCCGATGCGCCCCATCGTGATCAGGTCGAAGGACTGGGCGGACTCAGCTGTCTCTGCCATGCGCGATGCTCCTCGGGCTGGACTGGGGGTGCGGATCGCCCCAGGGCGGCCCTGCGGCGGTGGGGACGCGGATCCCGGGGGGCTGCCGCCTCCAAGATGTAGGACCCGGGGACCGGCACTGTCAAGAGTTTGTACTTACATTCGGACTAGCTCCTGAAATGATGTCTTAACAAAGTATTGACAGCGGGCGCGTCAGGGGATGGAATCCCGTCCCAACGCAACAGCCGCGCATGGCGGCACACGGCCCGGACACAGGCACCGGGTCCCGGGATCCCTCCCGATCCCTGCCGCCCCCCGTCGCACAGTGAGGTGCTGGAAAGATGGACCGCTCTTCTCGCTCCCGCAGAATCGCCCCCGTCGTGGCCGTGGCCGCGGCGGCGGCCCTGACCCTCGCCGGCTGCTCCAGCAGCTCGGGCGGAAAGAAGGCCGAGGAGGGCGGGGGAGCCGCCTCCGCGGGCAAGGCCACCACGCCCCGGATGACGGTCGCGCTGGTCACGCACCAGGCGCCCGGCGACACCTTCTGGGACATCGTCCGCAAGGGCGCCGAGGCCGCCGCCGCGAAGGACAACATCAAGCTCGTCTACTCCGCCGACCCCAACGCCGGCAACCAGGCCAACCTCGTGCAGAACGCCATCGACCAGAAGGTCGACGGCATCGCGGTCACCCTCGCCAAGCCGGACGCGATGAAGAGCGTCATCGCCAAGGCCACGGGCTCGGGCATACCCGTGGTCGGCCTCAACTCGGGCGTGAGCGACTGGAAGAAGCTCGGGCTGACGGAGTTCTTCGGGCAGGACGAGAGCGTGGCGGGTGAGGCGCTTGGTGCCAGGCTGAACTCCGCCGGCGCGAAGAAGGTCGCCTGTGTGATCCAGGAGCAGGGCAACATCGGCCTGACCCAGCGCTGCGACGGCGTGAAGAAGACGTTCAAGGGCACCACTGAGACCCTGTATGTCAACGGCACGGACATGCCGTCGGTGAAGTCGACGATGACGGCCAAGCTGAAGCAGGACAGCGGCATCGACTACGTCGTCACCCTGGGCGCCCCCTACGCCCTGACGGCGGTGCAGTCGGTGAGCGACGCCGGCAGCAAGGCGAAGATCGCCACCTTCGACCTCAACAAGGACCTGACCGGCGCCATCCAGAAGGGCGACATCCAGTTCGCCGTCGACCAGCAGCCCTACCTGCAGGGCTACCTCGCGGTCGACTCCCTGTGGCTCTACAAGAACAACGGCAACTACAGCGGCGGCGGTGTGCAGCCGGTTCTGACCGGCCCGGCCTTCGTCGACAAGTCCAACGTCGACAAGGTCGCCGAGTTCGCCGCGAAGGGCACCCGGTGATCGACATGACCCAGCAGGCCGAGCCGGCGGTGGGCACACCGCCGGCTTCCGGCGACAGGCAGACCGACGGCCGGACCGTGCGGCGCACGCCGGCGCTCCGGCTGCTCGCCCGCCCGGAGGTCGGCGTCTTCCTCGGCGCCGTCGCCGTGCTCGTCTTCTTCCTCGCCGTGGCGCCCTCGATCCGTCAGGGCAGCTCGATGGCGACGATCCTCTACCAGTCGTCGACCATCGGGATCATGGCCCTGCCCGTGGCGCTGCTGATGATCGGCGGCGAGTTCGACCTGTCCGCGGGCGTAGCGGTGATCACCTCGGCGCTCACCGCCAGCATGCTCAGCTACCAGCTCACCCTGAACGTGTGGGCCGGCGTGATCGTCGCGCTGGTGGTGTCGCTCGGGATCGGCGCGTTCAACGGCTGGATGCTGGTGAAGACCGGGCTGCCGAGCTTCCTGGTCACCCTCGGCACCTTCCTGATCCTGCAGGGCGTGAACCTCGCCGTCACCAAGCTGGTCACCGGCAACGTGGCCACCGACGACATCAGCAACATGGACGGCTTCGACCAGGCCAAGGCCCTGTTCGCCTCGTCCTTCGACATCGGCGGGGTCGAGGTGAAGGTCACCGTGGTGTGGTGGCTGGTCTTCGCGGCACTGGCCACATGGGTCCTGCTGCGCACCAGGTACGGCAACTGGATCTTCGCGGTCGGCGGTAACAAGGAGAGCGCCCGCGCGGTCGGCGTGCCCGTGACGTTCACCAAGATCACGCTGTTCATGCTGGTCGGCTTCGGTGCGTGGTTCGTCGGCATGCACCAGCTGTTCTCCTTCAACACCGTGCAGTCCGGCGAGGGCGTCGGCCAGGAGCTGATCTACATCGCCGCGGCCGTCATCGGCGGCTGTCTGCTCACCGGTGGGTACGGCTCCGCGATCGGCCCGGTCTTCGGCGCCTTCATGTTCGGCATGGTGAACCAGGGCATCGTCTACGCCGGCTGGAACCCCGACTGGTTCAAGGCCTTCCTCGGCGTGATGCTGCTCGGCGCCGTCCTCATCCATCTGTGGGTACAGCGCACGGCGACCAGGAGGTGACCGACATGACGACCGACAAGACCAACGGCGGCGACGGGACCGGAGCGCACGGTGCCGTCCTCGAGGACACCGCGCCCACCGCGGACCGGCCCGTCGTCGAACTGCGCGGCGCCGGCAAGTCCTACGGCAACATCCGTGCCCTGCACGGCGTCGACCTCGCCGTCCGCCCCGGCCGGGTCACCTGTGTGCTCGGCGACAACGGCGCCGGCAAGTCCACCCTCATCAAGATCATTTCCGGGCTGCACCAGCACACCGAGGGCGAGTTCCTCGTCGACGGCGAACCGGTGCGCTTCTCCACCCCGCGCGAGGCCCTGGACAAGGGCATCGCCACCGTCTACCAGGACCTGGCGACCGTCCCGCTCATGCCGGTGTGGCGCAACTTCTTCCTCGGCTCGGAGATGACCAAGGGTCCCTGGCCGGTCCGCCGCCTCGACATCGCCCGCATGAAGAAGACCGCGGACGAGGAACTGCGCAACATGGGCATCGTCCTGGACGACCTGGAGCAGCCCATCGGCACCCTCTCCGGAGGCCAGCGCCAGTGCGTGGCGATCGCCCGCGCCGTCTACTTCGGCGCCCGCGTCCTCATCCTGGACGAGCCGACCGCCGCCCTCGGCGTCAAGCAGTCCGGCGTGGTCCTGAAGTACATCGCCGCCGCCCGCGACCGCGGCCTCGGCGTCATCTTCATCACCCACAACCCGCACCACGCCTACATGGTCGGCGACCACTTCAGCGTGCTGCGCCTGGGCACCCTCGAACTGTCCGCCGACCGCAGCGAGGTCGGCCTCGAGGAGCTCACCAACCACATGGCCGGCGGCGCCGAGCTCGCCGCCCTCAAGCACGAGCTGTCCCAGGTCCGGGGCGTCGACGTGGACGAGCTGCCCGAGGAGCAGGACCTCGGCGCACCCACGCCGCCCACCGTCTCCGTACCGGCAGCACCCGAAGGGAACTCCTGACATGCCCCCTGTGCTGGACCGCATCCGGGTCGGCTCGGCCCCCGACTCCTGGGGCGTCTGGTTCCCCGACGACCCCCGGCAGGTGCCCTGGGAACGCTTCCTCGACGAGGTCGCCGAGGCCGGCTACTCCTGGATCGAACTGGGCCCCTACGGCTATCTGCCGACCGACCCCGCCCGCCTCACCGACGAGGTGGGGCGGCGGAACCTGAAGGTGTCGGCCGGTACGGTCTTCACCGGCCTGCACCGCGGCCCGTCGGTGTGGGAGTCCACCTGGGAGCACGTCGGCCAGGTCGCCGCGCTCACGCAGGCCATGGGCGCGGGGCACCTCGTGGTCATCCCCTCCTTCTGGCGGGACGACAAGACGGCCGAGATCCTGGAGCCGCCGGAGCTCACCGCCGAGCAGTGGGCGCACCTGACCAAGGGCATGGAGCGGCTCGGCCACGAGGTGAAGGAGACGTACGGTCTCGACATCGTGGTCCACCCGCACGCCGACACCCACATCGACACCGAGGCGCACGTCGAACGCTTCCTGGACTCGACCGACTCCGAGCTGGTCAACCTGTGCCTGGACACCGGGCACTACGCCTACTGCGGCGGCGACAGCGTCAAGCTGATCGAGACCTACGGCGAGCGCATCGGCTATCTGCACCTCAAGCAGGTCGACCCGGAGATCCTCGCCGACGTGGTGGCGAACCAGGTGCCGTTCGGGCCGGCCGTCCAGCGTGGCGTGATGTGCGAACCGCCCTCGGGCGTACCGGAGCTGGAGCCCGTCCTGGTGGCCGCGCAGAGGCTGGGCGTGGAGCTGTTCGCGATCGTCGAGCAGGACATGTACCCGTGCGAGCCGGACAAGCCGCTGCCCATCGCGGTACGCACCCGCAAGTTCCTCAGGTCCTGCGGCGCCTGACCGCCGCGGCGGCCACGACCCCGGCACGGCAGGCGAACGCCGACCGCCGCCGTGCCGGGGTCCTGGACGGACGGGCGCCGGCCAAACGCCCGCCGGCCGCGCCCGCCGTCGCCACGAGGGTGCCGGCGCGGTCCGGACGGCCGCGACCGCCTGGCAGCGAGAAGCGCGGACCCGGGACGATGCCGTCCGCGGCGGGTGGCGAGCCCACGGGCTCCCAGGGCCCCGGGCGGCTGTGCCCCGGGCGGCTGTGCTTCGGGCGGGTGTGTCTCGGGCGGCTGCGCTCCGGGACGCCGGCGGTCAGGGCACGGACGGCGGCGCCGGTTCCCGGCGCGTGCCCGGGGCCCCGTGGCGGCTCGCCGCCGTTCGTGACCTTGCCGCGCTACAGTCGGCCCCGTACGCAAGCGCAGGCGCCGCGTCCCGCGCCGTTCGACCGGTGGCGCGGCGGCGGGGACGCCCTCGACGGGGAGCATCATGAGCACACCGCGTGACCTGATGATCGTCGCCCTGGATCTGGAGTCGAGCAGGCCCCTGGAGCGCGGCGACCTCTCGCTCGCCCTGGCCGGCGCCGAGGCGTACGACCTGCTCCGCGCCGAGGCGCTCACCCTGGACGGCGACCGCATCGTGCCCCGTCCCCGGCCCGAGCTCGGCGACCGGCTGCTGGACGAGGCCGCCTCCTGCCTGGTCCGCCGGGTGCCGTACGAGACCCTGGAGGAATGGCTGTGGCGGCGCGGAAGGGGGCTCGCGTCGGTGTACCTGGCCGCCCTGGAGGAGGAGGGCCAGGTCACCTGGCAGCGCAGCCGCTGGCTGCCCTTCCGCGGCGGGCGTTCGGTGCTCAGCGACACCGAGGCGCGGCGGCGGGCGGGGTACCGCTGGGCGGCGGACGAGCCGGTGCTGCTCGCGCTGGCCGCCGCCGTGGGGATCCGCGATGAGATCCCGGGCATGGAGCCCGGGGTCACCGACGACGCCGTCCTGGCCGTCCTGGCCGCCGTCCACGACGCGGTGATGGAGCTGGAGGCCGTACGGCAGCGGCGCGCCATCGAGGAGGCGGCCTTCGCGAACGTCTGGCGGGGCGCGTAGCCGGGAGCGGTCGCCGACAGGCGGCGCGGCGGGGGCGCTCCTATGCTGAGGGACGGCGAGTGGTGAGGTCCGGCAGCGGACGCTCGCCCCACGTCACGGCCGGTCCCGCCGGCGTCCGCCGCGCAGGGACGTCCTCCTGGTCCCGCGCTCGTCCGCGACGACCGCGGGTTCGTTCTGAGGCGCTTGGAGTCAGCCCATGACGCACGCGTGCCCACGACTGCGCAGGACGGCCGCCACCGCGACCGCCGTCGGGATCCTCATGGCGCCGCTCGCCGCGGGGCCCGCCCTCGCCGCGCCCGCCACCCACGCCGGCGCCGCCGGCGCCGTCAGCGCCGGCCCGGCGCGGGGACCGTCGCCCTCCCCGTCCCCCTCCGCCACCGGGTTCCGCGCCCTCACCCCCGACGTGACCCGGCAGCTGGACCAGGCCGTGCGGCAGGTCATGCGGCAGGCCGGGGTGCCCGGCGTGACCGTCGGACTGTGGACGCCCCACCAGGGGCAGTACGTGAGGTCCTTCGGCGTCGCCGACAAGAGCACCGGGCAGCGGATGTCCCCCGACCTGTACCTGCGGATCGGCAGCGAGACCAAGACCTTCACCGTGACGGCGCTGCTGGAACTCGTCGACCAGCACAAGGTGAGCCTGGACGACCCCATCGGCACATACGTCGACGGCGTGCCGAACGGCGACAGCATCACCCTGCGCCAGCTGGCCGGGATGCGCAGCGGGCTGTTCAACTACTCGGCCGACGAGGGATTCTACAGGGCGCTGACGTCCGACCCGCAGCGCAGCTTCACCCCGCAGCAACTGCTCGGCTACGCCTTCCGGCATCCCGTGCTCTTCCCCCCTGGCCAGCAGTTCTACTACTGCAACACCAACCTGGTCCTGCTCGGCCTGGTCGTCGAGAAGGTGAGCGGCCATGCACTCGCGGACTACATCCACACAGGCGTCCTCGAACCGGCCGGTCTGAACCACACCCTCTTCCCGGCCGGCGCCGAGTTCCCGCGGCCGCGCGCCCAGGGCTACACCGACCAGACCGCGAACGGCCAGGTCGCGCCGACCGCCGACTGGAACTCCTCCTGGGCCTGGGCGGCCGGCGCGATGATCTCCAGGCTCCACGACATGCGCGTGTGGGCCCGCACGGTGGCCACCGGCGTCTTCCCGGACGGCAGCACCATGATCAGTCCCGCCACGCAGAAGCAGCGGCTCACCACACCACCGACCACGATCCCGGGCGCCGGTTACGGCCTCGGCATCTTCGACGTCCAGGGCTGGATCGGCCACAACGGCTCCATACCGGGCTACGAGTCCCTGACCATCTACCTGCCTTCCGCCCAGGCCACCCTCGTCGTCCTGCTGAACACCGACATCGACTACAAGAACACCGAGCCCAGTACCCTCTTCGGCGAGGCGATCACGAAGATCGTCACCCCGCAGCACGTCTTCGACCTGCCGGCCGAGCCCGCCGCCCGGTGACCTGCCACCGGACGGCCGTTGAGCGCGTCGGACGCATGGCCGGTGAGCGCGTCAGACGCTGCGCACCTCCTCGATCCGCACCGGACGGTGCTCGTGCAGCGACAGCGTGCACGCCTCCGCGATCCACCCGGCCTCCAGGGCGTCCGCGACCGTGCACGGCGAGGGCAGGCGGCCGGCCACGACCTCGGTGAACGCGGTGAGTTCGGCGCGGTAGGCGGCGGTGAAGCGGTCCATGAAGAAGTCGTGCGGGACGCCGGCCGGGAAGGTCACCCCCGGTTCGACCGAGCGCAGCGGCAGCTTGTCGTCCAGGCCGACGGCGATGGAGTCCGCGAAGCCGTGCAGCTCCATGCGCACGTCGTAACCGCGGGCGTTGTGGCGGCTGTTGGAGACCACGGCGATCGTGCCGTCGTCGAGGGTGAGGACCGCGCCGGTGGTGTCGGCGTCGCCCGCCGCCCTGATGTAGCCGGCGCCGCGATTGCCTCCGACGGCGTACACCTCGGTCACCTCCCGGCCGGTCACCCAGCGGATGATGTCGAAGTCGTGCACCGAGCAGTCGCGGAAGATGCCGCCCGAGGCGGCGATGTAGGCGGCGGGCGGCGGCGCCGGATCGAGCGTGGCCGACCGCACGGTGTGCAACTTGCCCAGCTCACCGCTCAGGACCGCCGCTCGGGCGGCGACGAAACCGGCGTCGAAACGGCGGTTGTAGCCGATCTGCACGGGTACGTCGCTGCCCTCGACGGCCTTGAGCACCTCGACGCCCTCCGGCATGGTGCGGGCCACGGGCTTCTCGCAGAAGACGGGCACGCCCGCCTCGACGGCGGCGAGGATCAGGGCGGGGTGGGCGTCGGTGGCCGCCGCCACGACGACGGCGTCGACCCCGGCGGCCAGGACGGCCTCGGGAGAGTGGGCGACCTCGGCCCCGAACCGTTCGGCGGCGGCCTTGGCGGCCTCCGCGACCGGGTCGGCGACGACCAGCGACTCGACCGCGTCGAGTCCGGACAGGGTCTCCGCGTGGAAGGCTCCGATACGGCCGAGGCCGAGGATTCCGATGCGCATGGAAACTGGTGCTCCTTGGGTGCGTGGTGGTGCAGCGGGCCGTGGGAAGGCAGGCGGGCGGGGAAGGTCAGTCGAGACCGCCGAGCACGTTCTGGTCCCAGTCGATCACCGAACCGGTGACCACCCCGGACCGCTCGGACAGCAGCAGGACCACGAAGTCGGCGATCTCGTCCGGTTGGCCGAGCCTGCCCATCGGCAGCCGGGCGGCGGCCCGCTCCCGCCAGTCGTCGCCGGCCCCGTGGAAGGCGCGCTGGGTGGCGTCCTCGCCCTCGGTGGCGGTCCAGCCGATGTTCAGCCCGTTGATCCGGATACGGTCGAAGCGATGTGCGTGCGCGGCGTTGCGGGTCAGCCCGGCAAGTCCCGCCTTGGCGGCGACGTACGGCGCCAGGAAGGGCTGGCCGCCGTGCGCGGAGGACGTGATGATGTTGACGATCGTGCCGGGTGCCTCGCGGGCCACCATGTCCGCCACCGCCGCCTGCATGGCGAAGAACGGACCCTTGAGGTTGATCGCGATGTGCGCGTCGAAGAGCTCGGGGGTGGTGTCCAGCAGCGTGCCGCGGGAGGTCAGCCCGGCGGAGTTCACCAGGCAGTCGATCCGGCCGCAGGCGGAGACCACCTGGGCCACCGCGCCCTTGGCCTGCTCGGCGTCCGCCAGGTCGGCGCGTACGAACATCGCCCTGGCCCCGGTGGCCGTCAGCTCCGCCACCAGCGCCTCGCCCGGCCCGGGGCGCCGGCCCGTCACCGCCACCACGGCGCCCTCCCGGACGGCGGCCCGCGCGATCGCGGCCCCCACGCCCTGGCTGCCGCCGTTGACCAGGACGACCTTGCCGTCGAGAAGTCCCGTCAGTCCCATGGCTTCCATCGAGTGTCCTCAGCTCTCACGTCGTCGGCTCTCGCGCCGCTCGGCACCGGCCCGCAGTTCCGCGCGGAGCCTGGCCGGCGTCCACTCCTCACGCAGGGCCCGCCGTACGACGTCCGCCTGGGAGGGCGGGGCCGGACCGTCGACCGGCGGGTCGCTGTCGAGGTTGGTGGGGAAGGGGTAGCCCTCGGCGCTCGCGGCGACGACGCGCTCCAGCCACGCCTCGTCCGCGCCTTCGGCGCGGCGCCTGAGCAGCACCGGGAAGACCGCGTTCGCCACGGCCTCGCGGTCCACGGTCTCCATCGCGCGCCCGAAGGCGGAGGAGACCTGGAGGAGATTGGCCATGCGCCGGATGTCCGCCGACCGGTTGGTCCCGGCCGCGTGGAACAGCGCGGGGTTGAAGAAGACGGCGTCGCCCTTGTCCAGCTGGAGCTGGACGTGACGGGCCTCGAAGTACGCCTGGAACGCGGGCAGCCGCCAGGCCAGGTAACCGGGCTCGTAACGCTGAGAGTACGGCAGGTACATCGTCGGCCCGGACTCGACCGGCATGTCGCAGTGCGCGACCGCGCCCTGGAGGGTGAGCGCGGGGGAGAGGCGGTGGACGTGCGCCGGGTAGGCGGCCGCGGCCTCGGTGCCGAGGAAGCCCAGATGGTAGTCGCGGTGCACGGTCTGTGCCGCGCCGCCCGGGTTGACCACGTTGATCTGCGAGGTGACCTGGTAGCCCGGGCCGAGCCAGGCCTGTGCGACCAGGGCGAGGACGTCGCCTGCGTAGTAGTCGGCGAACGCCTCCGCATCGTGCCGGGCCGTCTTCTCCAGGGCGTTCCACACACGGTCGTTGGCGCCGGGCCTGGCGAAGTGGTCCCCGGCGCCCACGCCCGAGGCGCGCTGCTCTGCGATCAGGGCGTCGAAGACGGCCGTGGCCCGGTCGACCACCGCCGGGTCGGGGAAGGCGCCCCGGAACACCACGACGCCGGGACCTTCGGCGAGGGCTCGGACCAGTTCGGCCTGCAGGGCACGTCGGTCCTCGGCCGCGGCGGGCCGTGAGCCGTCGTAGACGAGGACGTTTTGTTCCACCGAGCGGGCGTGCGGATAGTCGGCGAGGCCGGTGGCGCGTTCCACGAGCGCGCGGAAGGAGCCGAGGTCGCAGTCCTGCCCGGACAGCCAGGCACGGGGGTGCACGGAGATGGCGGACATCGTCGTCCTTTCGGCTACGGAAGCGACGCGGCCCTGTCATTCTTGTCAGTACAAACACCTCGAACAACCGGCAGCGATCCATCAAAAAACCCTCAAGGAGCCTCCGTATGGGTCACCCCTTCCCGATCCGTGAGATCGCACGTCAGGCCGGGCTGAGCGAGGCCACCGTCGACCGTGTGCTCAACGGCCGGGGCGGGGTGCGCGAGAGCACCGTGCGCGAGGTGCACCGGGCCATCGCCGACCTGGACCGCCAGCGCACCCAGGTCCGGCTCGTGGGCCGCACCTTCATGGTCGACATCGTGATGCAGGCGCCCGAGCGGTTCACCACCGCCGTGCGCGCCGCGCTGGAGGCCGAACTGCCGTCCCTGCACCCGGCGGTGGTGCGCTCCCGCTTCCACTTCCGCGAGACCGGCCCGGCGCGGGAGCAGGTCGCCACCCTCGACCGGATCGCGCGGCGCGGCTCGCAGGGAGTGATCCTCAAGGCACCCGACGTCCCGGAGGTGTCCGCGGCCGTCGGCCGGCTGGTGGCGGCCGGCATCCCGGTCGTCACCCTGGTGACCGACCTGCCCGCGAGCCCCCGCCTCGCCTACGTCGGCAGCGACAACCGGGCGGCGGGCGCGACGGCCGCGTACCTGATGGGCCAGTGGCTCGGCGACCGGCCCGGCAATGTGCTCACCAGCCTCAGCAGCGGCTTCTTCCGCAACGAGGAGGAGCGCGAGATGGGCTTCCGCAGCGCCATGCGCGCGCGCCATCCGCGGCGCACACTGGTGGAGATCGCCGAGGGCCAGGGCCTGGACGCCACGCAGTACGAGCTCGTACGGGCCGCACTGGAACGCGACCCGGAGATCCGGGCGGTCTACTCGATCGGCGGCGGCAACGTCGCCACCCTGCGGGCCTTCGAGGAACTCGGCCGTGAGTGCGCGGTGTTCATCGCCCACGACCTGGACCACGACAACACCCGGCTGCTGCGCGAGCACCGCCTGTCCGCCGTGCTCCACCACGACCTGCGCCAGGACATGCGGGAGGCCTGCCACCTGGTGATGCGCGCCCACGGCGCCCTGCCGCCCGCCGGGCCGGCGCTGCCGTCCGCGATCCAGGTGGTGACCCCGTACAACATGCCGCAGGCGGCGGCCGGCTGACCGCCGGCCCGCTGAGGGCTGAGGGGCTGAGGGGCTACAGGGCCCAACGGCCGGTCCGGGCGTGGGTCCGCCGCCCGCCGAGGACCGGCCCTCAGAGGTTGACGGCGTACGCCTTGCGCAGCGTCTCGTGCACCGTCCACGTCGTACGGTCGCCCTCGCGCAGCACCGCCAGGTCCCCGGGGCCGACGCGCAGGGTCGGCCCGTCCTCGACCTCGATGGTCGCCGAGCCGCTGATCACCACGAAGAGCTCGTCCGCCTCGGTGTCGGTGACGACGCCGGGAGTGATCTGCCAGATCCCGCGTACCTGACGGCCGTCGGCCGACTCCCAGACCACCTTGCCGGTCACCTCCGGCGTTCCGGAGACGATCTGCTCCGGGTCGAGCGGCTCGGGCACGAGCCCGGCGTCGGGGACATGGAGCGCGAAGGCAGCGAAGGTGTGGGTCATGCGGCGACCCTAGCCGGGGCGGCCGGCCCCCGGACGTGGACAGAGTGTGGGTGATCGGCGGGCAGGTACGGACACTGCGTCGCGTCTCCTCGCCTCCCGCCGCGGCCGGCGCCGCGGTGGCGAGGGCAGGCGGCCGGGGTGATCGTTGAGTAAGCCGCGCGTCTACGGTGCCGTGGTGGCGAGCGCGATGGTCGCCGCGCTCACCGAGTACGGTCATCCCTCCCGCGGGAGCCGCCGCTACGACGCCTGGCTGCTGGTCACCGCCTTCGAACGAGCACCTGGCGATGATCGAGGCGATCAGGGCCAGGGACCCGCGGGCGGCCGATGCGGCCGTCCGCGCCCACCTCACCAGCGTGATCGAGGCGTGGCGCAACTGACGTGGCACGCGTCGGACGCTACGTCGTCCGGGCGGTCCGGGTGGTCCGGCGCCGTGAGGGTCGTGGGCGGGGCGGGTGGTCCGGCGCCGTGAGCGTCATGGGCGGGGCGCCCCGCACGGTGTGCGGCGCGGGGCGTGGTCATGGCCGGCCGGTCGCGTCGGAGTCCAGACCGGTGCAGGCCACGTCGCCGTTCACCTCGGCGCACGCCTCCACGCCGCGGGGGGACGACACGGCGAGCATGGGGCTGGTGTCGCCCCGGGGCTCGTCGGCGGAGTACGTGGCCGACAGGATGTCCTCGCCCGTTCGTACGGAGATCTCCCGGGCCACCGCGCCCCGGACCCGGACCTGTGACCAGGCGGTGCCGCAGGACGGAGACCAGCGCAGCCGCACGGTGTAGGTCGCGTCGGACACCGTGCTCTTGGTCTGCGCGTCACCGGCGCAGGCCGTGGCGCCGGGCAACTCGCCCTGGCAGGACCTGTCCTGGCACCGCTGCGAGGCCGGCACCACCCGGGTGCCCGGTGCGGTGCCGCGGGAGGAGGTGGCGAAGGTCGCGGTCACGACGGCCGCCGCGGTGACAGCGGTCAGCAGGGTGAGCGCCGGCAGCAACGGCAGTCGCCTCGGACGGCTCCCGGGCCGGTCCGCCGGCGCGGACTCGCACTTCCGCTCCGGCTCCCGGTCCGGCTCCCGCCCCGCATCGGTCTCCTGCTTTCCGGCGGTGGACGGCGTCTCGTCCGCCGCCTCCCACAGGGCCAGCGCCGGAGCGGGATCGGCGCCCGCCAGTCGCGCGAGCGCCTCCACGGCCGAGCGGGGTGGATGCTTGGCCCCGGTCAGATAGCGGTGCCAGGCGGACTTGCTGTACGGAGTGCGCGTGGCCAGGGCCGCCAGACTCAGACCCGTACGGTCCCTCAGCTCGCGCAGGGTCGCCGCCAGCGGCCCGGGTGACGGTGCCGCTCCTTGGGGCTGCCGCATGATGCTGCTCCCGACTCCATTCCCGCTTTGGGCGTTTCGCCCCGGTTGCCGGAATGGCTTCCCGGGTTCCGGGGCCCGCCACACATCGGGGTGGTGTGAGCCGGGTGGGGCGGACGCGCGCGGACGCACACCGAAGGCCCGCCGGGGAACGCGTGGTTCCCGGACGGGCCGGGTCCGTCAGGACGTACGGTGGCGGGGCGGGGGTGTCAGCACCACGGGACAGTGCCGCGGACCCGCACGTAGTGTGCGGAGACGTAGCCCCGCACCTGCGCGAGCCGGTACCACTGCCGCGTGCCGCGCACCCAGGACCCGTAGGTCCGGCACTTGAGCGCGACCGCGCGGCCCGTGTGCCGGACGCCGATCACCCGGTAGCGGGTGCCCGGGCCGGAACGGACGTTCAGCGGGAAGCGGTGGGTGGCCACCCGTCCGAGCGAGTGAATCGAACGACGGTGCGTCATGGGCCGGTTGACGTGACGCGTGTGCCCTGCGTTCCGTACGGGGCTCATCCGGTGCACGGCCGGCGTGTGCCGGGCGGGGGAGGGCAGCAGCGAGGGCAGCAGCGAGGGAAGCAGGTGCGGTGCGACCGCCGGCGTGGCGGGGTGCGGAGCGGGGGCGGCCGGCGCGGCGTCGGCCGCCGTGGGCACGAGCGCGAGCACCGCGACCGTGGCCAGTAGGCCGCTGGTGAGGGTCCGTCGGATCATGGAAACCTCCGGGCTGTCGTTCCGGTGACCACATGTCGTGATCACATGTCGCCCAGCGTTTCCATGCCGCCGGTCCGCGATGCCGTCCCCGCGTCCCCGGGGACGCGGGGACGTCCCCGGGGACGTCCCCGCCCTCCCCCCGCCCGTCTGCCCCCCCGCCCGTTCGCCCCCGCCCGTCCGCCCTTCCGCCGATCGCCGGACCCTTGTGTTCCGCCCCTGCGGGCGCGGCGCCGCGAAGCCGGTGCGACGCGGGCGGAAGGGGGTACCCGTCGCGCCGAAGGTGTGGCGCGAACTGACGGAGAGCGCCGGGGGGTTGCGGGTCACCCCGCCCGAACCGGTGCCCGCCGTCCGGTACCCCGCCGTACGCCACACCGCCTGCGCCGCCGGCCGTCGGAGGGGGACGGCCGGCGGTCCGGCACCCTCATGGCCGACGGCTTCCTCACGCAGGCGGGCGACGGCGGCGCCGAGCACGAGGCCGCCGAGGCGGCTCCCCGCGCCACCCGCTCAAGGCCGTCCCGCCATCCGGACCGGACCACGGCGGCCCGCACGGGCGCCGGGTGGCGGAGGAGCCGGGCCGGGGCGCGCGGCACCTGGGGCTCGCGCATAGTGAACATATGGCGCAAAAACGTACAGCCGTGCTGTGCGTCGCCGCCGTCATGGCCGCGACGCTCCAGACGGCCGCGGCGGCCGCGGCGACGACGATCACCGGGGCGACGGCGGTGACCACGGCGGCGACCGGGGGTGCGGCGGTGACCACGGCGGCGACCGGGGGTGCGGCGGTGACCGGGTCAGGACGGGCCGCCGGCCGGACCTGCACCGTCACGGAGCGTCCCGACGATGCCCGGGCCCGCAAGGTTCGCGACATCGTCCGGCAGGCCCAAAAGGGCCTCGGTCTGAAGGCCGCCCTGGTGCGGGTGACGGTCGACGGACGGGAGCTCGTCACGGACGGGGTCGGTGAGTCGATGAACGGCGTACCGGCCACGCCGGCTATGCACTTCCGGGTCGGCTCGGTCGGCATCGCCTACCTGGGCACCGTGCTGCTCCAGCTCGTGGACGAGCACAAGGTGAGCCTCGACGACCATGTCTCCCGCTGGCTGCCCGGCCTGCCGCACGGCGACAAGATCACGCTGCGCATGCTCGGCGACGCGACCTCCGGCCTGCACGACTACGTGACCGACCCGGTGTTCGTGAAGAGGCTCTACGCCGACCCGTTCCGGCACTGGACGCCGCAGGAGGTCGTGGGCATCTCCACGAGCCACCCCCTGTGGTACGAGCCGGGCACCAACTGGAGCTACTCGCACGCCGACTTCGTACTCCTCGGCACGGCCCTGGAGAAGATCACCGGTACCCCACTGGACCGGCTGCTGAGCGAACGCGTGCTCGGCCCGCTCGGCCTCGGCGAGACCCGCAACGGCGCCACGCCCGAGATCCCGCAGCCCGTCCTGCACGCCTACGACGACGAACGCGGCCCCTACGAGGACGCCAGCTACTGGGACCCGTCCTGGACCACCGCCCCCGGTGCGGTGCTGACCAGCGACATCTGCGACCTGGCCCGCTCCGCGCAGGCCATCGGGTCGGGGGAACTGCTCTCGCACTCCGCCTTCGCCACGCAGCTGAACCCGGGGACTGTGGGCCTCGGGCACCGGACGGCCGGCTGCCCCGCCTCGGTGTGCCTGCCGCAGACCGAGGTCTTCCACTTCGGGATCGGCGTGATCGTGAAGAACGGCTGGGTCCTGCAGAACCCGTCCTTCGCCGGCTACGCCGCCGTGCAGGCCTACCAGCCCGACGGGCGACTGGCCATCGCGGTCTCCACGACCGCCGGGCCCAGGGCGGCGAACGGCAACACCGCCCAGACCATCACCGAGCGCATCGCCGCGGCCCTGGCCCCGCACCATCCGCTGACCGGCTGACCGGCTGACCGGCTGACCGGCTGACCGGCTGACCGGCTGACCGGCTGACCGGCCGCCGAGCCGGCCCGCCCCGGGATCGGCGCGCCGCGCGGACCCCGTCCTGTGGCACGACGAGCAGTGGCAGGTCGCCGTCGTGGCGGGCCTGTTCGGCTTCGGTATCGGCCTGGCCTTCGCGTCCATGGCCAACCTGATCGTGGGCAGCGTCCCACCCGAGCAGACCGGCGCCGCCACCGGCTGAACGCCAACATCCGCACCATCGGCGGCTCCATCGGCGCCGCCGTGACCGGCGTCCTGGTCACCGGCCGGCTCCAGCCGTCCGGCCTGCCCTACGCCTCCGGCTACACCCACGGCTTCGCACTGCTGGCCCTGCTCTGCCTCGCCGCGGCCCTGGCCGCAACCCTCGTCCCGGCCACCCGCACGGGCCGCGCGACCGCAGTCCCGGCCGCCGCGGGGGAGACCTCGGCCCGCACCGGACCGGAGGCCGTCGCCCCGGCCACGCGCGGTTGAGCGGCCGCCCCCGCCACGCGCGGCTGCGGCCGCCGCACCGGCCGCCCCGCCGCACGCGGCTCAGCCGGACGCCCGGGACGCGCGGCCACCGGGCCGAGCGGGGCAACCCACCCACGTACGGTAGTGTTTGCCTGGGCGTTCACACGGGTCACCGCACGAACGCCAAGAACGCACCGGGACGTGGCGCAGCTTGGTAGCGCACTTGACTGGGGGTCAAGGGGTCGCAGGTTCAAATCCTGTCGTCCCGACGCGGGGAAGGGCCTTCGCGGACGGAAGTCCGCGAAGGCCCTTTTCATCCCCGTGCCTGGTTCACCCGGTCTGTTCCACCGTGAGCCAGGCCGCTTGGTCGGGGGCGAGCTGCCCGTGCCCGACCGGCCCGCTCGACAGCAGGATCGAGGCGCCCTCGGGCAGCCGGTACGCCTCGGCCGAGAGGTTGACCACGCAGACGAAGCCCGGGTCCCGGCGGAAGAGGAGGACTCCCTCGGGGGCGTCCAGCCAGGTGAGGGTGCCGTCGCCGAGCGCGGGGTGCTCGCGGCGCAGGCGCAGGGCGCCGCGGTAGAGCTCCAGCATCGACGCCTCGTCGCCGGTCTGCGCCGCCACGCTGAGCCCACCCCAGTCCTCCGGCTGCGGCAGCCAGGGTGCCGCCGAGGTGCCCTCGGGGCTGAAACCGTACGGTGCGGCCTGTCCGGACCAGGGGATCGGCACCCGGCAGCCGTCGCGGCCGCGGTCGGTGTGCCCGGACCGCTCCCAGACGGGGTCCTGGAGCACGTCCTCCGGCAGGTCCTCGACCTCGGGCAGGCCGAGCTCCTCACCCTGGTAGATGTAGGCACCGCCGGGCAGGGCGAGCATGAGCAGGGCGGCGGCGCGGGCGCGCCGGGTGCCGAGCTCCAGGTCGAGGGGGCCCTCGGGACGGTACGGCTCGTTGGCGGTCCACCGCTTGACGGTCCTGCGGCCGTAGCGACTGGGGTGGCGCATCACGTCGTGGTTGGACAGCACCCAGGTGGCGGGCGCGCCCACCGCGCCGAGCATGGCCAGCGAGTCGTCGATGACCGAGCGCAGCTCCTTGGCGCCCCAACTCGACATCAGGAAGTCGAAGTTGAACGCGGTGTGCAGTCCGTCCCGGCGGACGTAGGCGGCGAGCCGTTCGGGCGTGTCCGCCCAGGCCTCGGCCACGAAGGACCGGTCGCCGGGGAACTCGTCGGCCACCTTCCGCCAGGCACGGTAGATGTCGTGGACCTCGTCGCGGTCCCAGTGGGGGTGGTCGACGTGCTGCCGCGGCCGCTCGGCGGCGGCGTCCCGGGAAACCAGCGGACCGGGCGCGGCCGGCTCCTGTCGGGGCGGCAGGTCGGGCAGTTCGGGATGCTTGACCAGGCCGTGGGCCACGTCGATACGGAACCCGTCCACGCCCCGGCTGAACCAGAACCGCAGCACCGACTCGAACTCGGCGCGCACCTCGGGGTGTTCCCAGTTGAGGTCCGGCTGCTGGGGTGCGAACAGATGCAGGTACCACTCCCCGTCGGGCAGCCGGGTCCAGGCCGGCCCGCCGAAGCAGGAGACCCAGTCGTTGGGCGGCTCGGCGCCGTCCGGCCCCCGGCCGGGCCGGAAGACGTAGCGATCGCGCTCCGGGCTGCCGGGCCCGGCGGCCAGCGCCGCCCGGAACCAGGCGTGCTGGTCGGAGGTGTGGTTGGGCACGATGTCGGGGATGACGCGGATCCCGTGCCGGTGTGCCTCCTCGATGAGCTGCTCGGCCTCGGCCACGGTGCCGAACAGCGGGTCGATCGCCCGGTAGTCCGCCACGTCGTAACCGTGGTCCGCCATCGGCGACTTGTACCACGGGTTGATCCAGATGGCGTCGACGCCGAGTGACTTCAGGTACGGCAGCCGGGAGCGGATGCCGGCGATGTCGCCGATGCCGTCGCCGTCTGCGTCGGCGAAACTGCGGATGTAGACCTGGTAGATGACGGCGCTGCGCCACCACGGTGCGGTGCGGGACATGGTGTGGAGGTGTTCCTCACTTGTCTGGGACGGTCGGTTCCGCGACGGTGCGGTGTCTACTTCGCTGCGCCGGCGGTGAGTCCGGCGACGATGCGGCGCTGGAAGACCAGCACCAGGGCCACCAGGGGGACGGTGACCAGCACGCCCGCCGCCATCTGGCTGCCGAAAGGGGTCTCGAACTGGGTGGCGCCGGAGAACTTGGAGATGGCCACCGGCGCCGTCTGCATGGCGGGCCTGTTCGTCATCGACAGGGCGATGAGGAACTCGTTCCAGGCGGCGATGAACGTGATGATCGCGGTGGTGAAGATTCCCGGCGCGGCGAGCGGGACGATGACCTTGCGGAAGGCCTGGCCGCGGGTGCAGCCGTCGATCATGGCGGCGTGCTCCAACTCGTCCGGCATCTGCCGGAAGAACGTGGTCAGGTTCCACACCGCCAGCGGCAGCGCGAAGGACATGCTCGGCACGATCATGGCCTGATAGGTGTTGATCCAGCCGATGTCCGTGAACAGCTTCAGCAGCGGGACCACGATCGACACCACCGGGAACATGGAGGTGGCGATGATCAGGGTGAGGATCAGCCGCTTGAACCGGAACTCCAGCCGCGCCATCGCGTAGGCGGTGAACGTGGCCAGCAGTAGCGCCAGCGCGGTGGTGATCCCGGCCACGACCAGGCTGTTGAGCAGGGCTCGGGTGAAACCCTGGGACGGGTCGAACACCACCCGGTAGTTCTCGAACGACACGGGGGAGGGGAGCAACGAGGTGTCGAAGATGTCGGAGGTGCGCCGCAGGCTGGAGACGAGCATCCAGTAGAACGGGGCGAGGCAGTAGGCCACCACCGCGACCACACCCAGGTGGAGCAGCCGGTTGCGCCAGGTCGCCTTCGGCGTCATGCCGTCACCTCCGCACGGCGCGGTATCGCCAGGCGCCGGCGTCCGCCCGCCTTCCGGGTACCGCCCTCGCCGACGAGATCGGCGCCCAGCAGCCGCACGAAGGCGAGTGCGATGAGCAGGACGTAGAGGAAGAGGAGCACGGCGTACGCGGAGGCGGGACCGAAGCGGACGTTGGACGCCTCGTTCTGGGCGAGCATGGACAGGGTTTCCACCGAGTTCTTCTGGGCGCCGACGAGGATGTAGGGCAGGTCGAACATCCGCAACGCATCCAGGCACCGGAAGAGCACGGCCACCAGCAGTGCGGGCTTCACCAGCGGCAGGGTGATGTGCCAGAACTGCCGCGGGGCGCCGGCTCCGTCGATGCGGGCCGCCTCGTAGACCTCCTTCGGGATCACCTGCAGGCCGGCCAGGACCAGCAGCCCGATGAAGGGGGCCGTCTTCCACACGTCGGCGACGATCACCGCGACCTTGGCGTGGAAGCCCTCCGTGGTCCACAGGATCTGGTGGCCCAGCAGGGCGTTGGCGACGCCGTCGCTGTTGAAGATCCACCGCCACAGCAGGCCCGATATGGCCGTGGGCACCGCCCAGGGCACGAGGATGCCGGCCCGCACCAGGGCCCGGCCGCGGAACGCCCTGTGCATGATCAGCGCCATCGAGACGCCGATCACCGTCTCCAGGCCGACGGTGACGACGGTGAAGAACGTGGTGTTCCAGAAGGCGTTCCAGAACCGGTCCCCGGTGGCGCCGAAGACGTCGGCGTAGTTCTTCAGCCCGACGAACGGCTCGGTGGTGCGGATGAACCCGGTCGCCGGGTCCAGCCCCTTCGGCCCGTACAGCGACTCGTTCAGCGCCATGAGCGTCGGATAGAGCACGACGATCGTCAGCACGAGCAGCGTCGGGGACACCAGCAGCGCCGCCATACGTGCCGAACCGGCGGTCGCCCGGGCGCGCGGGCGGTGGGGGCGCACCGCCGCGGCGGGCCCCGCCGAGGCGTCCGGGGGGCCGTACGCGGCCGTCCCCGGCGGGGTCTTCGTGTCGGTCATGACCCCGCTCCTCACTGCGCCGTGGACTTCCGCAGGTCCGTCTGCAGGTCCTTCAGCGCCTGGGCGCTGCTCTTGGTGCCGGTCAGGGTGGCGTACACCTGCTGCTGGATCGCCGAGGTCACGTCGCCGTAACTCACGACCCGGGGGCGCGGCACGGCGCGCAGGATCGACTGCTTGAGAACGGGCAGGTACGGATACTGCTTCACCAGCGAGGTGCCGTCGTACAGGTCCGCGTACGGCGGGGCGAGGGAGGCGTCCTTCAGGAACGTGCCCGCGCTGTCCTCGCTGCTGAAGAACTTCATGAAGTCCAGTGCCGTGGCCTTGTTCTTCGCGAAGGACGACAGGGCGAGGTTGTGACCGCCCAGGCTGGAGGAGCCGGGCCCGTTCAGCCCGGGCAGCGGCGCGACCGCGAACTTGCCCGCCACCTTGCTCTTCTGGGCCAGCGAGTACATGTACGGCCAGTTGCGCAGGAACATCACCTTGCCGGCCTGGAACGCCTGACGGCTGTCCTCCTCCTGGTAGGTGACGGCTTCCTTGGGGATGGTCCCGTCCTTGACGGAGCCGGCGAGGAAGTCGAGGCCCTTCTTGGCCGCGGGAGTGTCGACGTCGGGCCTGCCGTTGGCGTCGGTGACACTGCCGCCCGCGGAGTTCACGGCCTCGGCGAAGTTGACCGTCAGGCCCTCGTACTTCTGCAACTGCCCGGCGTAACAGGACATCCCCTTGGCCTCGGGCAGCTTCGTGGCCTTGGCGCAGTCGGCCGTCATCTGCGACCAGGTCGTCGGGGGCTCGCTGATGCCCGCCTTCTTCAGCAGGTCGGTGCGGTAGTACAGCAGCCCGCCGTCCGAGCTCGCCGGGGCCGCGTACAGGCCGCCGCGGTAGCGGGCCGTCTCCACCACCGGCTTCAGCATCTTCCCCAGCGGGAACTGCTTCTCGGGCAGGCGGTCGATCCACTGGTGGGCGGCGAACTCCGACGTCCACACGACGTCGAGGGAGAGGACCGTGTAGGCGTCGGACTTCGTCTCCGCGTTCTGGATCATCTGCTGCCGCTGCGAGTCCGCGTCCGTCGGCAGCTGAATGAACGTCACCTTCTCCTTGGGGTGCAGCGAGTTCCAGCGGTCGATCACCTTCTGCACCACGCCGGAGGTGTCCTTGCCGGCCGCGTACGTGATGGGGCCCCGGCCCTCGAACGAGGTGGTCCCGGCCGGTTCCCCGGAACCGCTGCCGCCGGACGAGCCGCAGGCGGTGAGGAGGAGTCCGGTGGCGACGAGTGCCGCCGAGTACGGGAGGGCTCTGGTGGTCCTGATCTTCACTGGCTGTCTCCTGGTCGTGCAGTGCCGAGGGCTGACAGTGTTGTCACGGTGTGCAGCGCTCCGAAAGCGCAGGTCGGTGAGGTGATGAATGGCTTCGCGGAGTTGTTTGCGGCTCCTCTGTGACAACGCTTGCACGCTAGGAGTGCACCTAGTGGAAGTCAATCCGTAACTTGCCGGTAGCTCGAACAGAACTAGGTGCGCTGCGCAGGCTTTTCATGGAGAAAAGCGGGCAAAACCACCCAGCAGGTGTTGTGGCAGCGCTGTCATGGGACAGGTGGCATGCGGGTGGATCTGTGCTAACTTCCGCTCATGTCACCCGCTCAACGGCACCCCACGATGGCCGACGTCGCCGAACGGGCCGGCGTCTCGCCGTCCACCGTCTCGCGCACCCTGCGCGGCCTGAACAGCGTCTCGCCCGAGGTCCGCGCCCGCGTCGAACAGGCCGCCCGCGAGCTGAACTTCGCGGTCTCCCGGCAGGCCGCGAGTCTGGTCACGGGCAGGACCGGGGTGGTCGCGGTGCTCGTGCCCACGCTCAACTCCTGGTTCATGGGATCGGCGCTGTCCTCCCTGGGCCCGCTGCTGCGCGCCGCGGACATGGAGCTGAACGTCTACGTCATACCCGACATGACCGAGCGCAACGCGTTCTTCGAGCGGCTGCCGGCGCGGAGGAACGCCGACGCGCTGCTGGTGTTCGGCTTCGACCTCACCGGCGAGGAGACCGCGAGACTGGACGACCTCCGCATGCCGGTCATCTATGTCAGCCAGCACGCCGACGGCCGCCCGAGCGTGTACGTCGACGACGTTGCCGGCGCCTGCAAGGCCACCCGGCATCTGCTCAACCTCGGGCACCGGCGGATCGCCTTCGCGCCGACGGTGGGGGCCAGCGGTTTCAGCTTCAGCTCACGCGCACGGCTGCACGGCTACCGGCAGGCGCTCACCGAGGCGGGCATACCACTGGACGACGACCTGGTGGTCACGCTGTCGGTCGAGGACGGACGCGGGCTCGTGGAGGGCGTCGGGCAGTTGCTCGGCCTGCGGGAGCCGCCCACCGCGGTCTTCGCCGAGCAGGACGAGCTGGCCGCCGCCGTCATCCACACCCTGCGCGCGGCCCGGATCGACGTGCCCGGGCGGATGTCCGTCATCGGGTTCGACGACCACCAGGTGGCCGAGTGGTTCGATCTGTCCACCGTGGCCCAGTCACCGTCGGACATGGGCCGGGCGGCCGGGGAACTGGCCCTGCAGCTCATCAACGACGGCGACGCGGACCACGAACGGCACATCATCCTGCCCACGCACCTGATCCCCCGGACCACCACCGCGCCACCGCCCGGTCCCGAGGGTGACACGGAGGCCCGGCACACGCCCTGCTGACCGCGAATGCGGCCGGATCGCCCTTCGGACGGGGAACCGGGAGCCCTGGTGAACAGGCAGGAATGCACGGGGCGCCCTCAGACGGTCGCCGGCCCTGTGAGCCGTATGAGCCCGTATGGGCCCTACGCCCCCGCCGTCGTCCCCGCTCACCTCCCGCCGGGGCGCGGCGGCCGGCCTGCGCACGGGCCCGGGTGGTACCCGGGCCCGTGCCGTGGCCGGGGCGTCGCCCTCCCCCGAAGGCGGCGCCCCGGCCGCTCCCCCGGCGCCGGACCGTGGCGTGTGCGTCCGCGCGGTGCGGACCGTGCCGTCACCAGCACATGACGGCCGTCTCGCCCGAACCCCAGGTGGAGTACAGGCGGACGCGGACGACATAACGGCGGCCCTTGACGAGCCGGACCGTGAGTGTGGCGTTGTGCGGTGTGCCCCCGTCGTCCTGCCCGGACAGGAAGCGCGGCTCCCCGTCGCGTTCCTCGAAGACCACGGCGACCGCGTCGCACTCCCCGAAGGTGCGCACGGTGTACGTACGGGTCTCCGGCGGCTCTACGGTGAAGTCGGCCTGCTCGCCCGGGCCCAGACGCAGCGGCACCGAGCGGAACGGCGCCAGCGCTGCCGGTCCCGGCGGTCCGGCGGGCGGGTACCAGCGCAGCACGAACTCCTTGTCGGCCGGGGACAGCGTGCCGGGCGGATCGATGCCCCGGCGGTACAGCTCCGGCTCCAGGATCAGCCCCGACGCGAACGGGTACTCCATGATCGACAGCGGGTCCCAGACGGAGCCGTTGACCTCGCCCGGGTCCAGTCTGCGCAGGATGTTGGCGTACGTCGTGTCCCGGCTCCAGTGGTTGGGCGGGCCGGCCAGGTCGGCGTACACCGCCTCGTCGTCGAAGTGCAGTCCGGCGAACGGGCTCTGGTGCTCGTGCCGCATGCCGAGCGCGTGCCCGATCTCGTGCAGGGCCGTCGCGTGCGCTCCGGGCGCGGTCAGATCCCAGCCGAGGTTCATGGTGCGGTCGTTGAGGCCGGCCGAGAGCGCCTCGCGCCCCACCGCCGACCAGGAGCCGTCACCGGGCTGGAACCCGATCCGCAGCTCCGCCTCCGAACGGTCGCCGACCTCGGTGAAGTCCAGGCCGATGCCGAGGTCCTGCCACTCCCGGAAACACTCGCGCACCACGTCCCGCTGCGCGCCGTCGCCGGCCCACGACACCCTGCGGGTCTCCCCGGTCGCAGGGACCGTGATGACCGAACCGTCGCAGTCGGCGTCGAAGAAGTAGTAGTGCAGCACCGTGCCGTTGACCCACATCTGCCGCCCGCCGACGAGCGCACCGAGCCGCTCGGCGGCCAGCCCCGGCGCGTACGGCGGGGCCGGCTGCTGCGGCAGCGAGCAGTAGCGGGCGGTCATGTGGAGAACACTGCCGCCCGCCGCGCCCGGGCGCCTGAGTCGAGGGCTACTCAAGTCGCCCTGTATCAGGGATGAGTATCCCGGCTCTTGTTGTCGTGACGACTTACGACCGCGACGCGAAGACCCTCGGGCTGCCCTGGCCCTTCACCGGGCGGGAGGACGAACTCGGCCTGATCAGGCGGTCGATGGCGGCCGGCCGGCCCGGCATCGTGGTGACCGGCCCGGCCGGCTGCGGCAAGACCCGGCTCGTGCTCCAGGCGGTCCGGGGCACCGACTGGGCCCGGGTGACCGGGACTCCGGCGGCCCGGCAGATACCCTTCGCCGCGTTCGCGCACCTGCTGCCCGGCACCGTCACCCTGCACCGCGCGGTCCGGCTCCTGTCCGGCGTACGGCTGCTGTTGGTCGACGACGCCCATCTGCTCGACGACGCCTCGGCCGCGCTCGTCCACCAGCTCGCCGTGCACGGCCGCACCCGGCTGCTGGTCGTCGCGGCCGACGGCACCGACGTGCCCGAAGCGGTCTCCCGGCTGTGGACCGGCGAGCTGCTGCCCCGCCTCGCGCTGGAACCGCTGCCCCGCGAGGAGGCCGCCCAGCTGCTCACGGCCGGTGCCGGCGGCGTCCTGGAACCGCTCACCGCGAACCGCCTGCACCGCCTGTGCCGGGGCGATCTGCGTCTGCTGCGCGACCTGCTGGGCGCGCTGCGCGAACAACGGCTGCTCACCCGTGACACGGAGAGCGACGAGTGGTCCTGGCGCGGCCCGCTCCCGCTCACCGCGACCGTCCGGGAGCGGACCGCGCCGGTCCTCGAAGGGTCCGGTCCCAAGGAGCGGGAGACGCTCGAACGCCTCGCCTTCGCCGAGCCCCTGCCGCTCGAGGTGGCCGCCCTCGACCTGCGCACCCTGGAGGACCTGGAGGACCTGGAGGACCTGGAGGCGCGGGGCCTGGTCCGTGTCGACGAGCACGGGGCCGTCCGTCTCGCCCACCCCCTGCACGGAGCGGCCCTGCGTGCCGCGACCGGACGGCTGCGGGCACTGCGGCTGGCCCGTACCCCGCAGCAGTGCCGGGCGGCCCTGCGTGCCGAGCAGACCCTGCTGGCACAAAGGATCGAACAGGCCGACGTCCGGCCGCTGCCGGCGCCCGTGGGGGAGTGGCTGACGGAGCAGGGCGCGCCCGTGCCGCCCGGATACGCGGCCGTGCGAGCGCGCCTGGCGCGGCTGCGGGGCGAGCTGCGGGACGCGGCCGCGTGGGCGCGGGAGGGGCTGCGCCGGGCCCCGGACGACCCGCAGTGCCGCACCGAACTGGTCCTGTCCGCGGCCCAGTCGGGGGAGGCGCTGCCCGTGGACCGGGCGGCGGGCGCGCAGGCGGCCACCTGGCGGGCCGTCGCCCGCGGCGACACCGACGGTGCCCTGGAGCGGATCGACACCGACGACCCGACGTCCCTGTACGACGCCGTACGCCTCGACGCACCCGGGCTGGCGGCCGGACGGCTGCGGGGCCACGGCCCGTTCGCCCGGCACGCCGACGCCCTCGCCCGTGGCGACGGACCCGCCCTGGACCGGGCGGCCCGGGACCTCCGGGAGCGCGGTTACCTGCTGTTCGCGGCGGAGGCCCACGCCCAGGCGGCAGGCGCGCACCGCGACCCGTGTGCCGCCCGCATCTCGCGCACCCGCGCGGTCGCGCTGGCCCGCCGCTGCCAGGGCGCCCGCACCCCGGCACTGGCAGGTCTGGTACTGGGCGAACTGACCGCAAGGCAACGGCAGATCGTCACCCTCGCGGCCGCGGGCCTGAGCAACCGCCAGATCGCCGAGCGCCTCACCCTGTCCGTGCGGACCGTCGGCAATCACCTCTACAGCGCCTACACCCGCCTCGGCGCGGGCGACCGCGCCGCGCTGCCGTGGCTGGTGGAGCAGCCCGCCTGAGCGGGGGTAGCGTGGCGGCCGGCCGCCCCCGCCGAGCCGCAGACCGCTTCTCAGGCCGCCCCGAACGCGGCGAACGCCCAGCCCGTGGCCTGGTGCGTCGCGTCGCCGGGGAGCGCGGCACGCGCGTCGCGCAGCGCTTCGGCGAGGGACAGGCCCGCCCCGAGGCCCTTGTGCAGCGCGAGCATCAGCGGCACCACCGCCTCGTCGTTGACGGGCGCGCTGCACGCCACCACCCCGGCGGTGCCCAGCGGCAGCAGGGCGGTGACCAGGCCGAGGAGTTCGTCCGCGCCGACCGACGCGAGCCGGGCGGTGTCGCAGCAGGAGAGGATGATCCGGTACGGGCTGCGGGCCAGCCGTTCGAAGTCGTGCACGATCAGCGGGCCGTCGGCCATCGTCAGCGACGAGAACAGGGGGCTGTCCGCGCGGAAGGTGCCGTGCGCGGCGATGTGCGCGAGCGCGGCCCCGTCCAGCTCCCGCAGGACGCGCGACACATGGGCGTCCGCCTCCTCCAGGACGGTCGGCGTGCCGTACCGGCCGGCGAGTTCCCGCACCTCCGCCCCGCCGGTGGCCAGGCCCGGCCCGCGCACCAGCACCTGGCGGCCACCCGGCGGTGGCTCGGTGCCGCGGGCACGCAGCCAGCTGCTCGCCGACGGCGACACGCTCAGCACCCGCTCGCGCAGCGACGGCAGCAGCGCCCACGGCACCCGGTGCAGCGAGCCGGGCGGCACCACCACGACCGGCCCGGGGCCCAGGTGCCGGGCGGCCGGGCCCAGGAGCAGTTCCTCCAGGCGGCGGCCCGCCGCCTCCACCAGTGGCAGCCGGGCCGCCGCGCCCGGGTGGGCCAGCCGCCGCAGCCCGGCCTGCACATGCTCGGCCTCCAGCACCGCGTCCGCGAGCCGGCCTGCCTCGAAGCGCCGTACCCGCCCCTCACCGCACAGCAGCACGTGCACCCGCCCGTCCAGTACGGCCAGTTCGACCAGCCGCGCGTCCCCGAGCCGCGCCAGCAGCCGGCCGGGATCGAAGCGGTCGCCGCCGCCGGGCGCGTCGCCGCGCAGGTGCAGGGTGCGCGAGCGGATCTCCCGCTCCAGACGCCGCTGTTCCCGCTCCAGGGTCGGCACCGGGTGGCCGTCCTGGCGGGCGGCCTCGGCACGGGCGGCGATCTCACGGAACGCGGTCAGGCCGCTGAGCAGGGTGGGGTCGGCGGGCGGACGGGTGGGTGGCGCGGACAGCACGGTGGCCCGCCAGCGCTCGCTCCACACCAGCAGCCGCCGTGGCCCGCCCGAGGCGAGACCGGCCTGCTGGGCCAGCGCGGCCAGTTCGGCGCCCTGCGCGGTGGCCCGGGCCCGCAACTCCGAGGCGCCCAGCGTCATCCGGTGGTCGTCCAGCACGTCCAGCCCGCGCCGGCATGCCTCCAGCACGCCCCGCCCGGAACCGGCCGCCCGTGCCCGCAGCGCCTGCGCGGCCCAGCCGGTCACCCGGGCCGGCGGCGGCCCGCCGTGCCGGCTGCGCGCGGCGACCGCCAAGTGCCGTTCGGCGTCCCCCGTCCAGCCCAGCGCCAGTGCGATCCGTCCCGCCAGCAGCGACGCCTCCGGCGCGGCCGGCGAGCCGAAGGAGGCCAGCCGCTCGGCGACCGCCGCCGCGTCCGCGACCAGCCGCCCGGAGCGCCGTCCGGTGGCCACCCGCGCCTCGGTCAGCACCAGCCGGGCGTGCGTCTCCCACCAGGCCCGCCGCTGCCCGGCGAACAGCCGAACGGCCGCCGCCGCGCGCGCGATCGCCGTGTGCGGGTCGTCCGCCAGCCGCGCCGCGCGGGCGGCGGCAAGCAGCAGCTCCGCCTTGCGGGTGGACTGGCCGCCGATCCCGTCGAGTTCGGCGATCGCCGCGTCCGCCTCGGCCAGCGCCTCGGGGGCGAGTCCGGCCGACATCAGGACCTCGCAGCGCCGGATGTTGAGCATGAACGTCGGCGTGCCCAGCTTGGCGTACCGTTCCTGGGCCTCGTCCAGCAGCCGCAGTGCCGCCGGGATGTCGCCCCGGCGGAAGGCCGCCAGGCCCCGGCTCTCCACCGCGTCGGCCTTGTCGTGCTCCTGGCCGGTGGTGTCCCACATCGCCTCCGCCGCGGTGAAGTCGGCGTCCGCCCGCTCCACCGCCCCCAGCGCCAGATGCACGGTCGCCCGAAGCGTCAGCGCCCGCGCCGTCCAGATGACGTCGTCGGCCTGCCGCAGCACCGGCACCGCCCGGCGCACGTCCTCCAGCGCCTCGCGATGGCGGCCGAGCACCCACCACACGTACGCCCGCCGGTACAGGACCCGGGCCCGGGTGTGCCCGGTCCCGCGCGCGACCCCGCGCTCGAACGCCTCGAGTCCCTGCCGAGTGCGCCCCGCGTGCACCAACGCGACCCCCAGCGTGGCCAGTACATCGGCCTCCCGGTCGGCCGACTCCGCCCGCGCCGCCAGATCCCGGGCGCGCCGCAGATGCCACAGGGCCAGGCGCATGTCACCGAAGTCCCGCTGCCAGATGCCGATGACCTGGTGCGCCACGGACGCCGGCAAGGGCGCCGGACCGGCGTCGAGCAGCGCTCGGGCGCGCGCCACGGCCTCGCCCGGGGCGGCGAACACCATCGGCAGCAGTTCGAGCACCGAGTCGCTTCCGGCTGTCACTCATCGGATGGTAGTGGCCTGGTGGTGGCCCCGGAACCGCGTCCCGGAGGTTTGGCGCTGTATCAAGTGAGGGCCGCACGGCTCTGACTGACGACCATCGCCCCAACGGGAGGACGCACCATGGCACCACAGCGATTCCACGAGCAGTTCGACCAGATCCAGCGCTCGATGCCCGAAGTCCCGCTGGCGATGGGCCCGGACGACTCCGCCGAGTTCTTCTACGAGAAGGGCGTGGTCCTCGCCCGGGACGGCGAGGAGGCCCGTCTCGTCGAGGACACCGTGCGCACGCACTTCACCGAGGCGACCGGTCTGACCGCCGACCGGGTGCGCCGGGCGAGCCCGGAGACCAACCGCACCGGCATCACCCGGATCCAGGTGGGCGACCCCGGTCACGGCGACCGCAGCGGGGACCGCTCAGTGGCGCACGCGCTGCGCGCCCTGCGGGAGCACGAGGGACGGGCCGGAAGGCGGCTGGTCAGCCGCAACCACGTGGTGTCCATCGCGGTCAACGCCTGCCCGGGCGACGAGCCCGTGCCCGCCCCGCTCACCCGGGGCACCAATCCGGCGCCAGCGGAGACCGCCTACGACGCGGACACCGCGATCGGAGTCATGGTGATCGACACCGGTCTGATGCACGACTACCGCGCGGTCCCGCTGCTCGCCCACACCGAGGGCGACGGGCAGGTCCGGGAGACCGACGACCAGGGCGTGCTGCAGCAGTACGTCGGACACGGCACGTTCATCGCCGGGCTCGTCGCGGCCGTGGCGCCCAACACGGACATCGCCGTCAAGGGCACCCTCAACGACGCCGGTGCCATCCTGGAGTCCGACTTCGGGCACAAGCTCTTCGAGGCCGTGGACGCAGGCGGCTGGCCCGACATCATCAGCCTCTCGGCCGGCACCTCCAACGGCCGCACCGACGGCCTGCTGGGCGTGGACGCCTTCATGCGGGAGCTGCGCGCCCAGGGCACCCTGCTCGTCGCCGCCGCCGGGAACAACGCCAGCGCCACCCCCTTCTGGCCCGCCGCCTACGCGGACCTGCCCGACTACGCCGACGCCGTGCTGTCCATCGGGGCCCTGCGCAGCGACGGCGAGTTCGGTGCCTGCTTCAGCAACCACGGCGGCTGGGTGAAGGCGTACGCCCCCGGCGAGCGGCTCACCAGCGCCCTGACCGGCTTTGGAGCACCCGTGCCGTACGTCTACCAGCACTCCACCTACGACGCCTGCCGGTTCGGCTTCACCTATGCCTGCACCTGCCAGTACCCGCGGCACACGGGTGTGCTGAGCGAGGGGCAGCAGAGCACCCGGGCCAAGCCGGACCAGGTCATGTTCGAGGGGTTCGCGCACTGGAGCGGGACCTCCTTCGCCACCCCAGTGGCCGCCGGCATGGTCGCCGCCCACATGACGGCGCACAAAGAGCGCGACCCGCGCGCGGCCCGGCGCCAACTCCTGGAGGCGAACACCGAGTACGCCGAAGTGCGCGGGGCGCACGTGCCGGCGCTGCGCCCGAGCACCTGGAGCCCCGACCCGGTCGTCCGGCTCGGACCGCCGGCATGAGGACGGGAACAGTCCCCTCCACGGCGTACCATGACATGCCGTACGCGAGGGGTGAGGTCGTGGATCGTGCAGATGTCGGCGCGCTCGTCCAGTCCGCCGTCGACGGCGACGCGGCGGCATGGAAGGCGCTGGTGGAGGGACTCAGTCCACTGGTGTGGTCCGTCGTGCGCGCGCACCGGCTCTCCGATGCCGACGGGCACGAGGTCTACCAGACGGTGTGGTTCCGTTTCGCCCAGCACCTCGGGCGGATCCGCGAACCCGACAAGGCGGGCTCCTGGCTGGCCAGCACCGCGCGCAACGAGTGCCTGAAGACGCTGCGCGGCCTGAGCCGGCTGACTGTGACGGACGATCCGCAGCTGCTGGACCGGGTCAGCGAGGACCGTACACCGGAGCAGTCGCTGCTCGACTCCGAGGAGGCCGCCGCGCAGAGCGAGCGGATCCGGCGGCTGTGGCAGGAGTTCGAGGAACTCGGGGACCGCTGCCGCCAGTTGCTGCGGGTGCTGATGGCCTCGCCGCCGCCCAGTTACCAGGAGGTGTCCGCCGCGCTGGGCGTGGCCGTGGGCAGCATCGGACCACTGCGCCAGCGCTGCCTGCGGCGCCTGCGCGCACGACTCGACGCACGGGGGACAGTGTGAACGACGACCACGACGACAACCGGGTGGGCGACGAGGCTCTCGGCCAGGAGGGCTCGCCGGGCGGGGAGTTCGCCGACGGCCTGCTGGAGGAGGAGCTGCGGCAGGCCGCGGCCATCCTCGACCCGGTCCCGGACTACCTGCGCCAACTCGCCGTCGAGGCCTACGCGCTGCACGACCTCGACGCCCGCATCGCCGAGCTGACCTTCGACTCGCTGGTCGATGCGATCCCGGTCAGGGGGGCCACGGACGTACCGCGGATGCTGACCTTCCAGGCCGGTGAGCTGACCGTGGACGTGGAGGTCACAGGGGCCGGACTGATGGGGCAGGTGCTGCCGCCGCAGGCGGCCCGTATCGAGGTCCTCAACGGCCCTCGACAGGGTGCCGCCCTGACCGCCGACGACCTGGGCCGCTTCACCGGCGAGGCACCGCCCGCGGGGCCGTTCGCGCTGCGGCTGCGCACGGGCGGCGAGGTGGTGGTCACCGAGTGGCTGCGGGCGTGACCGTGCCCACGGGCCGCAGGACGCCCAGGGGCCCCACCACGTGACCGGCAGGGTCCGCGGACCGCGGATCATCGTCTTCCGGCGCCAGGCCACCTGGCCGGCCGGGACCGCGAGCCGCAGGCCCGGCAGCCGCGGGACCGCGAGCCGCAGGCCCGGCAGCCGGTCGGGCAGGGTGCCGACCAGCAGTTCGGTCTGCAGCCGGGTCACCTGACGGCGGGTGACCTCCGCGCGGCTGAACCGCGGGTCGTTCGTGATCAGCCTGACGTCGTCGTAGCGGGTGGCCGGCCACGCCCAGCCCTCGCCGTGCGGCAGGCGGGCAGGGTGACCGGGCCCTTCCGCATGGGATCGGCGAGGACCGGGTCGAACTCCGTGCCCTCCAGGCCGAGCGCGGGCCAGTCCCGGATTGGGGGCGGCCGCCGGTCGGCAGGGTCGTCACCGCGTCCGCCCGGGACGGCACCGCCCGGCCGGCCGGGTACGCCGCCGCCTGCCCGGCCGATGACGGCGTCACCCGGTCGGGCGGGAGCGTGTGATCTCCTGCGTCATGGGTCCCATGGGTCCACCCCCACCGCGCCCGGGCCGCCTGTCGCGCGTGTTGCTCCAGCCGGAGGGTCAGCCGTCCAGGCCGTCGACGAGGCGGGCCAGCGCCGCCGCGAGCCGCGTCAGCCCGGGCCCCGCCGGACCGCCCGGCTCGCTCATGTAGATGTCCCGGCGTATCTCGACCATCAGGGCACCGACGCGCGTGTCCCGGCCGTGGTACTCCAGCGGGACGTAGGCGCCGCCGAACGGGCTGTCCAGCCCCGTCTCCCCGCACCCGGCGAACACCTCGAGGGCGAGCCCCACCAGTCCGGACGGCGTGTGGAAGGCGTCGGTGCCCAGGCACACCGGTGGCCGGGCACCGCCGCCGTGCAGCTCGTAGGGCAGCGCGGCGGTGGGGTAGGAGTGCACGTCGACGATCACGGCCCGGCCGGTGGCCGCGAGCCGGCCGGCCACTGCCTCGGTCATGGCGCGGGCGTAGGGCCGGAAATAACGCTCCACCAGCGGCTCGGGATCGGTGTCCGCAGGCCGCAGCACGCCCCGGTGGGTGGTCGCGGTGTACACCGCGCCCATCCCCACGGCGAGCATCTCCTCCCGCTCGTCCGGGAACCGCTCCGGGTCGACGACCAGCCGCGACAGCCGGTTGACGAACCGCCAGGGAGTGACGGCGGCCAGCCCGGCGGCCGCCTCGGCGATCTCGGCGGTGTGCGCGTCGGTGATGTGGTCCAGCTCCCGCTCGAGCGCCGCGTCGTCCAGCACGATGCCGGCCCGCACCTCGCCCGGTATCTCCCGCGCCGAGTGCGGCACATGGAGTATCACCGGCGAGTCGCCGGCGCCGGGCAGCAGCTCGAAGGGCGGTACGGGGTCGGGCACTGGGCTGCTCCTGTCTCTCCCCGGTGCCTTCCGGGGAGGGTGAGTTCTCCACGACATAACCCCCTGATCCTGCCGCCCACCACTGACATTGATCCTCGAAGGCGGCCCCGGCAGCCAGGGGGCCCCGGACGGGTGCGCCCACTGGTGCCGTTCCGGCCCGCGGCCCTCCCGGCCCGCGGCCCTCCCGGAACAGCTCCGCCCCGGCCGGCGGTGTGCCGGTCGGGGCGGAGCGGGGCAGGGGCCGTCAGGCCCGCCGTGTGCGCCGGGCGAGCCGGGTCAGCTCAGCGACGCCAGGGCCTCGTTCCAGGTGGCCGACGGGCGCATGACCTCGGCGGCCTTGGCCGGGTCGGGCTGGTAGTAGCCGCCGATGTCGGCCGGCTTGCCCTGGACGGCGATCAGCTCCTCGACGATCCGCTGCTCGTTCGCTGCGAGCGTCTCGGCGAGCGGCGCGAACGCCTTGGCCAGGTTGGCGTCCTCGGTCTGCCGGCCCAGCTCCTGCGCCCAGTACAGGGACAGGTAGAAGTGGCTGCCACGGTTGTCGATGCCGCCGACGCGACGGGTCGGGGACTTGTCCTCGTTGAGGAAGGTCGCCGTGGCCCGGTCGAGGGTGTCGGCCAGCACCTTGGCGCGGGTGTTGCCCGTGGCCTCGGCGTACTGCTCGAGGGACGGCACCAGGGCGAAGAACTCGCCGAGCGAGTCCCAGCGCAGGTAGTTCTCCTTGACCAGCTGCTGGACGTGCTTGGGGGCCGAGCCGCCGGCGCCCGTCTCGAACAGGCCGCCGCCCGCCATCAGCGGGACCACCGACAGCATCTTGGCGCTGGTACCCAGCTCCAGGATCGGGAAGAGGTCGGTGAGGTAGTCGCGCAGGACGTTGCCGGTGACGGAGATGGTGTCTTCGCCGCGGCGGATGCGCTCCACCGACAGCTTGGTGGCCTCCACCGGGGACAGGATCCTGATGTCCAGGCCCTCGGTGTCGTGCTCCGGCAGGTACTGCTCGACCTTGGCGATCAGGTTGCGGTCGTGGGCGCGGCTCTCGTCCAGCCAGAAGACGGCCGGGTCGCCGGTGGCGCGGGCGCGGGTGACTGCCAGCTTCACCCAGTCCTTGATCGGGGCGTCCTTGGTCTGGCAGGCGCGGAAGATGTCGCCGGCCGAGACGGTCTGCTCGATCACGGCGTTGCCGGCCTGGTCGACCAGGCGGACCGTGCCGGTGACCGGGATCTCGAAGGTCTTGTCGTGGCTGCCGTACTCCTCGGCCTTCTGCGCCATCAGACCCACGTTCGGGACCGAACCCATGGTCGAGGGGTCGTAGGCGCCGTTGGCGCGGCAGTCCTCGATGACGGCCTGGTAGACACCCGAGTAGGAGGAGTCCGGCAGGACCGCGAGGGTGTCGTGCTCCTGGCCGTCCGCGCCCCACATGTGGCCGGAGGTGCGGATCATGGCCGGCATGGAGGCGTCGACGATCACGTCGGAGGGGACGTGCAGGTTGGTGATGCCCTTGTCGGAGTCGACCATGGCCAGCTCCGGGCCCTCGGCGAGCTCGGCGTCGAAGGAGGCCTTGATCTCGGCGCCCTCGGGGAGGTTCTCCAGGCCCTTGAAGATGCCGCCCAGACCGTCGTTCGGGGTCAGGCCGGCCGCGGCGAACGTCTCGCCGTACTTGGCGAACGTCTTCGGGAAGAAGGAGCGCACCACGTGTCCGAAGATGATCGGGTCGGAGACCTTCATCATCGTGGCCTTCAGGTGCACGGAGAACAGAACGCCCTCGGCCTTGGCGCGGGCGACCTGCGCGGCGAGGAACTCGCGCAGCGCGGCGACGCGCATCACGGAGGCGTCGACGACCTCGCCGGCCAGGACGGGTACGGACTCGCGCAGCACGGTGGTGGAGCCGTCGTCGCCGACCAGCTCGATCCGCAGGCTGCCGTCCTCGGCGATCACCGCGGACTTCTCGGTGGAGCGGAAGTCGTTCTCACCCATCGTCGCCACGTTCGTCCTGGACTCGGCGGTCCAGGCACCCATGCGGTGCGGGTGGGTCTTGGCGTAGTTCTTGACCGACGCGGGGGCGCGGCGGTCGGAGTTGCCCTCGCGCAGCACCGGGTTCACCGCGGAGCCCTTGATCTTGTCGTAGCGGGCGCGGATCTCGCGCTCCTCGTCGGTCTTGGGGTCGTCCGGGTAGTCGGGCAGTGCGTAGCCCTGGCCCTGGAGCTCGGCGACCGCGGCCTTCAGCTGCGGGATCGACGCCGAGACGTTCGGCAGCTTGATGATGTTGGCCTCGGGGGTCTTGGCCAGCTCACCGAGCTCGGACAGTGCGTCGGGGATCCGCTGGTCCTCGTTCAGGTACTCCGGGAACACGGCGATGATGCGCCCGGCCAGCGAGATGTCACGGGTCTCCACGGAGACACCCGCCTGCGAGGCGTAGGCCTGGACCACCGGCAGGAAGGAATACGTCGCCAGGGCCGGGGCCTCGTCAGTGTGTGTGTAGATGATGGTCGAGTCAGTCACCGGGTGCTCCGCTCCACGTCTGCAACATTGCTCGACATCAAGATATCTCGTGATCGCCCCCGGCTCGACAGGGGTCCGGCCCGGAACCTCCCTACCGGAATGTCGTGCTCATGCAACCGGAAGCCGCTTCACGGAGGTCAAGGAGGGCGAACGGCTCCTTGATCCGACGGCCGGAGACGACCAGCCGGCCGCCCGGCGAAAGCGGACCATGGGATATCGCACCAGAGTGACGGCCCCGGCGGCCGCTCTGCTCGGCACCGCCGCGGCGCTGGCCGCGGGCCCGACGGCCCACGCCCGGCCCGCCGGCCCCGGCGACGGGGGAGCCCCCGGCGCCGAGACCCTCGGCGACCCCGTCTTCCCGGCCCTGGGCAACGACGGCTACCGCGTCACCGCCCACCACCTCGACCTGTCCTACGACCCCACGACGAGGCTCGTCGACGCCACGGCCACCCTGGCGTTACGCACCACCCGCTGCCTGACGCGCCTCTCGCTCGACGCCCTCGGCCTGGACGTCCGGGCCGTGCGCGTCGCCGGCCGGACCGCCTCCTTCGAACAGGCCGACGAGAAGCTCAGGATCACTCCCGACCGGGCCCTGCCCGACGACACCTGGGCCACCGTCTGCGTGGAGTACGTGGAGTACTCCGCCGACCCGGGCCGCACCCTGGCGCACACCGGCTGGGTCCCCGCCCCGGACGGCTTCGCGGTGTGCGGCCGGCCCAACTCCGCGCACACCGTCTTCCCCTGCAACGACCACCCCAGCGACAAGGCCGACTTCACCTTCCGCAGGACCGTCCCCGCCGGCCTGCTCGGCGTCGCGAACGGCCTCCTGGTCCGCACCGAGCACCTGGACGGCGACGGCGCGTCCTGGTGCTGTACGCGCTCGCGCAGCTCGTCGGCGAGGACGTCTTCGACGCCGTCGAGCGCGCCTTCCTCGCCCGGTACCGCGACCGCTCGGCGACGACGGAGGACCACATCGCCGTGGCCTCCCAGGTCAGTGGCCAGGACCTGTCCGGCTTCCTGCGGGAGTGGCTGTACGGCACCAGGACCCCGCGGATGCCCGGTCACCCGGACTGGACGGTGCCCCCCGGTGAACACCTCGCCGGCCGCCCCGCACGCCCGCGGGGACGGGCACCGGCACGAGAACTCGGCCACGCTCTGACGGCCGGAGCGCTCAGTTCCGGCGGGCGGAGGTCTCTCCGCCCGCCGCCTCGCGCTCGATCCAGCGGCAGCCGCTGGTCGAGCGAACGGCCGGCCGGACCGGGCGGCGGGGACTGCGGGGACTGCGGGGGCTGCGGGGGCTGCGGGGGCTGCGGGGAGCACATCATGCTGCTTCGAGCATAGGACGCGCCTCCCGCGCACCCGCGTCAGGCCGCCCCGTGCTCGGCCACCACGTCAGGACCGCCGCGCTGCTGCGGGATGACCACCTGGCCCTGCTGGAGCGCCACCGTCCGGGCCGGCGCCGGGATGCGGATGCCCTCGTCCCGGTACCGCCGGTGCAGGCGCTTGATGAACTCGTGCTTGATCCGGTACTGGTCGCTGAACTCGCCGACGCCCAGGATGACCGTGAAGCCGATCCGGGAGTCGCCGAAGGTGTGGAAGCGGATGGCCGGCTCGTGCTCGGGCAGCGCGCCCGTGATCGAGGTCATCACCTCGGAGACGACCTCCATGGTCACCCGCTCGACATGATCGAGGTCGCTGTCGTAGCCGACGCCGACCTGCACCAGGACCGTCAACTGCTGCTCGGGCCGGGTGAAGTTGGTCATGTTCGTCTTCGCGAGCTGCCCGTTGGGGATGACGACCAGGTTGTTGGAGAGCTGGCGGACCGTGGTCTGGCGCCAGTTGATGTCCTCGACGTAGCCCTCCTCACCGGTGCTCAGCCGGATGTAGTCGCCGGGCTGGACCGTCTTGGAGGCGAGGATGTGGACGCCGGCGAACAGGTTGGCGAGGGTGTCCTGCAGGGCGAGGGCGACCGCCAGACCGCCCACGCCAAGGGCGGTGAGCAGCGGCGCTATGGAGATGCCCAGGGTCTGCAGCACCACCAGGAATCCGATCGCCAGGACCAGGATCCGGGTGATGTTGACGAAGATCGTGGCCGATCCGGCGACCCCGGAGCGGGACTGGGTCACCGTCCGCACCAGCCCGGCGATCACCCGGGCCGCCGACAGCGTCACCACGAAGATGAGCAGCACGGTCAGGATCTGGTTGACGTGGTGCTGCACTGTCCGCGTCAGCGGCAGCACGGCGGCCCCCGACGCCGCGCCGGCGGCGATCGCCGCCCACGGCACCACGGTGCGCAGCGCGTCCACGATGACGTCGTCGCCGCTCCAGCGGGTGCGCTTGGCGTGCTTGGCCAGCCAGCGCAGCAGCATGCGCGACAGGAACGCGGCCCCCAGGCCGGCCGCCAGGGCGATGCCGGCCAGGATGAGATCGTCCAGGGTCACGGCGCGGTTCACCGGTCACCTCCGGGAAGACGTGGTGCGGCGCACGGGGCCGCCGACGGCCGGATGTGAAGTTGCGTCACGTTGTCACCTGCTCGATTCCGGGATGTGCGAGCGCGCCGGCCGGTCCCGTGGACCCGCTGCGGGCGCGACCGCTCATCCTGCCGTATCCGGCACGGCAGTTCGTACCGGGACCGGCGCGGCCGGCGGGATGCCCGGACGACGGATCAGACGATCCCTTCCGCCAGTTCGGCCTGGTCGCGGTCGGTGCCGTAGGCGGCGGCGGTGGGTGTGCCGTACGAACGGCGGGCCACGTACCACCACACACTGGCCAGGACCAGTACGACGGCGAGCGCCACGGACGCGTAGTTCATCGTGTCCACGGTCACCGGCGAGGCCTGTGGCAGACAGAACAGCACGGTGACCAAAGCCACCCACACCACCGCGACCCAGCCGACCGGCCGGCTCCACCGCCCCAGGTGCCACGGACCCGGCCGGAACCGGTCGCCGGCCCGCAGCCGCAGCAGTACGGGGATGGCGTACGCGGGCGTGATGCCGATGACGTTGATGGCGGTCACCGCCCCGTATGCGGTCGCCGAGTACAGCGAGGGCAGGGCCAGCAGGCAGGCGATGGCCACCGACAGCCACACCGCCGCGACCGGGGTCTGGGTACGGCTGCTGACCCGGCGCCACAGGCTCGAGCCGGGCAGGGCGCGGTCCCGGCTGAAGGCGAACACCATGCGGCTGGCGGCGGCGACCTCGGCGTTGCCGCAGAACAACTGGGCGACGATGACGACGAGCAGCAGCGCGCACGCACCGTCCGTGCCGAGCCCGTCGAGCAGGATCTGCGCGGGCGGGACGCCGGTGGCGCTGTTCCGGGTCGCGTCGTAGTCCTGGATGGCGAAGGTCAGACCCGCGAGCAGCACGAAGCCCGCGAGCCACGACACCCAGATGGAGCGCACGATGCCGCGCGCGGCCGAGACCGAGGCGTTGGCGGTCTCCTCGGACAGATGGGCGGAGGCGTCGTAGCCGGAGAAGGTGTACTGGGCGAGCAGCAGACCGATCGCGGCGACGTAGACGGGGTTGGACCAGCCGGTGTCGTCGACGAACGCGGTGAACACGAAGGACGGCGACCGGTGGTGGTCCGGCACGATCGCGAGCGCGCCCACGATCAGCGCCACGCCCGCCAGGTGCCACCACACCGACACCGAGTTGAGCACGCTGACCAGACGGACGCCGAACAGGTTCAGCACGGCGTGCAGCAGCAGGATCGCCACGAAGATCAGCATCGTCCTGCCCGGCGTCGGCTCGAAGCCCCACCGGAGGTTGGCGAAGGCGCCGGCGAACAGGGCCGCGCCGTAGTCGATGCCGGCGATCGCGCCGAGCAGGCCGAGCAGGTTCAGCCAGCCCGTGTACCAGCCCCAGCGGCGGCCGCCGAGCCGGTCGGCCATGTAGTACAGGGCGCCGGACGTCGGATACGCGCTGGTGACCTCGGCCAGTGCCAGCCCCACGCACAGCACGAACCCCCCGACGGCCGCCCAGCCCCACAGCATCACGGCGGGACCGCCGGTGCCCAGGCCGAAGCCGTACAGGGTCATGCAGCCGGACAGGACCGAGATCACCGAGAAGCTGATCGCGAAGTTGCCGAACCCGCCCATGCGGCGGGCCAGCACCGGGCGGTAGCCGAGGTCGCGCAGCCGTTGTTCCTCGTCGTGCTGGGCGGGGCCGCGGGGAGTCGGTTCGAAGGTGCGGGCCATGCGGAAACCTCCGAGGGGATCGGCGGAAGGTGGTGTCTTCGGCTAGGGGTGCCCGGGATCGTCCGCAGCCGCCCGGCAGCGGGTCCGGGCCTGGAGGAAGACCTCCACGGCGCGGGCCGGTCCGGCCGGAGGGGCGGTGCGGTGGGCCCAGGGCAGGGGCGTCCAGTACGGGCCCAGCGCGTCGAACACCCGAGCGGCGTCCCGGAACCGCAGGGCGCCCCACAGCGCGTGGGCCAGATGGTTGAGGTCCAGCGGGGAGCGCTCGGCGGTGCCGGTGTGCGCGAACCAGTTGTCCAGCGCCTCGCCCGCCTCACGGGTGGCGTCCTCCGCCACCCAGTGCAGGTCCAGCGCCGCGTCCTGCCCGCCGTCGAGCCGGTAGCGTTCGACCCGCACGTACAGCGGCAGCACGTGCAGCGCCGAGCCGGGCGGCGCGGCCGCAGCGGCCCAGTGGGCGTATCCGGAGGCGTCCGCCGCGCGGTCGGCGGACCCGCGCGCGTAGAGGAACTGCAGCATCCGGTGGTGGGCCTCGCGGTTGTGCGGGTCGCGCTTGCCGGCCTCGGCGAGCAGCCCCCACGGGCCCACGGGCAGTGTCGGCTCCGGCGGAGGCTGGCGGTGCTCCTCCCAGCGCAGTTCCCGGTCGAGCTGGGCGAGCGCCAGCAGGCACACCCACGGCACCGGGTCCTGCGGGGCGATCCGGCTGGCGGTGTGGCTCGCGTCCCACGCCTCGATCCACAGCTCGTGCGTACGGCGGTGGCGCTCGCGCCGGGCCCGCAGCGCGCGCTCGACGGCGACCCGCCCGTGCATCACGGCGGCCGGAACGCTCTCCGGCTCCTCCGCCCGCCATGCGCGGACCACGTCGGTGCCCGCGGCCGCCGCCGCCAGGACCTGGGTGCGCCGGGTCCACTGCCACCAGGCCGTGGTCCGCTCCAGCAGGTCCCGCATCGCCAGCCAGCGCCCGGTGCGCAGATCCTGCAGGGCGGTGCGCAGCTCCGTGTCGTGGCCGGCCGGGTCGTAGCCGGGACGTGCTCCCCTGCCGGCCATCAGCCGTCCGCTCCCGGCCCGGGCCGGGACAGGACGGCACAGTGGAGTAACAACAGCCCTCCCCAGGGCGGGGGTCGAGGAGCGGTGCCGGTCGGCGGTCACTATAGAGGCGCACGTTCCGGATCACCGCGCCTTTACCGTTCCTCCTGAACTCCGTTATGCACTCGCAGAGTTGGGTGCCGGCGGGCGCTTCTTGACGGGTGCGGCGGGCGGCGGCAGGCTGTCGTGCGAACGATCGGGCAAGGGGACGGCGCGGGCGGAAGGGGTGGGATGACGGGTCCGGTGCTCGCCGTGGACCAGGGCACGTCAGGTACCAAGGCGCTGGTCGTCTGCCCCGAACGCGGAGTCATCGGCACCGGGTTCGCCGCCGTGCGCCCCCGGCATCTGCCCGGCGGCCTGGTCGAGGCCGACCCCGCCGAGCTGTACGCCTCCGTGCTCGACGCCGGACGCCGTGCCATCGCGGAGGCGGGCGAGCCCGTGACGGCGATGGGGCTGGCCAACCAGGGCGAGACCGTGCTCGCCTGGGAGCCGTCGGCCGGCCGGCCGCTGACCGCCGCACTGGTCTGGCAGGACCGGCGAGCCGAGAGTGTCAGTGCCGAACTCACCGGGTATGCCGAGGAGTTGCGGCAGCTGACCGGGCTGCCCCTCGACCCCTACTTCGCCGCGCCCAAGATGGCCTGGATCCGCCGCCGGCTCACCCGCGACGGCGTGGTCACCACCTCCGACGCCTGGCTGGTCCACCGGCTCACCGGTGCCTTCGTCACCGACGCGGCGACCGCCGGGCGCACCCAGCTGCTCGACCTCGACCGGGCCGTGTGGTCGCCGCGCGCCCTGGAGGTGTACGGGCTGGCGCGGGAACGGCTCCCGGAGGTCGTGGACTGCGCGGCCCGGGTCGGCACGACCACCGCCTTCGGTCCCGAGATCCCGCTCACCGGCCTGATCGTCGACCAGCAGGCCGCCCTCCTCGCCCAGCGGATCACCGGGCCCGGCGGCGCCAAGTGCACCTACGGCACCGGGGCGTTCCTGCTCGCACACACCGGGGACACGCCCCGGCGCGGGGAGTCGGGGCTGGTGAGCTGTGTCGCCTGGCGGCTGGCCGGGCGCACCCGTTACTGCCTGGACGGCCAGGTGTACACCGCGGCCTCCGCCGTGCGCTGGCTCACCGACCTCGGCGTCATCGCCGGACCCGAGGACCTCGATCCCGTGGGCGGTGCCGTGCCCGACACCGGCGGCGTCACCTTCGTCCCCGCACTGGCCGGGCTGGCCGCCCCCTGGTGGCGCGGCGACCTGCGCGGCTCCCTGACCGGACTCGGCCTGGACACCACCCCCGGGCACCTGGTCCGCGCCCTGTGCGAGGGCCTCGCCGCCCAGGTCGTCGCCCTCGCCGAGGCCGCCGCGACCGACCTCGGCGCCCCCGTGGAGATGCTCCGCGCCGACGGCGGCCTGACCCGCTCCGCCCTGCTCATGCAGACCCAGGCCGACCTGCTGCAACGCCCCGTCGAGGTGTCCGCGCTGCCCGACGCGACCGCGCTCGGCGCGGCCGCCCTCGCCCGGCTCGGAGCCGACCCCCACCTGACCGTCGAGGACACCCTGCCCGACTGGAAACCGGCCGCCGTGTACGAACCGCGCATCACCCCCGACGAGGCCGCCGACCGCCTCGGCGCCTTCCGCGCCGCCGTCGCCGCCCTGCTGGCCTCATGACGGTCACCACGCGGGGGACGCTGCCGGGAGGGACGTACGACGTCGTGATCACCGGCGCCGGAGTCGTCGGCTGCGCGATCACGCGCGAACTGACCCGCCACCCGGCCCTGCGGGTCGCCCTCGCCGAGGCCCGGGACGACGTCGGCCAGGGCACATCGAAGGCCAACACCGCTATCCTGCACACGGGTTTCGACGCGGTGCCCGGCTCCCTGGAGGCCCGCCTCGTCCGCACCGGCTCCCGGCTGCTGGCCGCCTACGCCGCCGAGTCCGGCATCCCCGTCGAACCGGTCGGCGCGCTGCTCGTCGCCTGGAACGAGGACCAGCTCGGCGCGCTGCCGCGCCTCGCCGAGAAGGCCGAGCGCAACGACTGCCACGACACGCGCATCATCGGCCCCGGCGAGCTGTACGCACGCGAGCCGCACCTCGGCCCCGGCGCCCTCGCCGCGCTGCACGTGCCCGGCGAGAGCATCCTGTGCCCCTGGACGACGGCCCTGGCCTACGCCACCCAGGCGGTCCGCGGCGGAGCCGACCTGCACCTCGACTGCCGTGTGGAGAAGGTGACCCGGCGCGAGGGTGCGCACGAACTCGGCACCACCCGGGGCACCCTGCGCACCCGCTTCCTCGTCAACGCGGCCGGACTGCACGCCGACGCCCTCGACCGGCACCTCGGCCACCGCGACTTCACCGTCACCCCGCGCCGCGGCCAGCTCATGGTCTTCGACAAGCTCGCCCGGCCGCTGGTCCGCCACATCCTGCTGCCCGTGCCCACCGCCCTCGGCAAGGGCGTACTGGTCGCCCCCACCGTGTACGGCAACGTCCTGCTCGGTCCCACCGCCGAGGACCTCGACGACAAACGGGCCACCGGCTCGACGGCCGAGGGCCTGGCCGCACTGCGCGAGCAGGGCCGCCGCATCCTGCCCGGGCTGCTCCAGGAGGAGGTCACCGCGGTCTACGCCGGTCTGCGCGCCGCCACCGAGCACGACGACTACCGCATCCGCGCCCACCCCGGGCAGGCGTACGTCACCGTAGGCGGCATCCGCTCCACCGGTCTGACCGCCTCCCTCGCCATCGCCGCCCATGTCACGGAGCTGCTCACCGGCATGGGTCTCGACGCCGGTCCGGCCCGGGAACCGGCGCCGGTGCGGATGCCGAACCTCGGCGAGGCCTTCCCGCGCCCGTACCAGCGGGCCGGCCTCATCGCCGGCGATCCCGAGTACGGCACCCTGGTCTGCCACTGCGAGCGCGTCTCGCGCGGTGAGATCCGCGACGCGCTCAGCAGTACGATCCCGCCGCGCGGCCTCGACGGACTGCGCCGGCGCACCCGGGCCGGCGCGGGCCGCTGCCAGGGCTTCCACTGCGGGGCCGCGGTGCGGGCGCTGTTCGAGGGAGCCGGGAGATGAGCGGCGTACGGCGGGTGGACGTGCTGGTCGTCGGTGCCGGTCCCGCCGGGCTCGCGGCCGCCGCCCGGCTGGCCGCGGCGGGCGCGGGCCGCGTGGAGGTCCTGGAGCGGGAGCAGCACCCCGGGGGAGTGCCCCGTTGCTGTGCCCACGGCGGCTTCGGGACCTGGCTGCACCCGCTGACCGGCCCGGCATACGCCCGCCTGCTCACCCGGGGCGCGGTGCGCTCCGGGGCGGTCGTGCGGACCGGGGTGAGCGCGCTCGACTGGGCGGGGCCGCGGGCGCTGACGACCGTGGGCCCCGGCGGTCCGGATACCGTCGAGGCCGGGGCGGTCGTCCTGGCCACGGGCGCCCGCGAACGGCCCCGTGCGGCACGGCTGGTGCCGGGCACCCGGCCCGCCGGGGTGTACACGACGGGCGAGCTGCAGCAGGCGGTGCACGGTTTCGGACAGCACATCGGCACCCGCGCCGTGGTCGTCGGCGCGGAGGACGTCTCCTACGCGGCCGCCGCCACCGTACGGGCGTCGGGAGCCGAGGTCGTCGCCCTGGTCACCGAACTGCCCCGCGCCCGGACCGGGGCCCTGCGCGCCCTGGACGCCCGGCTGCGCCAGGGCATGGCGCTGCTCACGGACACCACGGTCACCGAACTCCTCGGCCACGGACGGCTGTCCGGCGTCCGGGTACGCCACCGGGACGGCCGCGGGGCCGTACTGCCCTGCGACACCGTGGTGTTCACCGGCGACTTCGTGCCCGACCACGAACTGGCGCGGCGCGGCGGACTCGCGCTGGACCCCGGCGCGCGGGGCCCCGCCGTCGACGGCGGGCTGCGCACCTCGCGCCGGGGCGTGTTCGCGGTGGGGAGCGTGCTGCACCCCGTGGAGAGCGCGGCGACCGCGGCCCGCGAGGGTGCCCACGCGGCCGGCGCGGTACGGCAGTGGCTGACGGGCGGCGAGTGGCCGGCGTCCGTGCCGCTGACGGCCGAGGCGCCCCTGCGCTGGATCGCCCCGCACCGCGTCACCCCGGCCGACCGCCATGGCCGCTACCTCCTGCGCACCGCCGCCCCGCTCACCCGCCCGGTCCTGCACATCACCCAGGACGGCCGCCGGCTGGACCGGGTACGCCTGCCGCTGCCCGTGGCCGTCCCGCACCGCCCGATTACCCTGACGGCGCGCTGGGCCGGTCGGGTCGACCCGGCGGGCGGGCCGGTGCGGGTGACGGCCGGGTGAGGATCAGCCGCCGGTGAACGAGCCGTGCCGGCCCGCCCCCGAGGCGAACCGGGCGGCGCCTTCCAGGCTGTCGGCCAGCACGCCCACGCCGTGCCTCAGTTCGCCGCGCAGGGCGGCCTCCTCGTCCAGCCCCTCCTGGTCCAGCACGGAGGCGCGGTCGGAGCGCAGGCAGCCCTGCGGGAACCGGGCGATCACGGCGGCCAGTTCCTCGGCCTCCGCGCGCGCCCGCCCGGTGGGCACGACGCGGTTCGCCAGACCCATCTCGAAGGCCTCCCGGGCCGGGACCGGCCGGCCGGTGAGGATCATGTCCAGGGCGCGGCCGGTGCCGATCAGCCGGGGCAGCCGGACCGTGCCGCCGTCGATCAGCGGTACGCCCCAGCGGCGGCAGAAGACCCCGAAGACGGCGTCCTCCTCCGCCACCCGCAGATCGCACCACAGCGCCAGCTCCAGGCCGCCCGCCACGGCGTGCCCCGCGACCGCCGCGATCACCGGCTTGGACAGCCGCATCCGTGTCGGGCCCATCGGGCCGTCGCCGTCCTCGGCGACCCGGTTGCCGCGTCCGGTGCCGATCGCCTTCAGGTCCGCGCCCGCGCAGAACGTGCCGCCCTCACCCCACAGCACGGCCGCCCGGGCGGTCTCGTCCGCCTCGAACTCGCGGAAGACGGCGGCGAGTTCCGTGGCCGTGGGGCCGTCCACCGCGTTGCGGGCCCCGGGGCGGGAGAGGACCACCGTGGTGACGTGTTCCCGGCGCTCGATACGGACCGGCATGGCGAGGACCTCCTGCTGGGTGACGAGAGCGGCAGGTTACTCCTCGGTCACCTGGTCCCGCCCGACCCGGGCGGCCTCAGATGACCTTCAGCCGCACCAGCGCGCCGAGCGTCAGCGCCCCCGGCAGCAGCGGCAGCCAGACCGTGATGATCCGGTAGGCCAGCACCACCGCGGTGGCGACCGCGACCGGGCCGCCCGCCGCCACCAGCGCCACGACGAGTGCCGCCTCGACCGAGCCGAGCCCGCCCGGCGTGGGCACCAGCGCGACGGCGACCGTCGCCGCCAGATACGCCAGCGCCATGTGCGCGGGCGGCACCGGCAGCCCCATCGCCCTTCCCACCGCGACCAGTCCGGCCGCCTGCAGCACCGGGAAGGCGAGCGAGCCGCCCCACAGCGCCAGCGCCCGCGCCGGACGGGAGTGCACCGAGCGCGCCTCGCTCAGCGCGGTGCGCAGGAAGGCGGCCGCCGCCGAGCGCAGCCGTCGCAGGCACAGCAGGGCGCCCGCCGGCGCGGCAAGGGCCGCTCCCGCGCCGAGCAGCAGCGGCCCCGCCGCGCCCGCCGGCAGCAGGGCACCCGGACGCAGCGCGTCCGGGAAGGCGAGGAACAGGGCGGCCAGCAGGGTCAGCCGGGTGACCGACTCCGCGAGGAGGTACAGGGCCAGCGCGGCCGAGGACCGGGCGAGGGGGACCCCGCACACGGTCAGGAACCGCAGGTTCACCGCGCCCGCGCCCAGGCCCGTCGGTAGCAGGTGATTGGCGGCGCCGGCCGCGAACTGGGTGGCCAGCAGCCGTCGTCTGGGCAGCCGCTGAACGACTGCGCCCTGCCGGGTGACCGCCGCGGCGACCCAGGTCAGACAGGTGGCGCCGGCCGCGGCCAGCAGCCACGGCCACTGGGCGCCCCTGAGGTGCCCGAAGCCCTCGGCCAGCACGGAGCGGTGCCGCACCGCGGCCACGGTGACCAGCACGAGCGGGACCAGGCACAGGACACGGCGGACGGGGACGCGCCGGGGAAGGCGCCTCGGCGGGAGATCGGGGAGTTCGGCCGCTGTCACATTCGAAGAGGTTCTCCGCGCCGCGCCAACGGCGGGTTGCGCAATCGGGGACGGCGCCTTACGGCCGGGGAGCGGCTGGGGAGGCGGAGCCGTCGCACCCCGCACGGCAAAGGGATTGACCTCAATGTTGCTTGAGGTCCTAGGTTCTCCTCCATGAGCATGGAGACCACCGCCTGGACGCAGCTGCACAGCGTCATGAACGCCCAGCAGGAGCGCCGCCCCTTCGCCCGCGCGACACTGCGCCGCATCGGGGCGTTCGCCCACCCGCACCGCCGCCGCATCGCGCAGTTCGTCGCCCTGGGGGTGGTGACCGCACTGCTCGCCGTGGCGACCCCCGTCCTCGCCGGCCGCGTCGTCGACGCGATCGTGTCTCACGGCGACCAGGACACGGTCGTACACCTCGCCCTGCTCATCGCCCTGATCGCGGTGGCCGAGGCGGCGCTCGGCATCCTCGGCAGACGACTGTCGGCGACGCTCGGGGAGGGACTGATCCTCGATCTGCGGACAGCTGTGTTCGATCATGTGCAGCGCATGCCGGTCGCGTTCTTCACACGCACTCGTACGGGAGCGCTCGTCTCCCGTCTCAACAACGACGTCATCGGCGCCCAGCGCGCTTTCAGCAACACCCTGTCCGGCGTGGTGAGCAACGTGGTCACGCTGCTGCTCACGCTCGCCGTGATGCTCACCCTGTCCTGGCAGATCACGCTGCTCGCCCTGGTGCTGCTGCCGGTGTTCGTGATCCCGGCCCGGCGGATGGGCAGCCGGATGGCCCGCATGCAGCGCGAGGCCGCCACGCTCAACGCGGCGATGGGCACCCGCATGACCGAGCGGTTCTCGGCCCCCGGCGCCACCCTGGTCAAGCTCTTCGGCCGCCCCGAGGAGGAGTCGGCGGAGTTCGCCGCCCGTGCCCGCCGGGTCCGCGACATCGGCATCCGTACGGCGACCGCCCAGTCCGCGTTCATCACCGCGCTGACCCTGGTCTCCTCCCTGGCGCTGGCCCTGGTCTACGGCCTCGGCGGGTACTTCGCCCTGCGCGGCACCCTGCAGCCGGGCGCCGTGGTGTCCCTGGCCCTCCTGCTGACCCGGCTGTACGCGCCGCTCACCGCGCTCGCCGGTGCACGCGTGGAGGTGATGAGCGCCCTGGTCAGCTTCGAGCGGGTCTTCGAGGTGCTCGACCTGAAACCGCTGATCGAGGAGAGGCCGGATGCCCGCGAGGTGCCGGAGGGCCCCGTCGCGGTCGAGTTCGACGGCGTCCGCTTCGGCTACCCGTCCGCCGACAAGGTCTCCCTCGCCTCCCTGGAGGAGGTCGCCACCCTCGACACCCGCGACGGCGCCGAGGTGCTGCACGGTGTCTCCTTCCGTGCCGAGCCCGGCCGGACCGTCGCGCTGGTCGGCTCCTCCGGCGCCGGCAAGTCGACGATCGCGCAGCTGCTGCCGCGGCTGTACGACGTCGACGAGGGCGCCGTGCGCATCGGCGGCGTCGACGTGCGTGACCTGAGTTCCGCCGCCCTGCGCGCCACCCTCGGCATGGTCACCCAGGACGGCCACCTCTTCCACGACTCGGTGCGCGCCAACCTGCTGCTGGCCCGTCCCTCGGCGAGCGACGCGGAACTGTGGGACGCCCTGCGCCGGTCCCGCCTCGACGACCTCGTACGCTCCCTGCCCGACGGCCTGGACACGGTGGTCGGTGAGCGCGGCTACCGTCTGTCCGGCGGCGAACGCCAGCGCATGACCATCGCCCGGCTGCTGCTGGCCCGCCAGCGGGTGGTCATCCTCGACGAGGCCACCGCGCACCTCGACAACACCTCGGAGGCCGCCGTATAGGAGGCACTCACCGAGGCCCTGGCGGGCCGCACCGCGGTCGTGATCGCCCACCGGCTGTCCACCGTGCGGGCCGCGGACCTGATCCTGGTCGTCGAGGCGGGCCGGATCGTCGAACGCGGCACCCACGACGAACTCCTGGCGGCGGGCGGCCGGTACGCGGAGCTCTACCGCACCCAGTTCGAGCAGCGCCCGGACGAGGAGGAGAGGGACGTCACGGCGGCCGGCGAAGCGGTGGCGTAGCCGCTGCGTGCCGCGCGCCCCTGTGCGCGACCGCCCCTGCCCACCCCCCTGAGCGGTGGGCCCTGTGGTCCCGATGAGAGGGCCGAGCGGCCCCCGCCCACGGGCCGGTCCGCCCAGGTCCGCGTTCGTTGACAAAGGTTAGCCTCGCCTCACTGATCCCCTGCGGGGTGGCTCGTCGCGGTATGGCGGAGACATGAATGAACAGCGTTGACCGGGAATGTGACCAGCAGGCGGGCGGCCGGGCGGCCGCCGTCCCCCGCGCCGGGTGGTGTTCCCTGGCGGATCTGGCGCCCGGTGCGCGGGCGGTGGTGACGGAGGTCGTCGTCGACGAGGCGCCGTCCGTGGCAAGGCGGTTGCACGACCTGGGGTTCGGTCCCGGCGCGGTGGTGGAGGTGGTGCGCCGGGCGCCGCTGCGCGACCCCGTGGTCTACCGGGTCAAGGACTACGAGGTGTGCCTGCGCCGGGCACAGGCCGCCTGCGTGCGAGTCGTCGCCGAGGCGCAGCGGTGAGCGCGGGCTGCCACGGTGCCGGCGGCGCGGGGGCGAGCGCGGCGGGGGCGGGCACGGAGGCGGGCCCGGACCGGGCGCCGCGGATCGCCCTGGTCGGCAGCCCCAACGCGGGCAAGACCAGCGTCTTCAACAGCCTGACGGGGCTGCGCGCCAAGACCGGCAACTACCCGGGTGTGACCGTGTCCCGGTTCCTCGGAGAGTGCCGTGCCGACGGCCGTACCTACGTCGTCGAGGATCTGCCGGGCACCTACGGCCTGGAACCGGTCAGTCCCGACGAGCGGATCACCGTCGACGTCCTGCACGGCCGGCTGGAGGGGGCCGGCCGGCCGGACGCGCTGCTGGTCGTGGTGGACGCCACCACGCTGCGGCGGTCGCTGGGGTTCGTCGCCCAGGTCCTGGCCGGCGGACTGCCCACCTGTGTGCTCGTGACGTTCGTCGACGAGCTGACCCGCCGTCAGGGCCGCCTGGACGTCGACGCGTTGTCGCAGGCCATCGGCGTGCCGGTGCTGCCGGTGATCGGCCACCGCGGCCACGGCATCGGTCCGGTGCGCGAGCGGCTCGCCGGCTGGAGCACCTGGCCCGTCCCGGCCGTGGCGCCACCGGACGAACCGGGGGAGCGGGACGCCTGGGTGAAGTCGGTGCTGGCCTTCGCCGGCTACCGGCCCCCCGAGCGCCACCGGATCACCCGGCGCGTCGACGCCGTGCTGCTGCACCCGGTGGCGGGCACGGTGGTGTTCCTCGCGGTGATGGTGCTGTTCTTCCAGACCGTCTTCACCCTGGCCGCCCCGCTGCAGGACGCGGTGGCGGCGCTCTTCGCACGGCTGTCGGGCCTGGTCGCCGCCCACGTCGGCAATCCATGGGCGGCCGGGCTGCTGGGGGACGCCCTCATCGGCGGCGTCGGCGGGGTGCTGGTCTTCGTCCCGCAGATCGTGCTGCTGTTCCTGCTGCTGGCCCTGCTCGAAGGCGTGGGCTACATGGCGCGGGCCGCGTTCCTGATGGACCGGGTGATGGCCCGCTTCGGGCTGGAGGGCCGCGCATTCGTGGCGCTGCTGTCGTCGTTCGCCTGCGCTATCCCCGGCATCATGGCCACCCGCACCCTGCCCTCGGCCAGGGACCGGCTGGCCACGATGATGGCCGCGCCGCTGATGACCTGCTCGGCCCGGCTGCCCGTCTACGTGCTGCTCATCGGCCTGCTGGTCGACCCGTCCGCCGAGGTCGGCCCGTTCGGCGCGCAGGGTCTGGTCATGTTCGGTCTGTACCTGCTCGGCGCCCTCTCCGCGCTGCTGGCCGCCTGGGCGTTCAAGAGACTCGGCGACCGCGGGGCCCCGGCGGTGCCGTTCTTCATGGAGATGCCGCCCTACCGGCTGCCCGCCCCGCGCGCTGTCCTGATCGCGATGTGGTCCTCCGCGCGTTCCTTCCTGCGCAAGTGCTCGACGGTCATCGTCACCACCAGCATCGTGCTGTGGCTGCTGCTCAACCTGCCGCTGCACCCGGCCGCGCAGCTGCGCGCGGCCGGCGTCGACACCACCGACACGACCTCCGTGTCCGCCTACACCGTCGACCACAGCTACGCCGCGGGCCTCGGCCGCCTGGTCGCCCCCGTCTTCGACCCGCTGGGCTTCGACTGGCGCGTCAACGTCGGCGTACTGTCCGCCCAGTCAGCCCGGGAGACGTTCGTCGCCACCCTGGGACAGGTGGCCGCCGCCGGGGACCCCGAACAGCCTTCCCGCGCGCTGCGCGCCATGACCCGTCCCGACGGGCCGCACGCCGGAGAGCCGGTGTTCACGCCCGCCACCGTCGCCGCGCTGCTGGTCTACTTCGTGTACGCGCTGCAGTGCATGGCCACGGTGGCGGTGCTGCGCCGGGAGAGCGGTACCTGGAAATGGCCGGCGGTCGCCTTCGCCTACCTGACCGTGCTGGCCTGGCTGATGGCCTACCTGGCCCGTACGGTCACCCTCCTCCTTGGCGGGTGAGCGCGGCGGTGATTCCCATGCATCCCCAGCCGGTGCCCGGCCGGCCCGACCGGCTGCGCTGGATGATCCCCGCCGGCACCCTCACCGGCACCGGCCCGCCGGCCGGGGTGCCCGCGCCGCTGGCCGCGCTCCTGGCCGACGGCACCCTCACCGGGGTCACGGTGGAGCCGGCCGCGGTCGTCACCGTCCTCGGTACGGACCGCCACTGGACCCAGGAGGGACCCCGGGTGCGCACCGCGCTGCACGCCGCCCTCGACGACCCCACCGGCTGGATCCTTCCCGCCGGCACCGGCCCCCGCCGGGACGACGCACTGCTGTACGCCGCGGCACGCGACGTCCTCGCCGGGCCGGTGGGTGACTTCGCCCGCTCCCACGGCGGCCGCATCGACCTCGTCGACGTGCGCGACGGAATCGTCACCGTGCGCCTCGGCGGCGCCTGCAACGGCTGCCCCGCCGCCTGGTTCACGCTCCACCAGCGCCTGGAACGCGAGCTGCGCCGACACCACCCCGGTCCGCTGGAAGTGCGCAACCCGGCCTCACCGTGGGCCCCGGGCGGGGGCCGGTGAGGCCAGAATCCCGTGCCCGGTACGGCTGTTCGGCCCTTGGCCCGACCGCCGGAGGGGGACCAGTGGACCGTGTGACCAGGTCCATTCGGCCCAGGCGAGGGCGGTGCGGGGCCGCGATGCTGGCATCTGACCGGCCCGGCGGGTGCCGTGGATCGCCGCCTCCGGCCCCCGCCCGGCCGCGTCGTCGGCCATGACCCGTTGGAGACGCCGCTCATGAACGCGCCCGCCCAGGAGGGCCAGGACGTGAACGACCAGCAGGAGCAAGCCGGTTGTGGGTGCGGCGGTACGGAGGAGGCCGGCTCGCCCGAACCGGGCCCGAGGCGGGCGCCCCACCCTTGCCGCGTCACGGCCCCCGGCGCCCAGCGGGCCGTCGTCGCCGACATCCTTCGCGCCGCCTCCGCCGTCCGGCAGCACGTGGAGAGCTCCGTGCTGCGCGGCCCCGAGCTGAACTGGACGGCGTTCCTGGTGCTCTGGGTCGTCTGGACCTGGGGCGAGTCCGAGACCCGGCACATCGCCGAGGAGGCACGCATCTCCAAGGGCACGCTCACCGGCATCTCGCGCACGCTGGAGCGGAGGGGCCTCCTCACAAGGTCCGTTCACCCCTGCGACCGCAGGCTCGTGCTGCTCGGCCTCACCGAGGAGGGAGAGGCGCTGATGCGGCGGGTGTTCCCGGAGTTCGACCAGGAGGAGACGTTCGTGACCGCGCGGCTCAGCGACGAGGAGTGCCGGAGCGTCGCGCAGGGGCTGCGGCGGATCGTCCGCCAGGTCGAGGACCGGGGCGGGCAGGGCCGCCTAGCCCCGGGCGACGGCGCGGCACCGGTGACCCGCCACGGCGGACGCCGGCCGGAGAACTGACGAGGCGGAAACCACGTCACGAGCAAGGCGCGCCACGCAGTCGGCGCGCCTTGCTCGTCCTCGGCTGGTCGTGCTCGTCCTCGGCTGGTCGTGCTCGTACGCGGCCGGTCGTGCTCGTACGCGGTCGCGGGGACCGCGGGCGGCTCGCTCCGCGCCGAACCTGCCGCTCGGACCGGCCCGGCGCGCCGGGGCCACGAAAAGACAGGGGGCGGCTGCTCGCCCGCCGCGGCGTGTGGCAGGATGCGGGCGACGGATGCGGAGGAACTCCGGTGCGGGCCCCACGGCCCAACTCCGGGGCGGGCCCGCCACTGTGACCGGGGAGCCGCCTCCCACCGATGGCCACTGGCAGCCGGCGTGAGCCGGGGGCCGGGAAGGCCGGGAGCCGGCGTCGGTGCTCGGGCCGTACGGGCCGGGTACCGGTATCCGGGAGCCAGGATATTCCGCCCGTCCCGCAGCCAGGCACTCTCCGCCCGGGCACGGCCCGTCACGGTGGCGTGGAAACCCGCCGACAGCGGAAGGTTTCCCTCGTGATGCCACCCTCCGGTTCCGTTCCGGCCCGTTCGTCCGCGCCCGGCCTCTCGTCCGTGCCCGCTCCCGCCGACGACGCCACCGCTCTCTCCGACGGCAGCCCTGCCACCGCCCCCGTACCCGGCGCGCGGCTGGAGCGCACCCTGGCGGCCATCGCTCCCGCGGATCCCGGTGGCCTTGCCGCGGCCCGGGACCGCCAGGACCACCTGACCAAGCCGCCCGGGTCGCTTGGGCTGCTGGAGGAGGTGTCGGTCCGGCTGGCGGGTCTGGCCGGCCACTGCCCCCCGCCCATGCCGGAGCCCGCGGCGGTGGCCGTCTTCGCCGCCGACCACGGCGTCCACGCCCAGCACGTCAGCAACTGGCCCCAGGAGGTGACGACCCAGATGGTCGCCAACCTGCTGGCCTCGGGCGCCGCCGTCAACGCGCTGGCGGCGCAGACCGGAGCCGAGGTGGTCGTGGTGGACATGGGTGTGGCGACTCCCGGGCCCGACTGGGACACCGCTCCGGGCAGGCTGATGCGACACCGGGTACGGGGCGGGACCGCGGACATGACGCGCGGCCCGGCGATGACCCGGCAGGAGGCCGTGACGGCGATCGAGGCAGGCATCGCCGTGGCCGACCGGCTCGTCGACGACGGCGTCCGCTGCCTGCTCACCGGCGACCTGGGCATCGCCAACACCACCGCGTCCGCGGCGCTGGTCGCCGCGTTCACCGGCGCGGACCCGGACGAGGTCACCGGTCACGGAGCGGGGATCGACGAGGCGACGCGCCGGCACAAGGCGGGCGTGGTGCGCACGGCGCTGGAGCTGCACCGGCCCGATCCCCGTGACCCGGTGGCAGTGGTGTCGGCGGTGGGCGGCCTGGAACACGCCGCGATCGCCGGCTTCGTGCTCGGCGCCGCCGCCCGCAGAGTCCCGGTGATCCTGGACGGCGTGATCGCCACCTCCGCCGCTCTGGTCGCGGCCGCGCTGTGTCCGGACGCCCTGTCCGCCTGCGTGGCCGGACACCGCTCGGCGGAACCCGGGCACGCCGTCGCCCTGCGGCACCTCGGACTGCACCCGCTGATCGACCTGGGCCTGCGGCTCGGCGAGGGCACCGGCGCCGCGCTGGCGCTTCCGCTGGTGCAGGCGGCCGTCCGCGCTCTGCGTGACATGGCCACCTTCGACTCCGCCGGAGTCTCCGGCCAGGACGGCTGACGCCACCGGTCGCACCCGCGAGCACCCGCCGGGGCGCGGCGTGCGGGCCGACGCCCTCGCCGGCGCGGCGGGTGCGGCCGATCCCGGCCGCTTCGAGGCCGACATGAAGTCGAACGCAGCCGATGCGGCCGTGTGCAAGGAGCAGAGGTGGTGGCGGGTGTGCTACGCCAGCGACACGAACAGCCTCTCCGGCCTGGCGCGGATCTGGCCGGTGTCCTCGCCGTTCTTCCGGCCGGCGTCCATGTCGCTCACGCATTGCTGCAGACCGGTGGCGATGATGGCGAAACCGGCGCGGTCCAGGGCGCGGGAGGCGGCGGCGAGCTGCGTGACGACGTCTTCGCAGTCACGGCCCTCCTCGATCATCCGGATGGCGCCGGAGATCTGACCCTGCGCGCGGCGCAGCCGGTTCAGCACGGACTTCAGGTCCGAGCCGTCGAGCTCCAGCGCCACGACTACTCCTTGAAAAATACCCCCAGGGGTACTATACGGTCCCGATTCGGGCGGCAAGAGCATGGGCTCACCGGCCACCGGCCACCGGCCGTGCCCGCGGCGGCCTCACGCCGTACCGCGTCCATGTCCTCGGCCCGGATCTTGGTGATCAGCACCTCCAGTGCCTGCGGGGACAGGGCACCCGGCCGGGCGTACAGGATCGTCCGGTCGCGGACGGCCATGAGGGTCGGGATGGAGGAGATCCGGAAACTCGCGGCCAGTTCCGGCTGGGCCTCGGTGTCGACCTCGCGGAGTCCGCTGTTCCGGCCGGACTGCTCCGGCCGGAACAGCCCGGGTCAGGCGTCGACCGGCGCGGACTCGGCCAGCCACGCACCGTATCCGCCGAGCAGGTCGGAGACATCGGTCCGGCCCTTGTGCCTGAGCAGGGCTGCGGCGATGGAGGAGCGGTGGCCCCCCGCGCAGTGGACGACCAGCGGCCGGCCGGCCGGGATCTCGTCGATGCGGCGGGCGAGTTCGGCCAGCGGAATGTGCAGGGAGCCGTCGATGAAGCCCTCTTCGCGCTCGGCGGTGTTGCGCACGTCCAGGACCAGCGGCGGCTCGTCGCCGTTCAGCAGCCGGCGCAGTTCGTGCGCGGTCAGTCGGCTCGCCTGCTGCATGTCGCCGGCCAGGGCGGGAAAGGCCCCCTCGGGCTCGCGCAGGTAGCCGCTCACCTTGTCGAAGCCGATCCGGGCCAGCCGGGTGAGGATCTCCTCCTCACGGTCCTGCGGCGCGACCACCACGATCTCCGCCTCGGGGCCGACGACCATGCCGGCCTGTTCGGCGAAGCGCCCGTCGGCGGGCACGTTGACCGATCCGCGCAGATGCCCGGCGGCGAAGTCCTGCGGGGAGCGGGCGTCGACGACGACCGCTCCGGCGGCCCGCCGCTGCGTGAACTCCGCGGCCGACAGCGGCCGTGACACGGTGGCCGCGTCGAACAGGCCGTGCTCCTTGCGGTTGAGGACGGCGTCGTAGGCGAAGTAGGCGGGCGCGGAAGGCTGTCCGGCGGTCACCAGGGCCACGAACTGCTCCTCGCTCATCGGACGGCAGGCGTAGTTGGTGGCGCGCTGCTCGCCGACGGTGGACTGCCGCTGGGCGGACAGGTTCTTGCCACAGGCCGATCCGGCGCCGTGCGCGGGGAAGACCCGCACCCCGTCGGGGAGGGCCATCAGCTTGTGCTGGACGCTGTCGTGGAGCATCCGGCCGAGTTCCTCGGCGGTCGCGCCGAGTGAGGCCAGCAGGTCGGGGCGTCCCACGTCGCCGATGAACAGGGCGTCACCCGTGAGTACGCCGTAGGGGACGGCGTCGTCCGCGTGCTCGTACACGAGGATGCTGATCGACTCGGGGGTGTGGCCCGGGGTTTCCATGATCTGCAGGGTGACGTCGCCGAGGCCGATGCGGTCGCCGTCGGCGAGTTTCCGGATGGGGTATTCGGCTTCGGCGCGGCGGCCGTAGCCGATCCAGGCGCCGGTGCGGTCGGCCATTTCCAGGTGGCCGGCGAGGAAGTCGGCGTGGAAGTGGGTGTTGAGAACGGCCTCGACGGTGAATCCGTGGGCGTCGGCGTCGGCGAGGTATTCGGAGACGTCGCGGCGCGGGTCGACGACGACGGCCCTGCCGGTGGTCTCGTCGGCGATCATGTACGACGCCTGGGAGAGACAGTCGAGGTAGTACTGGGCGAAGAACACGGCTGGTCGACCTCCATGTCGGGCAGGGGGCAGGTGTGTGGCAGGTGTGTCGTGAGAGGAGTGCCGGGGGCGTGCCGGCCTTGCCTCCCGGGGTGCGGGGAGGACCGGGCCCGGGCCGGGGAACGCCCGGGCCGGTCGGTCAGAGGCGGCCGGTGAGCATGCCGTGCCAGTACACCGGTGGCAGCACGTACCGCTTGAACACCCACATGTCGCGCCGCTCCCTGAAGGTGTCGATGAACGGGAAGGTGGGGGTGGGCCTCAGGTCGTAGTCGAACTCGGCGAGCAGCATCCGGTCGCGTGCGGTCACCAGCGGGCAGGAGGTGTAGCCGTCGTAGCGGCCCGTGGGGTTCCTGCCCTTCATCACGTCCAGCAGGTTGGCGGTCACGACCGGGGCCTGCTTGCGTACCGCCGCGCCGGTCTTGGAGGTCGGCAGGTTCGCCACGTCGCCGAGCGCGAACACCTCCGGGTACCGGGGGTGCCGCAGAGTGTGCTTGTCGGCGGCGACGAACCCCTGCGGACTCGCCGGGTCGGCGAGCGGGCTGTCCTTGAGCCAGTCGGGCGCGCTCTGCGGCGGTACGGCGTGCAGGAGGTCGTAGTGGACGGTCTCCGCCGTGCCGTTCGCGTGGTCGGTGAGGACGACCTCGCGGCGGTCGCCGTCCACGGCGGTCATCTCGGACCGCAGCCGTACCTCGATGCCGTACCGGGCGGCCACCTGCTCCAGGGTGCGGGCCCAGTCGGGCACCTTGAACAGGACGGGGTCGGGGATGACGAGGATGATCCGGATCCGGTCGAGGACCTTCTGCCTGCGCCAGTGGTCGGCGGCGAGGTACGCGATCTTCTGCGGTGCGCCGCCGCACTTGAGCGGCGTCGCCGGGTGCGTGAAGACCGCGGTGCCCGACCGCATCCCCTTGACCAGGTCCCAGGTGCGCGGGGCGTACTCCGGCGCGTAGTTGCTGCTCACCCGGTCGTGTCCCACGGCCGCGGCGAGCCCGGGTACGGCGTCCCAGTCCAGTTGCAGCCCGGGGGCCATCACCAGGTATTCGTAGGCGAGCTCGTCGCCGCCGGAGAGCGTGACGGTGCGGGCGCCGGGGTCGACGGCGAGGGCGTGCCGGCGTATCCAGCGCACTCCGTCGGGAATGACGGACGCCTCGGGACGCCGGGTGCTGCGCAGGGATGCCTGCCCGCCGCCGACCAGGGTCCACAGGGGCTGGTACCAGTGCGTGTCGGACGGTTCGACGAGGGTGACGTCGGTGACCCCGGCGCGGCGCAGGCGGGCGGCGACGCTGATCCCGGCGCTGCCGCCACCGATGACGGCGACGCGGTGCCGTCCGGCGATCGGCTGCTCGTCGGGGCGTGGGGGGCTGGCGGCCATGTGGAAGTCCTTCCCGTGGTCTGCGGGTACGGGCACGGGTATCGCGATCGGGCGCGGCCGAGGGCCGGCGCCGGTTCGGGCAGGACCCCCGAGGTCTGCTTCACCAGCCACCGCGGCACCCTCCTCGCATACCCCTGGGGGTTTCTTGTCAGCGAGGGTACGGCGACGTCAGGGGATGGTCAAATACCCCACGGGGTATTTGCCCGTGGGGTAAAACGTCTGACTTTGCCGGACGGGTGCAATGCCGGCCACCGGGCCGCGCTCAGCCCTCCAGGCTGCCGATCGCCTCGTCCAGCCACTTCCTCTCCTCGGCTCCGGTGGCCCGCGCGATGCGCAGCATGCCCTGACGGAACGGGGCGGGGGCCCGAACGGCCGATTTGGGTGGCGGGAGGACGCCGACTTCCCCGGAGAGGACGGCTTCCGCGTCGTGCAGACGACCCCGCCCGGCTCTCCCTGCTCGGTGATCTCCGGCAGCGGAGTCGGCGACGCCGCGCCCGGTTCGGCCCAGGGGCTGCACCTGGTCGTGCCGGACATCGAGGCCGCCCGCGCGGAGTTCCCCGAACGGGGAACGGGGATGAGCGAGGTCTTCCACGACGCCGCTGGAGTGTTCCACCGCGGCGGTACCGAGGGCCTGGTCCCCGGAGCCGGCCCCGAGCGCGGAAGCCATGCCTCCTTCGCCTCCTCCAGCGACCCCGAAGGCAACGGCTCGGTCCTCCAGGAGGTCACCGAACGTCTTCCCGGGCGCTGACCAGAGATCCGCACGCCGCGTCGCCCCGGTCAGGGCCGTGCTCAGGTCGCTGCGTCGCCGGATGCCCAACTTGCGGTAGCTGTGCGTCAGATGGGTCTCCACCGTACGGCGGGCCAGGTGCAGCAGATCCGCGATCTCCGCGTTGGTGCGTCCCGCCGCGGCCAGTTCGGCGATACGGCGCTCGCTGCCGGTGAGCGAGGCGGCACCGGTCCGCGTCGCCGGGCGGCGTGCGCCGCCCGCACGCAGTGCCTCCTCCGCCAGGTCCCGCAGCCGTATCGCGCCCAGGCGTTCGGCGAGCCCGGCCGCCTCGCGCAGGATGTGGCGTGCGCGGGACGACTCGCCCGACGCGGTCAACTGACGGCCCAGGGCCAGCAGCGCCGCCACGAGCTCCGGTCCTGCAGGGCCGCCACGCAGCAGCCGTACCGCCTCCTGGGCCAGGTCCAGACCCCGGCGCCCGCCGGTCGCGGTGCCGAGGACACGCAGTGCCCGGCCCACCGTGCGGGGCGTGTTCCACACCCGGGCCAGGCGCAGCTCCTCCTCGGCCAGGGCGAGCGCCTCCCGTGGGACGCCCAGGGCCAGATGGCACTCGGCGGCGGCCGTGCGCCACGGGGTGACGACCGGGCTGAACACCTCCCGGGCCGACTGGCGGCGCCCGCACTCCAGGAAGTCGTGCAGGGCTCCCGCCAGGTCACCGTTCGCGGCGCGCAGCTGGCCGCGCGCGTACAGGAACCGGTTCAGCTCCCAGGACTCCGGCGCCGTGCGTAAGTCGACTGCTTCGGCCAGGAGTTCGGCCTCGGCGGCGCGGCCCGTCTCCACGAGCGCCGTCAGCGCGTGGGCATGGGCGTTGGTCGGGGTCGCGGCGGCGGGCGGCGGGTCGGCCAGCAGGCGCGTGTAGTCGGCCCGCGCCGCGACGATGTCCAGACGGGTGTTGAGCAGCGCCTCGTGCATGGGGTGCAGGACGTCGGGGCGCTGCCCGGCCAGACCGCGCTCCACCAGCCGTTCGGCCTCGTCGAGTTCGTCGGCCCACTGAGCGACCGCGGCGGCCGTCCCCAGCAGGTACGGCTCGGACAGCGGGTCGGCCGGTACCGCCAGCAGACCGCGCAGGCGCAGCATCGCCTCCCTCGCCGAGCTCAGACCTGCCGTGACCGCGTATTTCACCAGGAACGCGTGACCGGCCGTGCTGATCGACTCCGGCGAGCGCTCGGCCACCTCGGCCAGCCGCGTGTACGCCTCCTGCCGCACCAGCTGGTCCTTGTCGGACAGTTGCAGAAACGCCTGCCGCAGGATGCGCACCAGGTCGGGACGGTCGGCGAGCGCATCGTACAGCGAGCGCAGCACCTCGACCCCCGCGCGGGTCCTGCCACGGCCGGTCAGCGCCGTCCCCAGGGCGACCGCGGCGCGCACTCGTTCCTGCGGCGGCCCCGACAGCCGCAGCGCCTCGGTGAGCCTCAGGACCGCGGCCGAGGAGCCGGGCACCGCGTACTCCAGTGAGCCCAGTTCGGTCAGCAGGCGTTGTCTGCCCTCATCGGAGAGGGGTTCGTCCAGAGCGCGGCGCAGGAAAGCCACCGCGTCCTCGACGTGCCCCTCACGTAACGCCAGCGAAGCGGCGTCCTGAAGCACCGGCAGTGCCCAGGGCGCGTCCACCACGTCGGTGAGCAGCAGTTGACGGGCGACGAGCTCGCTGGAGACACCGCGGTGCAGCATCGCCTCGGCGGTCGTCCGGTGCGCGGCGCGCCGCCGGGCCGCGGGCACGCCGGTGAGCACCGCGTCCCGCAGCAGCGGATGGGCGTAGCGGGCGCGGCCCATGCCGTCGGGGCGCAGCAGTCCGAGGCCGGTCATCGCGGTGATCCAGCCCGCGACCCGGGCCGGGTCGGCGCCGGAGAGTTCGGCGAGGAGTGAGGGGATGTGGAGGGCGGGGAACCCCGCGCCGGGGGCGGGTCTGTGGTCCCAGCCCTCGTCCAGGATCGCCAGCGTCCGCGCCACCTCCGCGGTACCCGGCCCGGCGCAGTCCAGCCACCACTGCACGGCCGCCGGAAACGCTCCCGGGTACAGCGCCGCCGAGGTGTCCGGCACGACCGGGTGGCTGCCGTCGGAGAGGTCGTCCAGCAGGGCGCGCAGCAGCAGGGGATTGCCCGCGCCGGCCCGTACGCAGTCCTCGATCCAGGAGTCGTCGGCGTCCGGGAAGGCCGAACGGAGCGCTGTCACCGCCGTGTTGTGGGACAGCGGAGTCAGGGTGTGGGTGGTGACCAGGGCGGGGGAGAGGCTGTGGGTGAGGCCCAGTGCGGGCGGGTCGACGTCGTACTGGCTGCGCTCGGTGGCCGCCAGTACGATCGGCAGCCGGTCCATGAGCCGGGCGGACTCCACCAGCCAGCGGCGGGACGCCGGGTCAGCCAGGTGCACATCGTCCACGGTGATCAGCAGCGGCGACTGCTCGGCGTACGAGCGCAGCACGCGCCACAGCCCGGCGGCGGTCGCCCGTTCGTCGCCGTCCAATGCCGGATCGGCGAACACGGGTACGGGGCCGAGGAGTTGCAGGACCGCGGCGAAGGGGATCGCGGAGTCGGCGGCGGAGCAGCGAGCGCGCAGCACCCGCATACCGTGGGCGGCGGCGTCCTCGGCGGCGGCCTCCAGGACCGTGGTGCGGCCAGTGCCGGTGGCACCGCGCAGCAGAACCACGCGACCGGTGCCCGCACGAGCGCGCTCGGTCGCGGTGGCCAGCAGCCGTGCCGCTTCCCGTAGTGCACATGCCGGTCGGGACATCCATGCCTCCTCGTGTGGACGTGAGCGTCCTCACTCACGAGGACGGGGTGCGCCGGACATCGGTGCCGTGACCTGCACCGTGAGAAGAACCACCATGGTCGCGCACCTGTCCGGCGGAACCGGGATGTCGCTTCCGCCATCACGTTAATGTCGTGGTTCCGGCCGGCCGATCTCGTGGTCCGTGTCGTGGTGCTCCACGATTGCGCTGGGCACGAGCTCACATGAGGGTGGACAGCCTCCGCCCGCCTCCGACCCCGCAGAAGTGGCGGGCTCGCGGACAGGGGACAGGGTGCTCAACTCAATCCGGACAACACACGCCAGTAAGGCAGACGGCACCGCCGTGCCGCCGACTCGGGTTCCCGTGGCGGTGCACGCCCAGGACCCGATCTCGCGCGAGGGGGCCATCGCCCAGCTGCGCCGCTACCCGGAGATGGAGCTGCGGGACGAATCGGCCACCGGCCCCGGCACGGTGGCCCTCCTCATCAGCGACACGCTGGACGGGACCACGCTCACCCGGCTCCGCAAGGTGGTGCGCAACGAGGGTGCCCGGGCCGTCCTCGTGGTGGGCGCGCTGCGCGAGAGCGAGCTTCTCGATGTGATCGAGTGCGGGATCGGTGCCATCGTGTGGCGCCACGAGGCGACCGCCTCCCGCCTGGAGCAGGCCGTGCGCGCGGCCGCCCGCGGTGACGGCGACCTCCCCGCGGACCTGCTCGGGCGGCTCATCAACCAGGTGGGCTCCCTGCACCGCAACGCCTCCGGACGCCCCGGCGCCGCCACCTCGGGGCTCACACCGCGCGAGACGGATGTGTTGCGGCTGGTCGCCGAGGGCTTCGACACCGCGGAGATCGCGAGCAAGATGTCGTACTCCGAACGCACCGTCAAGAGCGTCATCCACGGGCTGACCGCGCGGCTGCATCTGCGCAATCGTGCCCACGCCGTGGCCCATGCCGTCAGGGCCGGCTACATCTGACCGGCCTGACCGAACGGGCGGAGCGTGGTGCCTCTTCGGGTGCCTGCTCCGCCCTGGGGGCGACCCTCACTGATCACCCGACGAGCGCCGCCGGGTGGGCCACAGCTGCTTCACCCACAAGACCATGCAGTGTTTGAGCGTGTCACGCTCCATGACCAGCTCCTTGTTGTCCCTCTCCAGCTGCGCGTTCTCCCGCCGCAGCCGCGCCGGTTCCTCGCTCTCGCCCACCGGCCCGGTCCCGTCGGCCCTGGGTCCGCGACACCCAACTGGCAACTCCGCGTCGAGCTTCCGCCTCCTGCCCGCCATGACTCCCAACTTCCCCTGCAGTCAGAGTCTCTACGCCATTGCCGGGCCGATAGGGCGACACCGGAGAGGGCCGCGGTCGCCGTCCGGCAGCGGCTACACCTGTCACGGGTCCTGACCGGGGACGCCCGGGTGCTGTTCCTGGACGAGCCGACCACGGCAATGGCCCCGGTTGCCGCCCGCGAGTTCCGCAGGCCGATTGGCGAGTTGCGCAACGAGCAGCGCACGATCCTGCTGGCAACCCACGAAATGGCCGGGGCCGAGAGCCTCTCGAACTGGACGGCGTGGACCCCGCCCTGGCCACCACCCTGGCCACCACCCTGGTCGACGTCCCCGACGTCCCCGACGTCCCCGACGTCACCTCGATCACCGCGATCCGTGACCGGCGAGCGCGAACATGCCTGGGACCCGGTGTGTTGCCCCTGCGGCACGGCGTACCTGCGCGGCCTGGGCCGAGCGTTGCCCGAGAGGTCCGTACGGACGGACATTGTTGACGATGCGGGTCCGAGCAAGAATCGCTGAAGCGCGATCACAACGCGCGGCTGGTAACCCTTCAACGCGGCTTTTCCGTCGGCGGTCGGACGCAATACGACCCACGTGCGAGCGGATTCCGCGCAATGGCTCTGCCGGATCGATCAAACCGAGGCAGGTGATGATGAACCCAGATTTCTACTCGCGGGTTGCCGACGAGTTCGGCGAATATACCAGCGGGGGGCTGCGTACTGACGTCTTCCCGGACGGTGATCCGGAGGCTGCGTTTGACGAGCTGGCGAGGGGCCTGAGCGGTCCGGATGGCCGGCTGGTCGATGTCGGCTGCGCCGATGGGCGCAGCCTGCTGAGGATCGCACCGGCGTTCGGCAGCGTGCTCGGCATCGACATGGCGGCGTCGATGCTGGAGTCCGCCGAGCGGAAGCGCGCGGAGGCGGGGCTGGGCAACGTCAGGTTCGAGCGGCGTGATGCTTCCCGTACCGGCCTTCCTGACGGGGAGGCTGACGTGCTCACGTCCCGGCGTGGGCCGTTGTTCCCGGGCGAGTTCCGCAGGGTGCTCAAGCCCGGCGGTCATCTGATCTACATGGGCATCGGCGAGACGGACGTCCGCGAGCTGAAGGAGACCTTCGGCCGGGGCCAGCTCTACGGCCGCTGGGACGGCAGGCCGGTGATGGACGAGGTGGTCGAGCAACTCACCGGGGCCGGTTTCACGGTGGTGCTGGCGAAGGCCTTCCGGTCCGAGGAGTTCTACCACTCGCCGGTCGAGCTCGACAGGTTCCTGCGCCAGGTGCCGATTTTCGAGGACTACGACACGGTGGCGGACCGGGTTCCGTTCGAGCGCTATGTGGCATCGGCCGGCAGTGACCGCGGTGTCCGGCTTGACCGGCACTGGTTCGTGGTCCAGGCGTGGAGGGCGACATGACGATCTTCGCCGATCTCGAGTCCGAGGTCCGCAGCTACAGCCGGCAGTGGCCGGTGGTGTTCGACCGGGCGGAAGGTAGTCGGCTCTTCTCCGAGGACGGCCGGCCTTACCTGGATTTCTTCGCCGGTGCAGGTGCGCTCAACTACGGTCACAACAACGCCTTCCTCAAGCAGGCTCTGTTGGACTACATCGTCCGGGACGGGGTCTCGCACGCGCTGGACATGTTCACCGTGGCGAAGCGGGACTTTCTCGAGACCTTCCAGGACCTTCTCCTGACGCCGCGAGGGCTGCAGTACAAGGTGGTGTTCCCCGGTCCGGGCGGTGCCAATGCGGTCGAGGCTGCTCTGAAGCTCGCCCGGCGGGTCACCGGACGGCAGTCGGTGGTGAGCTTCACCAACTCCTTCCACGGGATGACTTTGGGGGCCCTCGCGGTCAGCGGCAACGCGGCGAAGCGTGCGGCCGCCGGCGTGGCTCTTACCTTGACGACCGCAGTGCCCTACGACGGCTATCCGGGCATCGGGGAGACCGGCCCGCGCCATCTCGACCGGCTGTTGTCGGACGGGGGCAGCGGGCTGGACCGGCCCGCTGCCGTCATCGTGGAGACCGTTCAGGGCGAGGGCGGGTTGAGGGCCGCCGACGCGGATTGGCTGCGCGACCTCGCTGGCGTGTGCAAACGGCACGAGGTGTTGCTCATCGTGGACGACGTCCAGATGGGCTGCGGCCGCACAGGATCGTTCTTCAGCTTCGAGGACGCCGGGATCACTCCCGACATGGTGTGTCTGTCCAAGTCCATCGGAGGGTTCGGCCTTCCTCTGGCTCTCACTCTCATCCGGCCGGAACTGGACGTCTGGAAACCGGGCGAGCACAGCGGGACGTTCCGCGGTGTCAGCGCGTCCTTCGTGACCGGAGCGCAGGCGCTGCGCACCTACTGGAGTGACGGGACGCTGGAGAAGTCCACCCGCGAGCGAGGGGAGCGGATCGCGGCGGCCCTGGGCGCCATTGCCGTCGAGCACCCCGAGGCGGGCCCGGAGGTCCGGGGCCGGGGGTTCGCGGCCGGGCTGCGGTTCGCCACGCCCGGCGCGGCCCGCGCGGTGTGCGTCGCGGCCTTCGAGAACGGCCTGCTCATGGAGACGTCCGGTGCGGCCGGCGACGTGGTGAAGCTGCTGCCCCCGTTGACCATCAGCGACGACGACCTGGACGAAGGCCTCGACATCATCCGTAGGTGCGTGGGCCCGGTACTCGAGCGGAGCAAGTGAGAGGTCACGGCTGTGCCAGGCAAAATTCCCGAAGTCGACCTTGAGGCGTGGCGTAAGTCTTCCGACGCCGATCGTGTCCCGATCGCCACGGAGCTGGACGCCGCGCTGCGCAGCACCGGTATGTTCCTGGTGTCCGGGCACGGTGTGCCGCAAGCCGTGATCGACGACTTCCGGGCCGCCGCCAAGCGGTTCTTCGCCCTGCGGACGGAGGTCAAGGCTCAGTACGCCATCGAGGCCGCGTACGACAGCGGGTGGCTCGAGATGCATCCCCCCGGTGGGGTCGGGGTGCCGGTGGGCGAGGGCGAGGAGGTCCCGAGCGCGCCGGATCTTCACGAGTCGTTCTACATGGGGCCCGGCCACCGTAGCGGCGACGAGCAGCGGGACCGGTTCAACTATCCGGCGAACCGCTGGCCGGTCGAGCTGCCGGAGTTGCGGGCGGCCGCGGACGCGTACACGACGCACATGCTGCGGGTGGTGCAGGCGGTCAACGAGGTGCTTGCCGTCACGCTGGGGCTGCCGGAGGACTTCTTCACCTCGCGGGCGCAGATGGCGACGTGGACACAGAATGCCAGTTGGTACCCGTCGTATTCGAGCATCGGGGAGGTCGCCCGCGGTCAGTTCCGCAACGGGCCGCATACCGACCTGGGTACCGTCACGTTGCTGAGCCGTCAGCGAGGTGTGGGTGGGTTGCAGGCGTGGAACGAGGAGGACGATTGGTTCTCGCCGCCGTACAGCCCGGACTCGCTCATCGTCAATCTCGGCGACTTGATGGAGCTGTGGACCGATGGGCGCTGGCGGGCGCTGAAGCACCGCGTGCTGCCGCCCAGCCCGGCGGCTCCGGATGAGGAACTGCTGTCGCTGGTCTTCTTCTTCGAGACCGACCCCGACACGCTGATCGAGCCGTTGGCCGCTCCGGTCGGTGGTGGCCGGGGGCTGACTCCGGCGTATGCGCGGCGGACGGTCCTCGAGAAGCTCGGTGTCTCGCCCGACTCCGTCCCGGGAGCCGAGTCATGAGCAGGATCGTTGCCGTGGTGTCCGGCGGGATCGACTCGGTGACCATGGCGCATCACCTCGCCGCTGAGGGCCACGACCTTCAGGTGCTGGCCGTTGACTACGGTCAGCGCCACCGAAAGGAGCTCGAGTTCGCCGCCGCTGCCGCGGAACGGCTCGGTGCGCCGTACGAGGAGGTCGATCTGCGCTCGCTGCGGACCGTCATGCGCGGATCGTCGCTGACGGATCCGTCCGTGGCCGTACCCCGCCCGGACCGGCCGGTCGGCGGGAACCCGAACATCGTGCCGAACCGGAACGCCGTGCTGCTGTCGGTGGCCTTCGCGCTGGCGGTCACCGTGCAGGCGGATGCCGTCGCTTTCGGTGTCATGGCGGAGGACGTCGGCCCGTCCGACACCTCTCCGGAGTTCCTGCGGCTGTTCCTCGAGATGGAGCGGGTGGCGACCAAGGGTTCGCTTGCGCCCGAGGCCGAACTCCTCGCTCCGCTGATCGAGCTGCCGAAGACCGGAGTCGTCTCTCTCGGCGAGAGGCTCGGCGTGCCCTGGGACCAGACGTGGACGTGCTTCCGTGGTGAGGACATCCACTGTGGTGCGTGTGCGGCGTGTGTGGAGCGGCGCGGAGCGTTCGCGGATCTGGGCATCACGGACCCGACGGTCTATCGCGAAGCGTGGACACCGCAGTGACCGTGACCGGTGCCGGCCGCCTCACCGGTGGCCTCGACACGGAAGGAGGCGGTGCCGCGTGGAACCGGAACTCGTAGTCAACGAGATCTTCGGCCCGACCGTCCAGGGTGAAGGCCGCTCCATGGGGCGCAGGTGTGCGTTCCTGCGGCTCGGTGGCTGCAACTTGTCGTGTACGTGGTGCGACACGCCCTACACGTGGGACTGGACCGGGGCGGGCGACTCCGGGGTCAAGTACGACCCCCGCAAGGAGTTGCACCGCCGTCCCGTCAGCGAGGTGGCCGAGGAGCTCCTCGCGTTCGGCGTCGAGCTGATCGTCATCTCCGGCGGCGAGCCGCTCGGCCAGCAGAACCGGCTGGTCCCGCTGGTCGAGCTGCTCACGGCGCGAGGCCTGGAAATCGAGATCGAGACCAACGGCACGCACGCGGCGGACCCGGCCCTGGTGGCCGCCGGAGTCCGCTTCAACGTCTCGCCGAAGCTGGCCCACTCGGGCGATCCGGTCGATCGGCGGATCGTGCCGGACGCGCTGAAGAGCCTCGCGGTGACGGAAGGCACCACGTTCAAGTTCGTCTGCCGCAACGCCGGCGACCTGGACGAGGTGGCCGGACTGGTCGAGGAGTTCGGCGTCGGCTCGGTCTGGATCATGCCGAAGGGGCAGACGGGCGCCGAGGTGAGCCGGCACATGGCCGAGCTGGCCGACGCGGTGATCTCACGAGGCTGGAATCTCACAACACGCCTGCACACCTTGTTGTGGGGCGACACGCGAGGTGTCTGAACGCGTGGCTGAATCAAGCGGGAAAGGTGAATCGGAGACATGACGCTGCGCATCACGAAGAAGTTCGAGTTCTCTGCCAGCCATCAGCTCTCCGGCCTGGCCGAGGGACACCAGTGTGGTCGGCTGCACGGCCACAACTATGTCGTCGAGCTGGAGCTGAGCGCCGACCTGACGGAACTGACGCCGACGGGGTTCGTTCGTGACTACGGCGAGTTGGCCCCCTTCAAGTCGTGGCTCGACCAGACGCTCGACCACCGTCACCTCAACGACCTGGTGGACAACAACCCCACCGCCGAGAACCTGGCGGTGTGGCTCTACGAGCGTTGGTCGAAGGAGTTCCCGGAGCTGACATCCGTGCGAATCTCCGAGACCCCCAAGACATGGGCCGAGTACCGGCCCTGAAACGCCGGCCGGCTGGCGAGAGCCAGCCGCCCGTTCATCGGAATCGAGCAACGGCCGTGCCGGTCGGACTGGAGAGGTGCCTGAATGTCTGTGACGACGTGGGTGCAGGAGGGTGACGTCGACTCGGAGAAGCCGCGGGAGGAAGACCCACTGGTCGGACTCGCCCGGCAGCTCCTGAAGGAGATCGGGGAGGATCCCGACCGCGACGGGCTGCGCGATACGCCGGCGCGGTTCGCCCGCTGGTGGCGCGAATTCATCAACTACGAGCCGGGCTCGGTCGGCACCCTGTTCGAGTCGATCGGCACCAAGCAGTTGGTGGTCGTCTCGGACATTCAGGTCTGGTCCCTCTGCGAGCATCACCTGTTGCCGTTCAACTGCTCGGTGACGATCGCCTACCGGCCGACCGACCAGCTTCTGGGCCTGTCGAAGTTCGCCCGGATCGCCCATCGGCATGCGCACAAGCTCCAGGTTCAGGAGCGGCTGGTCTCCGAGATCGCCGAGGACATCGCAGTGCTCAGCGGGGCGGAAGACGTGGCCGTCATCGCCAAGGGCGAGCACCTGTGCATGACGATGCGCGGCATCAAGGCGGCCGCCCAGATGACCTCGACGGCCTACCGCGGGGCCTTCGGCGAGGACGCCGGGCTCCGGGCCGAGATGTTCAACCTGCTGCGTCCCTGAAACCGATCCGCACCCCTGAGACCCATCCGGGGCCGCTGTCACGGCCCTGTACGCCTATCCGGGGCCGCTGCCACGGCCCTGTACCGGGTCGCGGCAGCGGCCCCGAGGAGCATGTGCCATGGAAACACCATCGGTGTCAGGAATCGGCCTGATCTCCACTCTGCCTTCGGGGCGGGAGACGCCGATGACCCTGCGCCGCGAACCGACCATCTCCGCCGGTGAGTCGATCAAGCAGAATATTCCGATCGGATTCCGTCACGACTGGGCCAACGGCGGTGGGACGGGGGCTACGTCCTTCGGCCGACGACTCCGCAACCTGCGACTGCAGAGCGGACTGTCTCAGAAGCAGCTGGCGCGCTCCAGCACTCTCAGCGTTCGAGCGATACGCGATCTGGAGAACGGGAGGGTACGGCAACCCAGGGCAGACTCCCTGCGCCTTCTCGCCGACGCCCTTGGTCTCAGCGCTCCCCAGATGAACCGGCTGGCGAACGACCATTCGCTCGGCTTCCTGGCGGGGGCAGCCGAGCCGGCCATGAGCGGCCCGTTCATCGGCCGGGAGCAGGAGCTGGCGGCACTGACGACGATGCTCGGCGCCGAGCACCACCGTCTGATCACGATCACCGGGATCGAGGGCGTCGGCAAGACACGGCTCGCACTGGAGGTGGCGCACGCACTCGAGGCAGCCGAGCAACCGACGGTCCTCTGGCTGCCGCTCGACGACGACCAGCTCCGGAACGGAAGGGCGCCGGTGGGAGCTCCGGAGCGACCCACGTGGTTGCGCGAGTTCGTGCACTCCGGGCCCGACAGCCGTCGGCGCCTGGTCGAGACCATCGGGGAGTCGAACGGCCTCCTCGTCCTCGACGGTGCCCGGCCGGAGGACGAGCTGGCGGACATGACAGCCAGTCTCGTGGCCGCATGCCCCCGGCTGCGGATTCTCGTCACGACGAGAAACCCCGTCGACATGCCCTTCGACACCCTCTTCCCCCTGGCACCGCTTCCGGTGCCCACATCCGACACCGAGCCGGCGGACCTGGCCGAAGTGGCGTCGGTGGCGCTGTTGCTCGCTCAGGCGAAGCGACTTCAGCCGGCCTTCCGTCCCGACGCTCATGTTCTCGCGGACGTCGCCCGGATCTGCCGCGCACTGGACGGCCTTCCCGCTGCTCTCGAATCCGCTGCCCACTGGAGCTTGATCTACTCCCTGCGGCAGCTCGCCCACCAACTCACCACCGAGCCGCTCACCGTTGCGCGACGACCCCACGGCGGTCATCAGCAGCCGGACGCCTACGCGTCGGTCCAGCACACCATTGCCACACTGAGCAGCCGCCAACGTGACCTGCTGTCGACCATGTCTCACAAGACGTCCCGCGAAATGGACGGTTACTGGTCGGTACCGGAAGTGGCGGACAAGATGGGCCTGACGGCTGCGGAATGCGCCGACGACATCTACCACCTCCTCCTCCTCGGCATCCTTCGCCGCATCGACCACAACGACGTGGCGATGTTCAAGGTACTCAACATCGTCAGCATCGCCGGACAGAACGCAATCGCCGGACAGAACGCAGCCGCGTGATCTGGGCACCACCAGGAAGGATGAAACAGTGCGACTCTGCACTCTTCGCACCGAGACCGGTGAGGACGTCGGCGTGTCGGTGCCCGGCGGAATCGCCGCACTGAGCCTCATCAACGCGACCGCGGGAACCCTCTACGGCCCCACCATGCTGGACATCATCCAGAAGGGCGAGGCCGTCGCGCTCGCGGCCACGGTCGCCTCCCTGTCCGACCCCGATGTGCTGGCCGCGCAGGGCGAGCCGGAATTCGGGCCGATCTACCGGTGCCCGCCGAAGCTGTGGGGTGTGGGCCTGAACTACGTGCGTCACGCCGACGACCTGGGGGTACGACAGCCGACCGACGCCCCCGGCTCCTACCTGCGGCCGCCCTCCACGGTGATCGGATACGGCGACGACATCCTGCTCCCCAGCCAGTCGCAGCGCGTCACCGCCGAAGCCGAGCTCGGCGTGGTCATCGGCACCACCTGCCGTGACGTGTCACCTGAGGACGCCTCGTCCGTGATCTTCGGCTATACCACCGTCCTGGACATGACCGCCGAGGACGCGATCCGGGTCAACCCCCGCCACATCCCCTGGGCGAAGGCCTTCGACACCTTCTGCAGCCTCGGCCCCTGGGTCGTCACCCCCGACGAGATCCCCGACCTCTCCGCCGTGCGGATCTCCACCGTCGTCAACGGGAAGACGATCGCGTCCAACCAGGTGTCTGCGATGATGTACGACCCCTATTGGCAGGTCGGCTACTTCTCCGGCGGCATGGTCCTCGAAGCCGGAACCGTGATCGCCACGGGAACTCCCGGCGCCGGCGTCATCCACGACGGGGACACCGTAGAAGCCCGTGTCGACGGCGTCGGCGACCTCCGCAACACCGTCAGGCTCGAGCCCTGCCGGGCAACCCGGAGGTGAGCATGTCTGATCTGCCCTACGGCCGCCACCCGGTCCGTCACGGGCCGACGTGCACGAACGGCGCCCGGGCGGCGGGCCGGTCCGGGCGCGGCGCGCGGCTGCTCCAACGCGTCGTGCGGGGCTGAGGCCGGGGACAGACCGTGGCCGGCGCGGTGTCAGGGCGTCGGCCGTCGGCGGCCTCCCGGTCGGCGACCGGCCACACGGCCGTCACCACGTGCTGCGCCACCGCGAACGCCGCGGCGACGGTCAGTGCTGCATCCGCCAGCAGGTCGCTGCCCTTGGCGGTGGAAGACGCCGACAGTGCGTCAGCCAGGTGCGTGACAGTGGCGGCCGTCTGACGTCCTCCACGGTCCAATCGCCGTCGGCGAGCTCCGCCCGCTCAGCGACGGGCGGTGCGCGTCGGCGGGGCCGTGGGCGCAGACATGTGCGATCTCCGCGCGAACGACGGCCCGGCCCACCTCGTTCCGGGTGGCCCGGGGCCCGGTGAGGGCAGTTGCGGGCGGGTGGTGCTGGGTGACGGCGGCGGTCTCACGCGTCGGCGCGGGCAGGTCGTCGGCTACGGCGACCGCGAGCGCGTCCCCGACGGAGCGCCGCCGCCCCGCTGCGGCTGCGCGCAGCCGCAGCGGGGCGGCGCGTACGACGTGACGGTGCCGGTACCGGCCGGCGCGGTGGCGTGCGGGGGGGAGCAGGGTGAGTCCGCCGGTCGGTGACCACCACCACAAACGCTCCGGCAGAGGCCCGGACCGGGCGAGCGCTGAAGCACCGGGGCGGTGACAATCTCACCGGGCCGGGCGATCGTGTCGCCGACGAGGACGTTCGCCTGCTTCCGGAAACTTGGAGGCCAGGCCGGCCACGGCCATCCGGCGAACGCCGGCCGTGCCGAGCAGGACCGGTAGCTGGTCCACAAACCGTCGAGCCCAGACCCCTTCGGCCCTCAGCCTCCGGCGACGGCGCCCGGTGCCACCGTAGTCAGGTCGGCAGGGTCGGGTGCGATCTCCAGTCTGACCGTCGCACGCGCGATGGCGATGGTGCGGAGCACGGTCGCGCGGTCCGGGCCGTACACCGAAGCGCTGACCGGAATGTGCCTGTTGTCGTTGGTGATCGGCACGTGGTCCCCGGGCCGGAACTCCACGAGCACATCAGCGATGCCGGGCAGGGCGGCCAGTTCGTCCAGCCCATGCACGGCCACCAGCGTGCCGGGTGCGTCGTCGTTGCGAATGACGACGGAGCCGAGCACAGCCCTGAACCCGTGATCCCCGTCGATCATGTTCGGACGGCGGCCGAGGAAGCATTCCACGGCGTCGTGGAAGGGCCGCAGGTCGGAGTGCCTCGTCCACATCGGCACCGCAGGCCCGCCCGAGAACCGGGCCGCGAGCTCGATCAGGTAGACGTCGTCTCCGTCGCCACTGCATTTGACCTCGATGTGGCCTGGTCCCTGACGGATGCCGAACGCGTCGAGTACCTGCCTGCAAAACCGCTCCACCCGGACGTAGTCGGGATGGGCACCGCCGATCTGGACGATGTCCCACAGGGGAAAGTCGTAGTCGCGGTCGTCGGGCCGTCGGTACTCCCAGATGTCGATCAGCCGGTGCTCACCGTCAGCGCTACAGAAATTCACCGCGTACTCGCGCCCGCGTATGTAGCGCTCCACCAGCCATTCGGTGACCGGCTGACCGGAGCGGTCCACCGTCCGCACCTTGTGTGCCTCGTCCAGAGCCGCCATGTCACTGATTACCGAAACGCCGTAGGACCCCGTTCCCATCGTCTGCTTCACGATGACGGGGAAGCCGATGTCCCGTGCGGCCTCCGCTACCTCACCGAGGGAGTGGACCAGCCGGAACTCCGGAACGCGGACCCTCGTTTGCGCGGCCCTGTCCCGCATCGCCGCCTTGTTTCGCCGCGCCCAGCCCAGAGCGGGGTCGTTTCCGGGCAGGCCGAGCCGCGCCGCGATCTCGTCAGCCACGTGGAGGCTCGTCCCATTGGCGGGGACGACGGCTCGCACGTCGAATCCGGCCGCACGAACCTGCCGGACGGCGTCGTCCACGTCGCTGACCCGGAGCGACATCTCGTCGTCGAGGTCGGCCTGCTGGTTCGCGACCGCGGACAGACCCGTGAACAGCGAGACCGCGTCGAAACCGAGATCGCGTATGGCGGTCTTGTAGTTGCGTCCGTTCCCGGTGCCGGTGGGGTCGATCAGCAGGATCACTGGGTCTTTCGGTTCCACGGAAACTCTTCTCAGGCCAGGTGTGCGAATGGTCAGGGGGTGAGAGCGAGCAGCTCTGCGCGCAGTGTCACCAACGTCCGTAGCGGCCACAGCACTAGCGAGCAGCCATGGCGTTGGCGGCCTCCAGCACCATGTCCTCCGCAGGGTGGACCCGGTCGATTTCGGCGACTGCGGCCATCAGCTCGAAGACGTCGACGTTCGCGGTCTTCGCGCACCTGCTGATCAGCGGGAAGAAGCTGGAGTGCGTGCGGGTGATACCGCCGACGAGCTGGTACGTGCGGTCGTCGTGCAGTCGCTCCAACGGGCGGACGACGGACTCGCTCAGCTCCGCGAGAGCCCGGAAGTCGTACGTGTTGCGATTGCCCCGGGCGTGGAGGGTCGCTGCGAACGTCTCAGTGACGGTGTTGCCGGCTCCGCGGCCGATGCCGTCGAGCGTCGTGTCGACGAACTGTGCTCCGCTCGTCGCTGCGGCGAGCGAGTTGGCGTTGGCCAGGCTCAGGTTGTCGTGCCCGTGGAAGCCGAGCGGAATCGCTGTCGACTGACCGACCTTCTCGAACAGCTCGGTGACATCCGACGGCAGGTATCCGCCCACCGAGTCGACGAGGTAGACGGTGTCGGCGCCGTACTCCGCGCACTGCCGGACCGCATCCGTGACACCGTCGGTGTCGAGCACGTTCGTCTTCATGAGGTTGGCGAACGTCATGATGCCGAGGTCCTTGGCGAGGGCGATGAAAGCCTCGGCCGGTGCGACGGCAGTGATATCCACTCCGACCCGGACGAACCGCATGCCGGCGGCCACGGCCTGTCTGAGGTGATCCAGCTCGGCGATTCCCGGGATGCAGAACATCCCCCAACTCGCGCTCGTCAGCGTCTCGGACGCGATGCTGAAGCACCGTGCGTCGGAAACACGGGTGGGATGGGGCGTGCGCTCGGCGGCGTTGAGGCCCATCCCGTGACCCAGTTCGATGAACCGGACACCTGATCCTTCAAGACCGGTCAGGACGCTCTTGATCGTACCTTCGGTGAACTTGAAGTCCACGGCGTAACTACCGTCACGGAGCGTGCAGTCCAGGATTTCGACTGTAGATGATCGCCCGTCCTCGGCGACCATTGGCGATGTCTCTGACATTGAACACCTCAGGCAGAGAAGTACGGGGAAAGCGATGCGTCGACACTAGCCGAGAAGTGCACGTCCGCCAGCGGCAGAAGCCCGGCAGAAGAGCGCACATCGACGGGCTCAACTGCCTCCCCGGGAAACGAGGGTTGCCTTGCGGCAAACGACGGTGACGTATATGAATTGGCAAATGGGGCGGCAGAGTTGCACCGAGTCGTCGAAATCCTCTCCTGGCCCTGTTTGCCTCATGACCGGGTGCGGTTCGCCGCACCCGGCCATAGCCGGCGACCCCCTCGGCGGGCATGCGCACCAGGGCCGGTTCGCCCGTCGGGGAACCGGCCCGGCCGGAGGCCTAGGCGCCGCTGGACATGGTGCGCTGCACGCGCCCGGCCAGTCCGGTGACGACGGTGTCGACCCGCTGGATCTTCAAGGAAGTCCTGCCTTTCAGTCCAGCACGGCCAGTGCCCGCGCGGGCGCGCCGTCGCCGCCGAGGACGTTGAGCACGCCGACGAACAGCGTGCACCACCGGTCCGAGATCTCCCGCAGCACGAGGTTCTCCACGATCAGCGTGCCGGCCGCCAGCAGCGTGCGGTGCACGTCGTAGGGGAAGTTCGGCGGACGCATGCTCATCGGTATCTCAGGGCTGATCGTGTCCATGCCGATGAGCCGAAGTCCTTTGGACACAGCCCATTCGGCCGCGTCGACCGTGAGGTACGGGTGCCGGTCCACATAGGCCGGTTCGGCGTAGCGGTCGTCCCAGCCGGTGCGGATCAGCAGTGCGTCACCGGGTTCGAGGTCAACGGCGGACTTCAGGTCGGCCGCCGTGATCGGCTCGGCACCGTCCCGCAGTACCTCGAGGCAGTACGCCCGACCGACCAGCGCCGACGTCGGCAACTGGTCGACCGTGGCGCCGTCCTCGACGAAGTGCGACGGGGCGTCCACGTGGGTGCCGATGTGGGTCGGCATGTCCAGTCGCATGACCCGCATCCGGTGTTCCGCCCATGTGCTGGTGGGCGTGAACCGGGGGGCCGGGATCGTGCGCGCGTGCGGCATACCCGGTTCCAGCGGGTGTGAGAGATCAACTGTGCGTGGCATGCAGTGCTGCCTCTTTCATCTTGACGGTCTTACTACGCGATTCGGACTCGCGCAGCACGTAAACTTGCTCAATTTAAATGGCTCGTCCGTCGTCCTGGACCCCATAGATTCGGCGCAGCCTGCGGCTGGAGGTGGTTTCTTGGAATGGCCGGCGGCCGTGGAGCATCCGCCGGTTGTCCCACAGCAGGCCGACGCCACGTTCGAGCAGCACGGACTCCGCGTTTTCCGCAGCAGAGGAAGAGACCTTGTCGAATTCGTCCATGGCCGCAAGGAGCTCTGGTGGCACCGGTGTGTCCTCGGCGGCAAACGCCTGCTCGATGTACATGCGGACATAGCGCAGCTCGTAGCCGTTGGCTGTCTGCTTGAGCACCGGCTGCCGTTTGATTTTGATTCCCGCGGTCTGGTCCTTCACGTCGAAGGGTACGGGCTGGCTCAGTTCGGCGACGTGCGCCGGGTTGATCTGGGTAAGCTGCTGAACCAGGCTGTTGACGTCCATCAGCAGCGTCTCTCCACCCGTTGCGGCGGACAAGCCGAACAGAAATGCAACGTCGGGCAGCTGCGGCAGCAAGGTGCCGTCAGTATGATAGTTGCCCGCTTTGTTCGAACTCGAGTAGTGACTGGTCTCCGCGGCTCCGGCCTTGACCTCGACGGGATAGATGAGTTCGCCGGAGCTGTACTGCGGGATCGGACGGAAAAGTGCCGTGAAGAAATTCCAGTAGACGGTGCTGATGTCGTGGTCGCTGAGTCCCTCCGGGGCGACCCGTACGATGGCGCCACCCGTGTCCCCGTGGATGGCTGCCAATATTCCGTCACGCAGCGCCAGGATCTCCGTGCTGGTCGTCGGAAAAGCCCCTGTAGGCCACTTGTCCAGAGGTGTGTCCGCGGCTATGCCCCGCTCCAACAGCGCTGAGGTCGCCGCGCTGGGGATCGTGAATTCCGGGATCGTGAATTCCTTTTCCATCTTGACTGTCCATTTCTGTGACGAGATCAGGTCCGAGAGTGTCCGTCGCTGCAGGCCACGATCACGGATGTCGCCGAAGTCCTTGCGACTTGGTCTGCGATCAGGCCGATGCCCGCTCCAGACCTTTGTTCACTTTGATGTCCTGGTTACGGTGCGGCAGGGCTGGGCCGTGAATATCGTTCATGCATCGAGCGGCCACTTCCGATAATGCCCCGACGGTATTCGCAGCACATCACGTTCGACAAGTTGCCATTCGCTTCGCACAGGTGGTTGCTCGGTCCTGCGACGTTCGCTCATCCGGCTCCGATGGAAGTCGATCACATCGGCGGTGAACCTGAGCCGGCCAGTGTTCAGGTATCGCACCGCACCCTGGACGTCTCGAGCCGTCAGCACCTCGCCACGGTTGTGGACGCTGGGCGAGAAGGGAACGTCCAGGTAACCGAGCGCGAACGCCTTCACCACGCCGTCCGTGAGGCTGCCGTCGCCGGCCACCAGGACACTCTCAAGGATCTGATCCACCTCCGCCCGCAGGATGGTGGCCTCCTCGCGTACGGCTTGCTCGTCCACCTCGATGCCGTTCGCCTCCATCGCGCCCAGCCGGCTCAGGTGCAACCCCTCCTGGTTGTCGGACACCGACGGAATAGTGGTCGCCTCGACCGGTGTCTTGACGATCAGTCGCGAAGCCCCGGACAGTCGACCGGTGGCGGCCGAGGCCACGATCAACTGCGTCGCCCGCGCCCGGTCCCGTGGAAACGCTGCCATGTGCTGGTGGAACACAATGTTGACCTGAACTCCTGGATATCCCAGGTTGGCCAGATACTTCTGGCCCAGTTCGCGCAGGACCCTGATCGCCGCGATGTCCTGGGCTCGATGGCCTTGTTCGGCGTATCCGAGTGAAACCGAGCCCACGCCCTGGCTGGCTGCCAGCATTGCCTCGATCACGTTGACGACGATCGCCAGACTTGGTGGGATCAGTACCGCGGTGAGGGTGCCGAAGAACTCACGGTCGATGACCACGCCGAACTTCTCACGGTACAAGCCGACCAGCCGATCGACGTACTGCCACCTTCGCAGTGACTGGGCCAGCGAGTAGTCCTTGAAGTAAGGAATGTTGTACGTGATCGCGCCACCCTCGAAGCCAGTGACGCCACCAGCACACGAAATCTCGGCGAGGAGTCGTGGGTCGCGTGTGCTGTGGCGGGTTTGCAGCGGCGTCCGAACATCTGCGATCAACTGCCTCAGAACGTCGACCCCGTGATTCACCATGGGGAATCCGTTCAGCGTGGAGGCACCGCGTTCCCGGCTCTCCGCGATCGCGTCGCCGGCCTTCTGGTACTCATTGTTTCTGGTAAGAGAATCGATCTGGTAGGACAGTACGTCTGCGCCGGCCCGTCGTAGGGCCACGAATGCCGTGCGCTGCTCGGCGGCGAGCGCCACGCCTGAGCGTGGCTGCACCAGAAACGGTCGTTCCGCCCGGGGCCGCGGTGAGTGCGCATGAGCGAACGACGGCTGCCGGGAGAGAAACGCCGCGTTGTCCGCCAAGTCCCTGGCACGCGCGCCGGTTGGCCAGGATTCCAGGACCTCAGGTCGCTGCTGCTGCAGGTCGGCCACCGTGAGCCGCTGGTCGGGCGGCGCCGTGCCCGGCTGGGTGGGCCAGGGGGGAGCAGTGGGTTTGCCGCGTACCGCAGGACGCCTGGTCAGGAGATCCTCGGTCAGGACCGAGAGGACCGTCGGAATATCGACATACGTCGGGAAGACCCGTCGAAAGCCCAGGCGGCGCGCTTCACCGCGTATCCGTTCGGAACTGCCCACGTCGAGATTTCCGCCGGCATACCAGATCGCATCGATATCGGGATACTTGAGCATCAGGTCCGGAAACTTCTTCAGATAGTGGCGCAGATGGCCGTCCATACACGAAATCATCACGACATCCGCGTCGGCCGCATGCCTGAAAAAGTCTTCGAGGTTGTTCTGCGTGCCCATGAAGTGGACCGCATGGCCTGCCTCAGTGATGGCGTGTTTCAGCAGAGTGAGACCGACCGAATGAGCGTCGGCGCCGATCCCGCCGAGCACGATCCTTGGCGTCGGCAATCTCATGGTTTTTCTCCGTTACCTTTTGGCAGTGCGTGAGCGGCGAACCCGATTGCCGCACCTGAGCAATACCAGGGCGCCCCGTGCACTCGACGACAGGGGCAGTGAAATGATCCAGGTTCGGGATCGCGTCGACACCGAGCTCCCCGAACACCGCCACGGCGTTGCGCACCTCGTCTTGACGACACCGCTGCGGCTGGACTTGCACGCCGACCCGGACCGGATGTCTGTGATACGGCTCGTCATTCACCGGCGGCATTATGATGGCGGCGAATACTCAGGGGTCGCATATCGGTCCACACGTCACCAATGTGCGCGAGGCATTCGTCCCTGGTCCTCGATGCAACGACTCGTGCACCGCCCCGACGGAGGGTTGTGATCGGTCTGCGGCCGGATCGATTACTGCTCCTCGTGGTTGACGGCCACGACGAATCCGGGCTCTTTTGAACGGACCGCCCGCGAACGTGCGCTCGTCCCCGATGTCCGGTCGGAGCTCATACTTCAGTTCCATGAGGCGCTGCGTGAAAACCCGCGAGGCCGTCTCGGCGGCGCCGAAGAACGCGACCGTCGGCGATGTCTCTGACATTGAATACCTCAAGCGGAGGAGTGCGGGGGCAAGCGTTGCGTCGACACTAGCCAAGAAGTGCACAAATGCCAGCGGCAGAAGACCGGCAGAAGACCGGCAGAAGGGCGCACATTGAGTGGCTCAACTGCCTCTCCGGACGGCGAGGCATGTCTTGCGGCAAGTGACGGTGACGTGTACGAATTGGCAAGTAAGAGTCTGCGGGGGCTACCAAATTACTGTGCGAAAGGTTTACCCGATGGGCATCACCCTCAGCCAGAGGCAGGTCGATTTCTACCGTGAGAACGGGTTTTGCGTCGTTGACGGGATATTCGACACCGAGCTGATCGAGAAGGCGCGTGCCGTCGTCGACGGCCTGCTCTCCTCCGCCGACCTCGCCAGTGTGGCCGAGGCAGAGCCGGAGGACGGCTCCAAAGCTCGCCGCATTTGGGCTCCGACCTCGCGGGACGAACTCTTCGCCGGCATCGCGGAGGACCCCCGACTCCTCGACGCTGTGGAGCAGTTGATCGGTCCCGACATCGTGCTGCAGTACTCGAAGCTCAACGTGAAGCCCCCGCGCGTGGGCAGTGTCGTCGAGTGGCACCAGGACTTCGCGTTCTACCCGCACACGAACACCGACCTGGTCGCCACGCTGATCTATCTCGACGACGCGACCCGGGAAAACGCCTGTCTGCGCGTCGTCGCCGGTTCGCACCGGCACGGCCTCTTCAAGCACGAGTCGGAGGGCTACTTCGTGGGCAAGGTCCCGTCGCCGGCGGACGTGGGCCTGGACGACTCGGCGATCACCGACTGCGAGGGAGCTGCGGGATCGGTGGTGTTCATCCACCCCCTGCTCCTGCACTCGTCGGAGAAGAACCTCTCGGATCTGTACCGCCGCGTCTTCATCCCGTCCTACCGCGCGGCCGATGCCCTTCCCATCTACTACGGTCCGCACGCCGCGCACAACGAGCCGACGGCGAAGCTCGTGCGCGGCAGTGCGTCCAGGACCGTGCGCAGCGAGGCCGGCCTGTGGCAGCTCCCGATTGCGGCGGCGGAGTTCAACTCTCTGTACCAGATCCAGGAAGGCTCCCACGTGAGCGACGGGACGAAGTCGTCCACCGGATACTTTTCCTACGAGGACGGCACAAAGGACACGGTGGGCGGCGCCTCGATGTGAGCCGACGACACCGGCTGCCAAAGGCGGGACCCATCACGGCAGTTGCGCCGCGGTTGCGGGCACGCCGAGGCACCGGGCCGGTCGCCCGGCCCCTCCGGTGGCCGCCTCCGGCGAGCGGCGCAGCACCGCCGCGGCTTCGTGTACCGTCGGCGTGACCACGGTGCCGACACAGGCGCCGAGTCGGCCACCGCTGTAGAGCAGCTCGCCCAGTTCCGCCACTCCGGCCCTGGCCATGCCCGACAGCGGTGCCAACAGGGTCAGGTCGGAATGCGCGTGTTCCGCACGCCCACAGGGACAAGAGCGATCCGCGGATCAACGAGATTCTCTGCGCCCGCCGGCTCGACGCCCATGGCCCGGCCTCCGGTGACATCCACCTGCTGCGTACCGGCACCACGCTTCGCCGACGGTGCCGCTGACCGAGGACTGCTGGCGCCCACACCGTGATCAACGTGACCCGGGCCTGCGCGAAAGACCTGAGCAAGCCGCCGGCCGGGGACGGCCGTTGGTGGGAGAACCCGGGCGCGCGGGCCGTCGAGCATCCCTGACCCTCCGCATCGGACGAGAAGCCACAAGGAGCATCATGACCAGGTCGCTGAGCGGAACACCCGCTGTCGTGCTGATGGACCCCTGTGGGCCGAGCATGGGATTCAAACCCCAGGTGGCCGAGCGTGGAATGGCCGTGATCTCCGTCTACACGATGCCCCGCGAGCACGTCGAGACCCGGTGGCCCGACCACGCGGTGGGTGACACGGTCAGCCTCTACGCGATGGAGCTCGGCGAGATCCGGGCCCAACTCGCCGAGCTGGGCGCCGACATCCGCGCGGTGGTGCCCGCATCCGACGTGGCCGTGGACAAGGCGGACACGCTGGCCGAAGAGTTCGGCCTGCCCGGCAACGGCGCGCGGCACGCCCTCGCCCGCCGGGACAAGTCCGTGATGCGGGAGACCGCCGCGGGGGCGGGGGTTCGTATTCCCCGGTACGCGCTGGTCGAAGAGGCGACCGACATCGCCGGTGCCGCGCGCGCCGTGGGCTTCCCCGCCTTCGCCAAGCCGACGACCGGGGGCTCCTCGCACGGCGTCCGGCTGCTGAGCCGGCCCCAGGACGCCGAGGACCTTTCGGACCTGCCACGGATCGACCACTTCGGACGGCCGGTCCAAGCCTGGCTGGTCGAGCAGTACGTGCGTGGCCGGGAGCTGGGCGTGAACTTCTTCTCGCACGACGGAGTGCACCACGTCGTGGACATCTGGGAATACCGGCAACCCGACGACCGGGATTACTCGTTCCCCTACTGGGACTGGGCGCAGATCCCCCAGGACGACCCCGACTGGCACACTGCCGTCGACTACGTGCGGCAGGTGCTCGACGCGTTCGGCGTGCGTCTCGGCCCCAGTCACACCGAGATCAAGATTTCGGCCGGCGACGCCTACCTCATTGAACTGGGCGCTCGTCTGCCCGCCTACCCCATGATCGACGCGTGGATCGCGCGCAGCGATCTCGACCCGCATCGCCAGACCCTGGCCTGCCGGCTGGGCGAGGTGCCGAAGATCGCGACCGCGCCGGTGAGGCTTGACGGCTTCTGTGGCGCCGGCGCCATTCGCAACGACGGACCGGCCGGTCGTCTGGTGGAGATCCGCGGGCTGGACAAGGTGGAGCGGCTGCCCGGCGTTGACAAGCTGGTGGTGGGCTACCAGGCGGGCGACATGGTGCCGACGACCGGCAGTATAAGGACGGTTCCGGTCAAGGTGAGTGTTTCCGCGCCGGACCACCCGGCACTGGTCCAGCGACTGGCTGCGGTCCGCGACACCGTGGAACTAGTGATTGAACCGGTCTGCTGATCCCGATGAAGTTCTTGTCCTCGTATCGGGAGCTCTTTTCCCTGCCGAAATTCGGCTCATCCCTGTTCGCGGCTGTCGCAGGTAAGCTCAGGCCCGGAATTTCTTCGCTGGCCCTCCTGCTCGGGGTCGCGCATTACCGGGGCCTCAGTCAGGCAGCAGTGGTCGTCTCGGTGTCCGCGCTGTCCGGAGTCACCCTCCCGCTGAGGGGCAGGCTCATGGACCGCCACGGCCATACCCGGGTGATGGGGCCGCCGCTCGTGGCGTATCTGTTCGCGCTGACGGTCCTGGTGCTGAACGAACGCGCACATGGACCGTTCGCCGTCACATTGGTTGTCGCGTTCGTCGCGGGGGTGACGGCTCCACCCATCCAGATCGTGACCCGGCTGATGTGGCGCGAGATGACCACGGGCGAACTCCGGACGACCATCCTGTCGCTGGACACCATGCTGACCGACGTGGGGTTCATCGTAGGTCCGACCATCGCAGCCTTCCTGGTGGTGGTCGTGGCGCCCTGGGCCGGGCTGGCCGCCTCCGCGCTGCTGTGCACCATCGCGACCCTCCTGCTGCTTTCCCGCAGGCTGCCGCACCAGCGCGAAGTGCCGCAGTCCGCGGAGCGCCACTGGCTGGGCCCACTGCGCAACCGTGTGCTGCGCAGGGCGATGGCGGCGGCGATGTCCTTCTTTCTCGCGGTCCGCGCGATCGAGTTGGCCTTTCCCGCCTGGGCGCAGCAGCACGATTCACCGCTGATGAGTGGAGTGCTCCTCACTTGTATGTCGGTGGGCAGTGTGACGGGCGGTCTCGCCCTGGGAGCGCTGCCGGCGCGGTGGTCGGTCAAGGCCACGTTGCCTGTCACGCTGGCCGTGCTGTGCCTGGGGACCCTGCTGGTGGCGGCGGCCAGCTTCACCTGGACGGCGGTCCTGGTCGCGGCCACGGCGCTCATGGGCATCGCACTGGGGCCGAGTTTCGTGGCCCTGTGGGCGACGGTCGGCGATCTGGCTCCGGCGAACATGGCCGCGGAGACCCAGGCGTGGATCGGTTCGTTCATGTCGTTGGGCGGAGCCGTCGGGGCAGCGGTCGGCAGTGTGGTCGCCCAAGGCCTTGGGCCGTGGGCGCTGCTGGTTCTCGCAGCCGTGTGCCTCGCCATCGGATCCGGGCTGGCGTACCTGGTGGGCAAGGCCGGGCCGGTGACGCCGGAAAAGGCGCCGGGATTCGATATCCATCACGCCGTGAATGCGGGGAAGTAGTGCCTCGTCAACGGGTAGCTCTTTTGAGCCATGTGGGTTACGGCGCCTACCGCCACGATGATGGCAGCCCTTTCTTCCATCCGGACGAATTCGACATCACCCTGCTCGCACGGCCTCGCGATATCGCACAGTTGACTCCCGGGCAGGTAAGCCGCTGTATCCCTGTGGACATCGACGCCTCTGCCGAGCTTGAGCTGTCGCTGCCCGCGCTGGTCGGTGACTTCGAATTCGACTGGGTGGTGGCGACCCAGGAGCGGCTGCTGCTGCCGGCGGCGCGTCTGCGCGAGGCCGTTGGCGTCGCCGGCCTGGGAACGGAGCACACGCTGCTGCTCCGCGACAAGGTGGCGATGAAACGCCACTTTTCGGCGCACGGAATCCGGGTTCCGGAGTTCACGGAAATATCCGAACCCATCCAGGCGGCAGAGCTGCTCGACAAGTTCGGCCAAATTGTCGTCAAGCCTGTCCACGGCGCCGGTTCCGCGGACGTGCACATTGTCCGTGACCAGAACGAGCTGATCGGCTTGCAGCGGCAAGGGTTCGGCAGTCCGGACCGGTACGAGGCCGAGGAATTCATCGCGGGTCGTCAGTTCCACATCGACAGCGTTGTCAACAACGGCGTGCCGGTTGCTGTCTCCGTGTCGCAGTATCTGGACTCGCATGAAACGTTTCCGCTGAATGGGCAGATCCGGTCGCACACCCTCGACGACGGGCCGGACCTCGAACTCCTCCTGGCGTTCAATCGCGCGGTACTCGGGTGCATCTCCTGGTTCAGTGGCGCCGCACACCTCGAAGCGTTCCTCGATGACCGCGGCAGGCCGGTGTTCTGCGAGTTGGGCGGTCGCCCCGGTGGGGCCGGAATAGAGGCTGCATTCCGGTATCGCCACGGGATTTCGCTGCTTTTCTCCAGCGTCCTGCCGCAGGTCGGGCGCAACGTCCCGGACGCCAGTGATCTGGCGCGCACGGACCAGCCGGCGACCGGCTGGTCCATGATCTACCCGCCGACGCTGGGCCGCTTCCGTGGGTACAACGCGCTTCCGCAGGCCAACTGGCTGCTTCAGCTCACGACGCCTTACCGTCCGGGTGACCCCGTCGGGCAACCCAGGCGATCAACGGACGCGATCGCGGTCGCGGCCGTCTGCGGCAGAGACTCACGTGAAGTCGTTGACCGGCTCGCCGAGGTCAAGAGCGAAATCATCGTGTCGATCACTCCGGAGTGATCCGTTACAACACGGGTCAGGCGCCGCCGTCGCAGCGTACAGAGAACTTGGTTATGGAGGGTGAACATGACGGTGGAGAACATGACGGCAGAGCATGTCACGAGCGAATATCTGAGGCGATGCCACGCCGATGAACGATTGCGGTCGGTAATGTTGACCAGCCACATACCGGCATCATTCCAAAACGCGCATGAACTCTTGTGCAGGCCGCTTTTTGCCGATCGAAAAGCGATGGATGCATTGGGTTCCGATGTCAAGAGCATGTTCGACATCATTATTTCATTGCCTGAGCGGTTGTTCGACGGCGACCTCGGTAGGTACTGCTCCGCGATTGGAATCGATGAGCAACGCACGGCGTTGATCAGCCGGTTGCGTAATGTCGAGCCGCCGCGGTCTGGACGTGCGGACCTGTATCGAGACGGGTCAGCCTTCAAACTTCTTGAGTTCAACGTGAACACCGGGCTCGGTGGCGCGGACATGGTTGAGGTACATCGCGCTCTGATGGCGGCGGAGCCGTTCGCCGGGTTCGCAAGAGAATTCAATCTCGATTACACCGACACTATGGCGGCGAGAGCCGATCTGCTTCGCGATGCAGCCGCGACAGTATCAGGAGGACGAGAGCCCGTGATCGCCGCCATAGAGGCGGATGGAGGAATTTCAGCTTGGGTGAATGGTTTTCGATCCATTCAGCATTCGATGGCGAGATATGGAATACAGCTCGTCCTTGGAGAGCTTGGCCAGCTGAAGCAGAAGAATGGCCGAGTATACCTCGACGGCGAGCCGCTCGATCTCATACTGCGGTATTTCATGGTTGACCAATTGATCGATGACGCGAGTGGACAGGCGGCGTATGAAATGATTTGCCGGGTGCACGAGCAGGGTAAGCTGGTGCTGCACACGCCGCCCACAAGCCACCTCTTCAACGACAAAGCTGCGTTGGCCCTGTTGTCCGACCGTAGGTATCTAAATTCATTCTCCGGTGCGGAGCAGGAGCTGATCGATCGAATGCTTCCATGGACGCGCCTCCTGCGTGAGGGCTGGACCCGGTTCAATGATGAACGAGTCGATCTCATGAGCTTCTCGATCGAACATCAACAAGAGCTGATTCTCAAACCGGGCGCAGGTTTTGCGGGCAACGGCGTCGTGGCTGGCTGGGAGACCGAAAGACGTGAATGGGTGAACCTGCTGCGCCGCAGCGCCGGCGGGCCGTTCATCATCCAGCATCGCGTGGATCCCACTCCCGAACTTATTGTCGACCCCGACAGCGGGCGACTGGAACACATCCTGCCGGCGTGGGGTGTGTTCTTTTCAGAAAATGGCTACGACGGAGGGTTTGTTCGGGCTGCCACCAACCCGAAAACCTCGATCACTGGGGGGCCGGGAACGCGAAGGACCGGTTTGTTCACCTGCAATGGCCAATGAGGCCGTGTCCAAGGAGTACGGGCACGGCAAAGTCGGCCCGCTCGGCGTCTAGGCTGGTGGAAGCCCCAGGAGATTGAGGATCCGGCGGTTCTGGCGGGCGTTGTACCGCAGTGCGGCGGCGATGTCGGTGATTCATAGGCATTCGCACGGCCGGCACTGGCGGCGAGGACGAAGTCGCCCTCCTCGGAGCGGGCGCACTCGAAGACGGCGCAACCGGCGTGGCCACCGGCGGCGACGGCCTCCGCCACCTCTGCGGCTTCAGCCCGTTCCGTATCAGGTGAATGCAGCCGGAAACACGCGGCGCGCCTCAGTGAGGTGTGCTTGCCGCCGCCGTCGCCTCCTTCCACACCGCACGGGCCGCTTGCAGAAAGGCGTCGTTTTCCGCCGGTGTCCCCACGGAGGCGCGCAGCCGACGCGGTACACCGTTGTCGCGGATCAGGACTCCGTGGTCGAGCATGGCCTGCCACGCGCGGCGGGTGTCGTCGAAGGGGCCGAACTGCACGAAGGGGGCGTCGGATTCGTCGACGTCGTAGCCGATGGCCGTCAACTCGCTCACGACGCGCCGCCGTTCGTCCTTGAGCTGTTCCACGTAGGCCAACAGTGTGTCGGAGTGCTCGAGCGCGGCCATGGCGAGTGCCTGGGTCACGGACGACAAGTGGTAGGGCAGCCGTACGAGTTGTACTGCGTCGACCACGGCGGGGTCGGCGACCAGATAACCCACACGCAGCCCCGCGGCGCCGAAGGCCTTGGACATCGTACGGGTGACCACGAGGTGGGGACGGTCCTCGACCAGTGGCACCAGGGACGGCCGGTCGGAGAACTCCCCGTACGCCTCGTCCACGACGACCATGCACGAACGGGCCTCCTGCGCCATGTCGTACAACTCGAGCACGGTCTTCGCGGGGACGGCGGCCCCGGTCGGATTGTTCGGAGAGGTGATGAGGACGAGGTGGGGCCGTTGCTCGGCGAGAGCCTCGCGCGCGGCGCACAGATCGATGCCGAAGCCCTCGTCCCGCAGGCAGGAGATCCACGTCGTACCGCTGTTGCGGGCGATCAGCGCGTGCATCGTGTACGACGGCTCGAAGCCGAGGGCGCGACGGCCCGGGCCGCCGAACGCCTGGAACAGCTGCTGGATCACCTCGTTGGACCCATTGGCAGCCCACACCTGCCGGGCGTCCACAGGGTGACCGGTGGCGCGCGTCACGTACCCGGCCAGCCCGGCCCTCAGCTCCAGTGCGTTGCGGTCCGGATAGCGGTTGAGTCCGCCCGCGACCTCGCGCACCCGTTCCTCCATCGCCCGCACCAGCGGCTCCGGCAGAGGATAGGGGTTCTCGTTGACGTTCAGGCATACCGGAACATCCAGTTCCGGAGCGCCGTATGGGCTCTGGCCGCGCAGCTCGTCCCGAACGGGCAGATCATCGATGCGGGTCACCGTGGGGCACTTTCTGGTCGAGGAATTCGAGGACGAGCGGGCCGGCGAGGTCGCGGCACTCCTCGAAGTAGGCGTGACGGGCGCCCTGGAACAGCTCCAGCCGCGAGCCCGGGATGCGGGCTGCCAGCAGCGGTGCGTTGGCGGTGGGATTGAGCAGGTCGTCGGTGCCGTGCAGCACCAGGGTCGGGGCGACGATGCCGGGCAGCGCGTCCCACGCGTCGTGCCCGCCGCTCGCGACCAGGTGCCCGCGCCGGGCATGCGCCGGCATGCTCCGGTCGCCGAGCGTGTGGTACGGGCCCGGGTGCGTCGCGAGCCAGGCCGGGGTGTACATCAGCTCCAGCAGAGCTTGTCGCGCCTCGACCGGATCGGGCTGGATCAGGGATCTGCGGACTTTGCCGCTGCGGTCGATGCCGTGCCGACCGCCGGCCGAGGTGCAGCCGAGCACCAGGGCACGCACCCGCCGGGAGTGGCGGACGGCCAGACACTGGGCGACGCGCCCGCCCATGGACGTGCCGTACACGTCCGCCCGGTCCACGGCCAGTTCGTCGAGGACCGCGACCACGTCGTCGGCGAACCGCTCGGTGGAGTAGGGCAGGTGAGGCCTGTCGCTCTCACCCGTGCCCCGGTAGTCGATCGTGACCGTGCTCCGGGAGTCGGCGAAGTCGTCGCGGACGCCGTCCCACCAGTGGTGGTCGTTCGCCTGGCCCGCGAGCAACACGAGCGGGGGACCGTCACCGCGCACCTGGTAGGCGATGCGCACTCCGTCCGACGTCCTGGCGTGCGGCACGGTGGATCCTTTCGGAGGTGACATGGTGGGCGGCCGCCGCGCATCGGCTGGGCGGCCGCCCGAGGCCACGGTAGGGGACGTGATCGCTCACCACGCCAGGGTGACGCCCTCGTGGCTGGTCACCCGGCCGGGCCCGGCTTCGCCTCGGTGCCGACCTCGTGGGAGAAGTAGCCGGTGGACGACTTCCCACTGGACCTGACGTGAGATCCCTCCTGGATCTCGTAGAGCGAGTTGAACTCGGCCTCGGCGATGGGCAGTCGCCACACGCCACCCTCGCTCCGCGCGGTCTTGGACGGCTTGCCGCGCAGCAGTTTCGCATCGGGCTCGTTGTGCGCCGCGTGAGGGCCGTAGTAGAGCGGCAGGGCGTCGGCCGCGCGGTAGGCGGGGATGAAGACGCGACGGTAGAGATCCGAGAGATTCTTCTCCGACGAGTGCACCACGAGCGGGTGCAGGAACACCACGGTGCCCGCGCGGCCTTCGCAGTCGACCACGGTGGACTCGTCCACGCCCACGTTCTCCAGCGAGGAGATCTTGCCGCCGAAGTAGCCGTCGCGCTCGTGGCTGAGCAGCCCGTTGCGGTGCGAGCCGGCGGCGACGCGCAGGCAGGCGTTCTCCCTGGTCGCGTCGTCGAGGTAGATGAGGGCGGCCACCAGGTCGGTGTTGGAGTGCGGGTAGTAGGCGAAATCCTGGTGCCAATCGACGACACTGCCCACCTGGGGCGGCTTGACGTTCAGCTTGGAATACTGAAGAACAATGTCCTCGCCGATCAGCTGGGAAATCGCGTCGAGCAGCCTGGAATCCTCCGCGAGCTCGGAGAAAACGCGGTCACGTGCGGTGGGTGCCCAGATTCGGCGCGCCTTTGTGCCGTCTTCGGGTTCTGCTTCGGCGACACCGGAGAGGTCAGGAGAAGAGAGCAGATCGTCCACAATTCCGCGTGCTTTGTCGAGCACGCCATTGTCGAAGATTCCCTCCACGACACAGTAGCCATTCTCCCGGTAAAACCTGACCTGGCTCTGGGTGAGGATGTTTCCCATGCTTTTCACTGACTTCCGGGTCGTTCGGTCCGTCGGTCGTTCAAAGTTCATTCCGCAGCTAATTGCCGTGGTCAGTCTTGCACCCTGCCGATAGGCATCGCAAGGGAAGGTGAGGCACAACAGGAGGCATCTTCGCGCGCCGACTGCCTCGTATCTGCCGCCCCTTCTGCCGCCTCTCCGGGTACGCCGTCGCTCATCTCGAATGTCGCTGTTTCCCGGCGCCCACCCTGAAGCCTCAGGAAATTTGAGGTGTTCAATGACAAGTCGGCCGCACGAGGTCGTCGGCAATGGACACCCGGAGTCGGCCGAAATCCTCGACTGTACGCTCCGGGACGGCAGCCACGCCGTGGATTTTCAGTTCAGGGAAGAGACCATGAGGGACGTTCTGCATCCCCGGCCTGGCCGGGCCGGACCACCTCAGGCGTGCCGCGGCCGCAGGCATGCGCTTCGTACGCGTCGGAGCGGACATCTTCTGTGCGGCCGTGATCCGCGCAGGCCAAGGGCACGATGGTGGTTCACCGTGGGTGGTGCCGTCGAGGACGGCGAGGAGCCGTCAGAGCCGGGTGCGCCGGTACGGCAATGGGCGCGAGCCTGCTCTCTCACGCGCCCCAGAGCGTGACGTACACCGGGGGCCGGAACCGGGAGGGCGGGACGCACGCGCCGGGCGCGCGCATGATGCGGGTCGCTGCGGGTGTGTGCAGGAAGTGCAGGAACGCGGCGGTGGCCGGGGAACGGTGCTCGGGCTGCAGGACGGTGGCGTGCCACGTGGCGTCCGACGGTGTGGCCGGGGTCTCCAGTATGCGCAGCTCGTCACGCCGGATGCGGGGCGACACCAGATGGGCCGACGCCGGCGCCACTCCAGCGCCCTCCGCGGCGGCGGCCCAGGTCGCGGCCTGGTTGGGGAACACCCACACGTGTCCCTCGGCCACTCCGAGCCGGCGCAGCAGCCGCCCGGAGTCCGCGTCCGGGTCGGTTCCGGAGGAATCGACCAGCCAGGACCACTGCGGCGGCGGACCGGGCGGCCGCGGCGACCTGGCGCCGATCACCACGACCAGCTGGGTGCGGAACAGCGGCTCGCCGACCAGTTCGCCCCCGCGCGCGGCGCCGAGATGCGGTCCGAGCCCGACGTCGGCCAGCCGGTTCTCCACCAGCACGCGCATCTCGTTGCCGGAGGCCACCCCGAACGAGGTCTCGGTCCTGCGCCCCGAGCGACAGGCGAAGGCCTCCACCAGCTGCGGGAGCACGAACTCGGCCAGCGTGCTCGTGGCGACGACCCGTAGTTCGTCGGGCGCACCCCGTGCCGCCCGCACCGCGGTCTCGGCATCCGCGTTCAGCGCGACCATCCGCGACGCGACCGGCAGCAGCCGCGCCCCGGCGGGCGTCAGACGCATCCCACCACCGCCGGTGCGCCGGATGAGCGGATCGCCGAAGTGGGTGCGCAGCGCGGCGAGCGCCTGCGACACCGCGGACTCGCTCACGTCCAGCGTCCGCGCCGCGGCGCCCACCGAACCGAGCCGGGCAACCAGTACGAAGGTGCTGAGCTGCGTGACGGTCACTGCATGATTTTCACGCGTTTGGAGTGATAAGTGAATACTTATAACGCTATTGCATGACCAGTGCCGAAGAGCGCAGCATCGACATAGCGATGGGTACAGCGTTTCAGGAGGGCCCGATGCAGGTTCCGGCTGCATTCCAGTACGAGAGGGCCACCAGTCTCGAGCAGGCGATCGAGCTGCTCACACGGTACGGCCCCGAATCCCGGGTGGTGGCGGGCGGACACAGCCTGCTGCCCATGATGAAGCTGCGGCTGGCCCAGCCCGAAGCCCTGATCGACATCAACGGCCTCGACGAGCTGGCCTTGATCCGGGTGGACGGGCACGACCTGGCCGTCGGAGCGATGGTCCGCCACGCGGAGCTGCTCGCCTCGCCGGTCGTCGGCGAGCACTTCCCCATCCTGCGGGACGCGGAACGGGTCATCGCCGATCCGCTCGTGCGCAACCGCGGCACCGTGGGCGGCTCGCTGTGCCAGGCCGATCCGTCGGAGGACCTGTCCGCGGCGTTCTCGGCACTGAGGGCGACCCTGGTCGCCCAGGGCCCCGGCGGCAGGCGCACCATCGCGATCAGGGACTTCTTCCTCGGACCGTACGAGACCGTCCTGGGCGAGGCGGAGCTTCTGGTGGAGATCCGCGTGCCCATCCGTTCGCACGCCAGCGCCTACCGCAAGGTCGAGCGCCGGGTAGGCGACTGGGCGGTCGTCGCCGCGGGAGCGGTGCTGGAGATCTCCGACGGCGTCATCGCCGAGGCCGGGATCGGGCTGACCGCGGTGGGTGCACCACGGTTCGTGGCCGGGCAGGCCGAGGACTTCCTGCGCGGCGGACGCCCGGACGACGAGGCCTTTGCCGAGGCGGGCCGGATCGCCGCGCAGGAGTGCAGGCCGACGGCCGACCAGCGCGGCCCGGTCGACTACAAGCGGCATCTGGCCGGGGAGCTGACCACGCGGGCGCTGCGCGCCGCCGCCGCACGTGCCCAGGGGCAGGAGGCGTGACATGCGGATCACCGTGACCGTGAACGGCGAGCAGCACACGAGGGACGTGGAGCCCAGGCTGCTGCTCGTGCACTTCCTGCGCGACGAACTCGGACTCACCGGCACCCACTGGGGCTGCGACACCTCCAACTGCGGGGTGTGTACCGTCTGGCTGGACGGTACACCGGTCAAGTCCTGCACCGTGCTCGCGGTGATGGCCGACGGCCATGAGGTGCGGACCGTCGAGGGCCTGGCGCACGGGGCCGAACTCGACCCGGTGCAACAGGGATTCATCGCCTGCCACGGGCTGCAGTGCGGCTTCTGCACACCGGGGATGATGATGACCGCCCGCTGGCTGCTCGACCACGACGCGGATCCGTCCGAGGAGGACATCCGCGAGGCCATCTCCGGACAGGTGTGCCGCTGCACCGGTTACGAGAACATCGTGCGCTCCATCCGCTGGGCCGCCGAGCACGGCGGCGGGCAGGGCACCGCTGATGCGGGTACCGAGCCGGCGCCCGGCCACGAGGAGGTGCGGGCATGACAACCACCGAGGAGCGGCCGGTCGGTTTCGGACGGATGCCCCGCAAGGAGGACGTGCGGTTCGTCCGCGGCCACGGGACCTACATCGACGACGTGCGGCTGCCCGGCATGCTGCACGGCGCCATTCTGCGAAGCCCCCTGGCGCACGCCCGGATCGTGTCGATCGACACCAGCGCCGCCGAGGCGCACCCCAAGGTCAAGGCCGTGATCACCGGGGAGACCCTGGCCGGTCTCGGGCTGGCCTGGATGCCCACGCTCTCGTACGACACCCAGGCGGTGCTCGCCACCGACAAGGTGCGATTCCAGGGCCAGGAGGTCGCCTTCGTCGTCGCCGAGGACCGCTACGCCGCCCGGGACGCCCTCGAGCTGATCGACGTGGAGTACGAACCGCTCCCGGCGGTCGTCGACGCCCGCCGGGCGCTCGACCCGGACGCGCCGGTGATCCGCGACGACAAGGAACACCAGACCGACAACCACATCTTCGACTGGTCGGCGGGCGACAAGGAGCGGACCGACGAGGTCTTCGCCGCCGCCGACGTCGTGGTGGAACAGGACATGCTCTACCCGCGGGTGCACCCGGCGCCACTGGAGACCTGCGGCACCGTGGCGGACATGGACGCCATCACCGGCAAGCTGACGGTGTGGTCCACCACCCAGGCCCCGCACGCCCACCGCACGATCTACGCGATGGTGTCCGGCATCCCGGAGCACAAGATCCGGATCATCTCCCCGGACATCGGCGGCGGCTTCGGCAACAAGGTCGGCATCTACCCCGGATACGTGTGCGCGGTCGTCGGCTCGATCGTCACCGGCAAGCCGGTGAAGTGGGTGGAGGACCGCTCGGAGAACCTGATGAGCACCTCCTTCGCCCGCGACTACCACATGCACGGTGAGATCGCGGCGACGAGCGAGGGGAAGATCCTCGGCCTGCGTGTCCATGTGATCGCCGACCACGGCGCGTTCAACGCCACCGCACAACCGACGCAGTTCCCGGCCGGCTTCTTCGGCGTCTTCACCGGCTCGTACGACCTGGCCGCCGCATACTGTGCCGTGACCGGCGTCTACACCGACAAGGCCCCCGGCGGTGTCGCCTACGCCTGCTCGTTCCGCGTCACCGAGGCCGTGTACCTGGTCGAGCGGATGGTCGACCTGCTCGCGGACAGGCTCGGCACCGACCCGGCCGAGCTGCGGATGCGCAACCTGCTGCGGCCCGAGCAGTTCCCGTACCGGACGCGGACGGGCTGGGAGTACGACTCCGGCGACTACCCGCGCGCCCTTCGGCTGGCCATGGACATCGCGCACTACGAGGACCTGCGACGGGAGCAGGCCGAAAAACGCGAGCGCGGCGAGCTGATGGGCATCGGGGTCAGCTTCTTCACCGAGGCCGTCGGCGCGGGCCCCCGCAAGCACATGGACATCCTGGGACTGGGCATGGCCGACGGTGCCGAGCTGCGGGTCCACCCGACCGGCAAGGCCGTCCTGCGGATCTCCGTGCAGAGCCAGGGGCAGGGCCACGAGACGACGTTCGCGCAGATCGTCGCCGAGGAACTGGGCATCCCGCCCGAGGACGTCGAGGTCGTGCACGGCGACACCGACCAGACCCCGTTCGGGCTCGGCACCTACGGGTCCCGCTCGACGCCGGTGTCCGGTGCCGCGACCGCGATGGTCGCCCGCAAGGTGCGCGAACGCGCGAAGATCGTCGCCTCCGCGATGCTCGAAGTCAGCCCGGACGACCTGGAATGGGAGAAGGGCCGCTGGTACGTCACGGGCGACCCCGACCAAGGACGGACCATGGCCGAGATCGCGCTCGCCGCGCACTCCAACCTGGAGCTGCCCGAGGGCGTCGAGGGCCACCTGGACGCGACCTGCGTCTACAACCCGCCGAACCTGACCTTCCCGTTCGGCGCATACATTTGCGTCGCCGACGTGGACGCGGACACCGGCCAGGTGAAGGTCCGCCGGTTCGTCGCCGTGGACGACTGCGGGAACCGGATCAACCCCACGATCGTCGAGGGCCAGGTGCACGGCGGACTCGCCGACGGTCTCGGCATGGCGCTCATGCAGGTGATCGCCTTCGACGAGGACGGCAACTGCCTCGGCGGATCGTTCATGGACTACCTCCTGCCCACCTCGGTCGAGTGCCCGTCCTGGGAGCTCGGCGAGACCGTCACCCCCTCCCCGCACCACCCCATCGGCGCCAAGGGCATCGGCGAGTCCGCCACCGTGGGCTCGCCCGCCGCGGTGGTCAACGCCGTGGTCGACGCGTTGAAGCCGCTCGGCGTACACCACGTCGACATGCCGCTGACGCCCGCCACGGTGTGGCGGGCCGCCCAGGGCCGGCCGCTGCGCACCGACATGGCGATCACCTGAGGCCCCCACGATGACGAACACCGAACTGCTGACCCGCGCGGACGCGCTCCGGCACGGGCGTACCCCGTTCGTCCTGGCCACCGTCGTCCACGCGGAACGGCCCACGAGCGCCAAGCCCGGGGACAGCGCGCTGGTGCTGCCCGACGGCACCGTCGAGGGCTTCGTGGGCGGCACCTGCGCCGAGACGACGGTGCAACTGCTGGGCCTGCGCGCGCTGGAGACCGGCGAGTCGCTGCTGCTGAGGATCACGCCCGGCGCGGACGCCGGCACCGAGGGCGCGCCGGCACCCGTCGAGGGCCTGGTCACGGTGGCCAATCCCTGCCTGTCGGGCGGGACGCTCGACATCTTCCTGGAGGCCAACCTCCCCCCGGCGCTGGCCTACGTCTACGGCCATGCCCCCATCGCCCGCGCCCTGCTCGACGTCGGTCGTGCGCTCGGCCTCGACGCCCGGCCGGCCTCGCCCAAAGAGCCGCTGCCGCCCGATCTGGACGTCGTCATCGTCGCCACACACGGCCGCGACGAGGAGACCGTGCTGACCGAGGCCGCCCGCGCCGGGGTCCCGTACATCGGGTTGGTGGCCAGTCCGAAGCGCGGCGCGGCGGTGCTCGCCGGGCTGGGGCTCACCGAGGAACAACGCGCCCGCGTCCACACCCCGGCCGGCCTCGACATCGGCGCGCGGACCCCGGGGGAGGTCGCGCTGTCGGTGTACGCCGAGATCATCGCCCTGCGGCCGAAGGCGGCCCGGGCCGGGCGCCCCGAAGACGACACCGCCGCGCCCCGGGCCGTCGCCGAGGACGTGGATCCCGTGTGCGGCATGACCGTGGCGATCACGCCCGGCACCCTTTCACTGGAGCGGGCCGGCAGCAGGGTGTACTTCTGCGGGCCGGGATGCCAGCACGCCTTCGCCGACGACCCCTCCCGTTACGCGCATGCCTGACGCCGACCCCCTCGTACCCGATGTCCCCGCCCTGCGCTCGCGTCTCGACGCGGTCGGCTACCTGGCCGACGACGCCCTCGCCACGGCGCTGCTGCTGGCCGTGCGCATGCGGCAGCCGATCCTGCTGGAGGGCGAGCCCGGCGTCGGCAAGACCGAGGCGGCCCGCGCCCTGGCCGCCGTACTCGACACCCCGCTGATCCGGCTGCAGTGCTACGAGGGACTGTCCTCGGCCGAGGCCCTCTACGAGTGGAACTACCCACGGCAGCTCCTGGCCATCCGGCTGGCCGAGTCCCGCGGGGAGCCCCTGCGGGACGCCGACCTGTTCACCGAGGACTATCTGCTGCCACGGCCGCTGCTCGCCGCGATCTGCCACCCGGGACCGCGGCCGGCGGTGTTGCTCATCGACGAGGTGGACCGCGCCGACGACGAGTTCGAGGCGTTCCTGCTGGAACTGCTTGCCGATGCCGCGGTCACCATCCCCGAACTGGGCACCCGGACGGCCGCGGTGCCGCCGGTGGCCGTACTGACCTCCAACCGCACCCGGGATCTGCACGACGCGCTCAAACGCCGCTGCCTCTACCACTGGATCGACTACCCGGACACCGCACGAGTCGCCGCGATCATCCGCAGACGGGTGCCGCAGTCGGCCGAGTGGCTGGCCCCGCGCGTGGCGCGCGGGGTGGCACGCCTGCGTGCCCGGAAGGAGCTCACCAAGCCGCCCGGCATTGCCGAGGCGATCGACTGGGCGGGCGCGCTGCACACGCTGGGGCTCTCCGTTCTCGACGCCGACGCCGCCGACCGCACCCTGGGGGCGGTACTCAAGTACGCCGAGGACCTGGAGGCCGTGCGCCGGGCCGGACTGGCGGAGCTGGTCGACGCGGAGCCGGGATCCAATGGCTGACCTGCCCGAACTGGCCGCCACGTTCGCCGTCGCCCTCCACGACGCGGGGATCGCGGTGGGCCCCGACCGCACCCGGAGCTTCGCCCGGTCGCTCACCCTGCTGGCACCGTCGACGACGCGCGAGCTGCGGTACTGCGCGCTCGCCACCCTGGTGTCCGACCCCGAGCACATCGAGCCGTTCGACGCGGTCTTCCGGGAGATCTTCGGCGGGCCGGCCGACCGCGGAGCACAGCGCGGGCAACCCGGCGACCCGCCCCGATCGCTCCCGAACGCCGTTCCCGGCCGAGTCCCCGGCATCCGGAAAGACACCGCGGACGGACGCCGGGATGCCGACGCACAGCCGCGAGAGGCTCCCGTACCCCTCGCCGCCAGTCCGCTCGATCGTCTCGCGAGCCGTGACTTCGCGGACCTGTCCGCCGAGGAACTGGCGCGGCTCTCCGAGGTGATGCGCACCCTCGTGCTGCGCACCCCGACCCGGCCGTCCCGCCGGCGCCGCACCGCGCACCACGGTGCGCGCATCGACGTGCGCCGCACCCTCTCCGGCAGCCGGCGAACCGGCGGATACCCGCTGCGGCTGCGCCGCTTCGAGCACCGTGCCCGCCCCCGCGACCTCGTCGTGCTCTGCGACATCTCCGGATCGATGGAACCCTATGCCCGCGCGATGCTGCAACTGCTCTACTGCGCCGCCCGCGCCGCCCGCGCCGAGGTCTTCACCTTCGCCACCCGGCTCACCCGCCTCACACCCGTCCTGAGGCGGGCCGGGCCGGACGACGCCCTGGCACGGGCCGGACGGGCGGCCCCGGACTGGTCCGGGGGCACCCGGATAGCGGACTGCCTGGCGGAGTTCAACGAGCGGTTCGGCCGGCGCGGCATGGCGCACGGCGCCGTGGTCGCCATCATCTCCGACGGCTGGGACACCGGTGCGCCCGCCGACCTGGCCACCCACATGGCGCGGCTGTCCCGCGTCGCCTACCGCGTCGTATGGGTCAACCCGCGCACGGCAAGCCCCCGCTACCGTCCGCTCGTGGCCGGCATGGCTGCGGCGCTGCCCTACTGCGACGCCGTCGTCAGCGCCCACAACCTCGCGGCCCTGGACGACTTCACCGCCGCTCTGTCCGCCCCGAGCCGCCGCCGATGATGCCGGCCAGCCCGGCTGACCGGCCGCCTCCGCAGGTGGCCGAACACGAGGTGCGGCGCCACCGCACTCGACGCCGACAGCGACGGCCGTGTGGCGACGTGCGCCCTGGCCTTTCGCAATGGGCCCGGTCCCGGTAGGCGTCGGTCACCTGACCGACCGGGACGTCCCGCCCGCGGTGTCGTCCGCACGGCACCCTGGGGCCGTCGGCCGCGTTCGGCGAAGCCGGCCTCGGAGGCGGCGCGCGGGTGGGTCAGGCGGGCGGGGCGCCCCACGCGAGGCTGGTGCCGAGATAGGCGGGGATCGCCGGGGCGTCGGTGTACGTGGTCGTGCTGGACCGGCTGGCGTCGCCGACTTCGTTGAAGTCGGACCAGTCGGACTTGCTCATGCGTAGCTGCAGTTCACCGGTGTCCTTACCGGCGGCAAGGGTTCCGCCGGTGAAGCCGACCTCGAGGTAGGCGTCGGCTCCCGCCACCGGCGTGGCCAGCGGTACGACCTTCAGGGTCACGTCGGTGCAGCCGACGGCCGCGTAGTCGCACCAGGCGTTGACGACGGGGGAGCCGCCGTCCCGGGTGAAGTAGTAGCGGGCGGTGACCTCGGACAGGTCCAGGGAACCGCTACCGGTGTTGACGATCCGCAGACCGGGGCGGATGGCATTGTCGGTGGCCGAGGAGTCGTTGTTCTTGTAGCGCACCTGCAGATCACCGGTCGGGAACGGTGTGCCGCCTCCGCTGTCGGTGGTCACGGTGAGTGCGGCCGAGGACGCGGACACGTTGCCGGCGGCGTCCCGGGCCCGGACGGTGTAGCCGTACGCGGTCGCGGGGCTGAGTCCGGTGTCGGTGAAGGCGGTGCCGGTCACCGGCGAGGCCGTGACCTTGGTGCCGTCACGGTAGACCTCGTAGCCGCTCACGCCGGTGTCGTCGGTGGACGCGGTCCAGGCGAGGGAGATGCTGGTGGTGGTCCTCGCTGTCGCCTTCAGCGCGCTCGGTGCGGTGGGTGCGGTGGTGTCGCCGCCGGGGTCGCCGCCCCCGTCTGTGGGTACGGCCGGGTACGCGCTGCGTACCAGCATGGCGAACTCGTCGGGGAACCAGTGCCCGGCCAGCGGGGCGTTGGGCAGGGCGCCGGTCTTGTTGTTGCCGGCGCCCGGTGCCGTGTACGTCGGGTCACACATGGGGTCTTGGCGCTTGCCCTCGTTGTTCGGGATGTCGGTGCTGGCGCCGTCCGACTCGCCCGGCGGCTTGACCCACAGGAACGCGTCCAGGTGGGAGTCGGGGTAGCCGGTGGGTGCGGCCTGCGGGGGCTGTCCGAGTCCGGCGCCGCTGACGTTGCACCACAGGCCCCGGTGGGCCCGGCGGTCGACGCGGGAATCGTTGACGTAGGTCTCGAGGCTGGTGCTGGTGCTCGCCGCCGTGGGGCGTCCGGTGCCGCCCCACCCGTTGCGGGAGGTGTCGATCAGCATGCCTGTCGAGTCGGGCCAGCCGGACGAGACGAGCGCCCGGTGGACGTTCCTGGTGAAGTCGGTCTCGTCGAAGTTGGGGTTCCACTCGTAGAACTTGCTGGACCTGACCGGGTTCCCGCCGACGTTCTTGTCCGGGTCGGTCAGGAAGGGTTCCTCCAGCGGCGTGTAGTTGGAGACGTTGGTGATCAGTCCGTCGACGCTGGAGAGGCCTGCCGCGGTGCCCTTGGCCACGTCCGTGTAGAGCTGCACGGTCTGGGAGAGGTTGTTGTCCCAGCCCAGCCAGCCGGAGTGGGCGAAGTCCAGGTAGGTGTAGACGTTGGGGATGGCGTGCAGCTTGTCGAGGGCGTACCGGATGCCGTTCACGTAGATGCCGCTGCTGTTGGCCTGGGCGCACTCCGGGTCGGACGAGTTGGTCACCAGGTTGGGCAGTCCGTCCGGCTCGATGACCGTCGTGATGCGGACGTCCTGGTACTTCGGGTTCTTGAAGATGTTCGCGATGGGGTCGATGTACTCGGCCCTGTAGCGGTCGAGACCGGCCTGGGTGAGCGGAAGTTCACCGTTTGAGGCCAGGGCCGCGCAGTCCCGGCCGGGCAGATCGTAGATCACGAAGGTCGCGCTGATCGGCTGTCCGGGCTTCTTCTGCGCCAGGGCCAGGTCGAGGTGGTCGGTGAGGCTCTTGCGGCCGGTGTCGGCGTCGCCGCCCTTGATGGCGGCAATCCGGTCGAGCCACACCGCGGTGGGATACGTACCCACCTTCTGCATGCGGGCCTTGAGCGTGGTGTCCGAGGTCTGCGCAACCGAGGTGCCGACCTGGTCGGTGTAGTCGGGATTGACGTAGAAGGTGGCTCCGGCGAACGGGTTGTCCACGTGGGTCTCGGCGGCGGCCGCCGAGTGCCCGGTGAGCTGGCCCGCGAGGCCCAGGACCAGGGCGGCAAGCGCCGCGATGAGTGAGGTCTTCCGGGGCCGTGGGCGGCCTGGCCCGGGTGCCCGCACTCGGCCGGTTGGGTGTGTCATGTGTGCTCCTCCATAGTGCCCTGCGGGGGTATGAGGTGGTGCCGGTGGATCGCGTGGGGCGGGTTGTGCCCTGTCGGGAACGATTCGGTGTGCTGCTCGGCCACCCACGGGTCCGCGCCGGCCGTGCCCGCAACGCCATCCGCTGGATTCCGGAAAAGGTGCCGGCACCGAATCCGGGATCCGGCAAAGATGGCGGTGGGGGAGGGAGAAGGCCCGAGCCGGTCCACCGGCCAACCCCTTGACTGCGAAAGGCCGATGCCCGTGACCAGTCATTCGCCCGAACACGGTCTGCAACGATGACGGTTCGCGCACCTGCTCGTCGCACGGTATTGGAGGCGCGAACAGCGGGCTGCGAATCGGCTGTGGCCGGCAGCGGTCGTAGGTGAGGGCCCGTGGGCCTTACGGGTCACGCCCGCCTGGATGAGCAACCCGGGCGCGCCCCGTGGCGCGGTGTGACGCGAGGCCGCGCGACTTACGGCAGAGCCCCCGTCGTGAGGCGCAAGTGCCACCCCAGGTTTCACGCCGTCGTGCAGGTGCTCCCGTTGAGGCTGAAGGCAACCGGCTTGGCGAAGCTGCCGCCGTAGGTGCCCTGGAAGCCGAAGGAGACCTTGCCATCGGCCGGGATCTGCGCGTTGTAGTCGACGCTGGTCGCCGTGACCGCTCCGGAGGACGGAGCGACACCGGCGTTCCAGGCCCCTGTGATCCGCTGCCCGGCCGGCAGCGTGAACGCCAGCTTCCAGCCGTTGACCGGGGAGGAACCGGTGTTGGTGACGGTGACGTCGGTGGTGAAGCCGCCCGGCCAGACGTTCGTCCCGTACGACACGGTGCAGGCCGCGGAGCCTCCGGGGCCGCCAGGACTTCCGCCGCCGGTGTTGATCGTGGAGGAGAACGAGGTCACCGCGAGGCCGGCACCGTTCTGCCAGGGCTCGAAGCCGGCCTGGACGCTGGTCAGGTACCAGTCGTTCTGTGCCAGCCCCCGTGAGACGGCCTGGCGGACGAAGTCCATGACGTCGAAGTCCCAGCTGTTGATCGCCGACGGGGCGACGAAGGACAGGACGTCGTTGGAGCCGTTGCTGCCGGACCACACCTGCCATTGGCGCCCGGCCACACTGGCCGTGCCGACCTGCGAGCCGACGGGCTGGATGGAGCCCACCTTGTTGAACCAGACCATGATCTCGGTCCGGTTGACGCCGTCGGTGCGGGGCGTGGGGTCGAGCCAGATGTCGTACGCGGCGTCGTACACCGCGCCGCTCACATAGCTGTAGGAGATGCCGGTCGGTGCGCTGGATATGCCGCTGAGCTGCGCCGGAAGAGCGGAGCCCGGTGAGCAGTCGGTGTAGTGGCAGCCGTTGTAGACGGACGGGTAGGACTTCGGGGCGCCGTTCGTCGGGACCGAGCCGTCGGCCTGGGTGATCTTGAAGCCCGAGGCGGTGGTCGTGATGCACTGGGTCTGGCTGGTGCCCCAGCGGTTGTTCTGGACGATGTAGCGGCCCTGGATCGTGGCCGATCCGAACTGTTCGCAGACCGAGGTGTCGGCGTGGGCGGCCGAGGTGGTGCTCAACAGCGCCGCCAGGGCGGCGAGCGAGGCGAGCAGTGCGCCTAACAGACCGTGCGCTCTGTGGAGCACGGGGCGCGATGAGATGAGCATGCGGGTCCTTCCGGAGGGGTGGGGAGTGATCGCGGGAACACTCCGGGCGTCGAAAATGGGAGCGCTCCCATCACCTCCATTTCGCTGGGACTGTAGGAGAGGGGCATGGCCTTGACAAGACGGTGGACGCGAGGCCGTCGAATTTCCTTCGAAGGCCCAGGTCGGGGAAACTCGCCAAGGTTGCCGGAAGGCCGCCGAGCTGGGAGCGCTCCCGAACTCGTCGCGGTGATACAGCGCTGTCGCACGTGCCGGGCATTCGGCGTGGACGCTTAATGTGGTCGCAGGCGGCGCTCAGGCCGACTCGCGCACCACCAGCTCCGTCCGCAGGATCACGTGGCGCCAGGCCACGGAGGACTCCTCGATCTCCTGCAGAAGCAGCTGGACCATGGTCCGGCCGATGTCCTCCAGGGGCTGACGAACCGTGGTCAGCCGCGGCTCGGTGCGCTCGGCCAGCGGAAAGTCGTCGAAGCCGATGACGGCGACGTCCTCCGGTACCCGGCGTCCCGCCGCGCGCAGCGTCTCCAGGGCACCTACGGCCGTGGTGTCCGAAGCGGCGAGGACGCCGTCGATCTCCGGATGCCGTTCGAGGAGCCGGGCCATGGCCCGGCGGCCACTCTCCTCGGTGAAGTCGCCCTCGGCGACCCACGACGGCTGGGCGTCCAGGCCGGCCAGCGCCAGGGCCTCGCGGTAACCACGAAGCCGGCACTGGGCGACGTACATGTCGAGCGGCCCTGTGATGGTGGCGATCGCTCGTCGTTGCGTGGCCAGCAGGTGGGTGACCGCGCTGCGGGCACCGCCGACGTTGTCCGCGTCGACGTAGCTGACGTGCTCGTCGCCCGAGCGGCGCCCCAGCAGCACGGTCGGCAGGCGGGCCTCGGCGAGCATGTCGGGCAGTGGATCGCCGGCGTGTACGGATATCAGCAGTACGCCGTCGACCCGGCCGCCGCGGGCGTACTCGAGGAAGCGCTGCCGCTCGGCGTCCGAGCGGACCAGGGTCAGCAGCAGTTGCGGCCCGGTGTCGGTCAGCGCGTCACCGATCGCGCGGACGATCTCGGAGAAGAACGGCTCGGCGAACAGCCGCCAGTCCGGCTCCATCATGACGAGCGCGACGGCGTCGGCCCGCCGCCCGGCGAGGGACCGGGCCGCCAGATTGGGCACGTACCCCAGTTCCGCGATGGCTCGCTGCACGGCTCGTCGCGTCGACTCCTTGACACCCGCTGCGTTGTTGACGACGCGGGAGACCGTGCCCCGGCCCACTCCGGCGCGGGCGGCCACCTCCTCCAGCGTCGGAGTACCCGGGCGCCTGGCCATGACCACCTCCCCCACGAGCCCACGAGATCACCGATATTACGGTCCGGACGACTCCGGGCACAGCTCTTCCAGCGGCTTCAAAGCCCGCAACCACCCGGCTGTCCGTACGACTTCAGTGCGTGCGCCGCAAACCCTGACCGGCGATCTGGTGGGAAGGAAGGGGAGGTGGCCCCGTCGTGGCCGAGCTCGTCAGCCACCCACAGCGTGCGGCCGTCGTTCAGCGCAGCCAGGTATTCCTGACCTGTGCGCCCGCGTTCACCGGCGGTGGTCCTCGCCGTTGGGGTTGCCCCGCATCGACCTGATCATTCGTCAGGAAGGTCGGCAACGGGCCGGGGCGAGTCCTGAAGCACCCGGGGACAGCTGACCGGACATGTGAATCGATGTAGTCCGCGAAGACCGCCCTCGACCTGGGGGATGGGGTCCTTCTTCAAGTGCGGTTGCTCCGGGCCGGGTACGGCACGCAGGACGACGCAATCGAGCGCCTCACGCAGATTCACGCGGGAAAAAGAAGACAGCGCATCCGTCGCCGAGGGCCGCCGCGAACTGGGACAGCAGACGGTCGCGGAATACGCGAAGCAGTGGCGGCCTCAATTTCACGGTACGCTGAAACCAGTTAACCGGTTTCAGCGTATGCTGAAACTTCGCCGGCAGGCAATCGGGTGAGTCCGCTACAGGCAAGGAGAACGGCGGGAGATGGTGGCACGGGCAGGAAGGGGGCCGCGGGGGGAACGTGGCGCGCAGTCGGACCGCATCCTGGCGGCGGCGCGCAAGTCCTTCGCCGAGCACGGCTACAGCGGGACCTCGTTGCGGGCCGTGGCGCAGGCCGCCGACGTGGACCCCACCCTGGTGAACTACTACTTCTCCAACAAGATGGGACTGCTGAAGGCGGCGCTGGAGCCGCCGGAAGCCTTCGGTGAGAGCATCGCCGAGGCCGCCAAGGTGCCGTTGGAGGAGCGCGGGCGGGCCTTTGTTCAGGCGGCGCTGTCCATGTGGGACGACCCGGCCACCTCGGAGATCCTGCGCTCGATCATCCTCGCCGCAAGCCACGAGCCCTTCGCCATGGAGCGCCTCCGCGCCGTCTTCTCCGCGCTCGTCCTGCAGGTCGTGTCGGCGAGTCTTCCCGGCGACGAGGCCGGTCTGCGCGCGGACCTGGTCGCCACGCAGATCGTGGGTCTGGCCATGACGCGTTACATCTGGGCCATCGACCGCATCGCCCAGATGTCCTCGGAGCAGGTCGTCCGCCTGATCGGGCCGGTCGTGCAGCATTACCTCACCGGCGACCTGAGCGGCGACGTCTCGGAGGGCGCCTGACCGGAAGGTGACTGCCCAGGTGGAACTACCCTCTGCTTATTTTCATGCTGAGTAGAAATTCTTCTTGCTCCGGCGTGATGTCCGGCGTAGCGTGGGCATCGTTAATTTCCTGGCACATGGAAATTAGAGTGCCATGGCCCAGATCCGGGTCGCTGGCGCCGAACCCGGTCAGCGTCTGTTCAACGGACCGCGGACCGCCAGTCGTCAGTGCCACGAACCCCCTCTTCTCCAGGTGATGAACTGCGAGGACGACGTACCCGTCCCGGTCCGGGGCGGTGGACGGCCCCCCGTTGGTGCTTGCCGCCTTGGCGTGGACGCCCGGGTCTCCGTATCCGTGGTGACCTCTCCGGTGAGGGGGGCGGCGCCGTCTCGACGGTGGAAGGGCGCGGTGGCCGAGCGGGTGGGCGTCGTGCCGTGTGATCCGCGGTCCGCGGCCCTGGCCCGGGACCTGGTCGCCAAGCGCCTCGCCGTCCTTGGCCGCACCGACCTCGCCGACGTCGCCGAGTTGCTGGTCTCCGAACTGGTGGGCAATGCGGTCAAGTACGCGGGCAGCCGTACCCTGCTCATCACCGTTCATGCCGCCGAGTGCGGAGCCCGGGTCGCCGTCACCGACGGCTCGCGCAGCCTGCCCAGCCTGGTCCGCGCAGGGGGTGAGGGCGAGGGTGGGCGCGGCCTGGCCCTGGTCGATGCCCTCGCCCTCCGCTGGGGAACCGTCCCGCTCCGGCACGGCAAACGCGTCTGGTTCGAGCTGTGGATCCACTGCGGTGGATGCCGGCGGGGAGTCGGTCTGGGAGCGGGTCCGGGGCGAGGGTCGCGTCACAAGACGGTCGTGTGAACGCGGCCGACCGGCGGCGGGAGTGTATGCCTGCGCCCGTATGGGCCGGTGCGGAGCTGCAGCTCTCCGTGGCGCGGTGTGCCTGCTGTGCCGCGCCGGGGCCGGGCCTGAAGTGGATCGCCGCGATCCTCGCAGGGTGTGCTCACCCGTCTGCTGTGCCCCGCCGCCTACGTCGGTCGTTGCGACCGGGGCGCCGCCTCCCATGGGGGGCGGCCGCAGCCAGGACGCCCGCCGGCTGCGCTCTATTTCACGCTGTGTGGAAATTCTTGTTGCGTGCGGCGGGGTGGCGAGCGTACCGTGAGCACTCGTTAATTTCCCTACGTGTGGAAATGAGGGTGCCATGGCTCGGTTGAAGGCAGCTGGGGTGGGGCCCGGTCAGCGTCGGCTGAACGGACCGCAGACCACCGGTCGTCAGTACCGCAACCTGTCCCCGGCTCTCCACGGGACGACCCGCGAGGACAATGTGCCCGTTCCGGTCCGCGATGGCAGCCGGCTCCTGGCCGACGTCCACCGCCCCGACGCGGACGGCAGGTTTCCCGCGCTCATCGCGGCGGCCCCCTATCCTCGCCAGCTCCAGGACCTGGGCGCCCCCGCGTCCATCATCGAGGCGGGCGCCAGTGACTTCTGGGTGCCTCGCGGCTACGCCCATGTCATAGCCAATCTCCGCGGCACGGTGGGCTCGGGCGGCACCTTCACCTTCTTCGACGAGCAGGAGCGCAAGGACCTGTTCGACCTGGTCGAGTGGGTCGCCGGGCAGCCGTGGTGCGACGGGAACGTGGGCATGATCGGCCTCAGCTACTACGCCATGACCCAGATGGAGGCGGCCACCCGGCGCCCGCCTCACCTCAAGGCCCTGTTTCCCTTCAATGTCACTGTCCAGGTCCGCGAAGCCACCTACCACAACGGCCTGTTGAGCAAGGCTTTCGTCAGCACCTGGTTCCATTCGCTGGGCGTCCTGTCCGCCCACGGCGACCGTCTCTACCGCAGGGGGCTGTCCCGTCTCCTGCGCAAAGTCCTGGCCATTCCCGCCGTCCACCGCCGGTTCAACCACACCGATTCCGTCCAGGCGACCCGCGCCCTGCAGCTGATCAGCCGCTTCCGCCGCGACGCCCACCCATGGGACGACCTGCTGAACGCGGTGGCCACCGAGCACCCCGTCCGGGATGCGTGGTGGGACGAGCGTGACCTGACCGGCTTGCTGTCCGGTGTCGACATCCCCGTCTACCTCGGCGGCGAGTGGTCCAACGTCGCTCTCCATCTGCCCGGCCTCTTCGAAGCCTGGGAGGCCCTGGCCGGTAACCCGGACGTGCGCATGACCATGCTCGGGGAGCACAGCCTGCCCTGGCCATGGGAGAGCATGCACATCGAGGCCCTCGCCTGGTTCGACCACTGGCTCAAGGGGCGGGACACCGGCATCCTCGAAGGCCCTGCCATCCGCTACTGGCTGGCCGGGGCCGAACAGTGGCGTACCGCCGATTCCTGGCCCCCTCCGGCCACCCACACGGCCCTGGCCCTCAACGCCGACGGCTCCCTGACGCCCGACGAACGGCCGGGCGAGCGCAGTTACGCCACGGACGGTGCGAACGCAGCACCCGCACAGCTGAGCTGGACCAGCGACCCCCTTTCCTGCGACCTCGACATGGTCGGTCACCCCGAGCTGCGGCTCACCGCCACCAGCAGCGGGAACGACACGGGATGGATCCTGCTCCTGCAGGACGTCGGCCCGGACGGCAAGGCCACTGACATCACTCAGGGCTGGCTGCGCGCCAGTATGCGCCACGTCGACGAGGACGCGAGCGAGACGGGCAGGCCCGTCCTCCCGATGAAGACGCGGGATCCCGTCCCTGCGGGGGAGCCGGTCGACTACCGGATCCCGCTCGTGGCCAACGCCCGCCGCTTCCGCAGCGGGCACCGCATCCGGCTGATCCTCACCAGTGACGACACCCGCGAGGGCTTCCGCCCCATGATGCTGTTCAGCCACGCCCCCGTCGGTACCCCGGCCGTCAACACGGTGCACTCCAGCTCACGACTTCTCCTCCCGATCCTGGAAGGAGAATGACCGGCGCCCGACGTCCCGCCCGGTCGGCACCCTCGCCTACGACCGGACACGGCAAGAGCACACCGGTGCCTGGCGGCACCCCGGCCCACGGACATCACGGCGGCCCACTTCCTCCCCGAACTCCGATGGCGCGCCGGGCCGTCGAGCTCGCCCGCACAAGCGGTGCGACCGTCCTCCCACCCATGAAGGAGCATTCTGATGACCACCTCTCCCTCCCGCCCGGCCACCCCGGACCTGCGCCGCACCGCATACGCGATCTGCGGCGCTGTCCTGGCCACGGCTCTGCTGTGGGCCGTCGCAGACGGTATGGGCGTCGATCTTCGCGTCGATCCCGGTAACGGACTGCCGACCCAGACCGTCGGCCTGCCCCTCGTCGCCGGTAGCACACTCTTCGCCTCCCTGCTCGCAGCGCTGACGCGAAAGGGACTGGACCGGTTGACCGACCGGGCCCGGACCGTGTGGACCCGACTGGCCGTCACCGTGTTGCTGGTGTCACTCGCGCCACTGACGTTCGTTCAGGCATCCGACGGCGCCAAGGCCACCCTTGCGCTGATGCACCTGGCCATCGCCGCCGTACTCATTCCGCTCCTGGGCCGCAGAGACGGCGATTGATCCAGGACGTGGCAACACGCCCGCAGCACCACGTCGATTCGTCGAAAGTTCGCAGCGTCTGCGGCCGTAGGCCGGAGACGCCGAAGGAGCCATGCACATGCCTTCCACAGCGCACGCCAACCTCGCCTCGATCCTGGTGGACTCGGCGGCGCGCCATCCCGACCGCCCGGCCGTCCGGCTCGACGGCGCCACCCTCACGTACGCCGAGCTTGACGAGGCGAGTGCCCGGGCCGCGTCCCTCCTGCTCAGTGTCGGGGTGAAGCCGGGCGACCGGGTCGGTCTGATGCTGCCGAACGTGCCCGCCTTCGCCGTTCTGTACTACGGGATCCTGCGCGCCGGGGCTGTCGTGCTGCCGATGAATCCGCTGTTGAAGGCGCGCGAGGTGGAGTACCACCTGGACGACTCCGCAGCCTCCCTCCTGTTCGCCCCGCATCAGGCCCAGGACGCGCTCCAGGGCGCACAGGCCGCCGGAACGGCGCACGTCGCGGTGCCGGCAGACGGAGTCGACGAGCTGGTGGCGGCCCACGACCCGGTGTGGGAGGTGGCCTCCCGGAAGCCGTCCGACACGGCGGTGATCCTCTACACCTCCGGCACGACGGGCCGGCCCAAGGGTGCCGAGCTCACCCACGACAACCTGGCGCGCAATACCGCGGTCACCCGCACCACGCTTCTGCAACTCACCGAGCGGGACGTGGTCTTCGGCGGCCTGCCGCTCTTCCACGCCTTCGGTCAGGTCGTCGGCCTCAACTGCGCTGTCGCCGCCGGTGCCTGCCTGACCCTGCTGCCCCGCTTCGACGCCGCCAGGGCCATGGAGATCATCGAACGGGACCGGGTCACCGCGTTCCTCGGCGTCCCGACGATGTACGGCGGCCTGCTCGCCGCGGCAGGCCGCGCGGACACCGCCTCGCTGCGAGTCTGCGTCTCCGGCGGCACCTCACTCCCGGTGGAGATCCTGCACGCCTTCGAAACGGCCTTCGACTGCGCGATCCTCGAAGGCTACGGCCTGTCCGAGACGTCTCCGGTCGCCTGCTTCAACCACCCCGACCGCCCCCGCCGCCCCGGCACCATCGGCACCCCGATCGAAGGAGTCGAGATGCGGGTGCTCGACCCGGACGGCGCCGAGGTGCCCGACGGCACCCCCGGTGAGATCGTCATCCGCGGGCACAACGTCATGAAGGGGTACTGGCGCAACTTTCAGGCCACCGCCGAGGCCGTCCCGGACGGCTGGCTGCGCACTGGCGACATCGGCGTGCGCGACCCCGACGGCTGTTTCCGGATCGTGGACCGGAAGAAGGACCTCATCATTCGCGGCGGATTCAACGTCTACCCGCGGGAGGTCGAGGAGGTCCTCTACGAGCACCCGGCCGTGGCCGAGGCCGCCGTCATCGGCGTGCCGCACCCCGTTCACGGTGACGAGGTCGCCGCCGTCGTCACCCTCAAGCCCGGCAGCGGGGCGGGGACCGATGAACTTCGCGAGTTCGTCAAGTCCCGCATCGCCGCCTACAAGTACCCCCGCGTGGTCCGGATCGTCGATGTCCTGCCCAAGGGCGCCACCGGAAAGATCCTCAAGCGTGAGATCGTGCTTCCGCCGAACTGAGGGACAACCGGCCCGGCCCCTGCGGCCCGGACGGGCCTGCCGGCGGCGGAGCCGGTTCCTGCTACCGGGCCCCGGGCCGGGCCCTCTCGTGAGATTGGGTCCGCAGCCGTAAGTGACGGCGCGTGCTGCCGAACAGCGCAGCCCGGACCCGTGACCCGCCGGAGTGGCCCGGACGACCGGGCCCCGTGGTCACGACGAAGCCGAGGGCTCTCAGTCAGCGGACGGCGTGCGGCTGAGGTTGGCCTCGATCCGGGTCAGGGCGCGCATCGCCTGCTCGTACTCCTTCTGCGTGAACCCCGCAGCGGTGATCGCCTCCAGGCCGCGCCAAGCCTGTTGGACCTGGTCTCGCAGGGCCTGGCCGGCCCGGGTGGGCTTCACCACGGCTGCCCGCCGGTCGTCCGGGGAGGGGCTGCGGGTGACGAATCCGGACTGCTCGAGGCGCTGGAGCATTTTGGTGACGGTGGAGGGATCAAGACCCAGCGTCTTGATCAGATCGGCCTGGCGCTGTTCACCCTGCGCCCAGAGCTGCATCATCAGCAGTTCCTGCCCGGGGTACAGGCCCGTTTCACGCAGCAGGTGGCCCGCCATGATCCGGTGCACACGGGCAGCGCGGAAGAGTGCCTCGCTCATCGGAGCGTCGGCGACGGTCGGTACCGCGTCGTCCTTGTTCCGGACCGATTCGGACGCTGGCGGCATGGTGGCTGTTCCTCCATGAAGGGCGGGCGAGTCGTTGGTCGACACATCATCCCATCCCTGTTGAATTGGCCGACCAACAGAGTGTGTCGCAGTGCAACTCCGACTGGCGGAGTGGCTCACCACCCTGTCTGTGCTCTTCGGTGTATCCGTCGATCCTGCGCGGGGGGCGGCCGCTGGGTCGGGTGCTCGGTTCCCGTGGTGGTCGGCCTGGCGTCGCGTCCACACGTGACGCCTGCGAAGGCTGCGGCCGGTCTCGACCCGTTTGTCGGGCGGCCGGCCCCGTACCGACCTCTGGGTGGGGGAGTTCCGCAGCGTGATCGCGGTCAATCAGCGGCGTCTGACGGTGAGATAATTGGTCGGCTAAATAATCGCGTACCGGTCCCCGCCCACCCGTGCGGTTGATCGGCTCGGCAGAGCGGTCTCCTCGTGTCCGCACCGTCCTTCACCGCCGGCAACACGGCGATGCTGCTCATCGCCCACCAGGTGGGCGACGTGGGGAGGGTCCGCGCCATCCCCTTTGAGCGGATGGAGGCCAACGCCATGGCTCTTGCCAGGACCGCCAAGGCCAATGGCATCCCCCTGCTCTTCGCCTCCACCATGGACGCGTACGTCCCGGGCCCGCTGCCGGCCGCACTGGAGGAGGACTCTCCCGAGGGGGTGAAGGCGCGCATCGAGCGTCAGGGTGGGGTCCATGTCGTGGACGAAGAGGACTTCGCCTCCGTCGTAGGGGAGACCGGGAGAAAGAAGCTGATCACCGCGGGCGTCAGCAACGACGTGTGCACCGTCCACCTCGCCCTGACGGCACTGCGCCCGGGGTACGAGGTCGAGGTCGTCGCCGACGCGGGCGGCCCCCCGCCGAAGATCGGGCAAGATTTCGCCCTGCGCCGTATGCGCGGGGCGGGGGCCGCCATCACCTCCACCGCCCAGATCATGGCCGAGCTTCTCCATGTCTGGGCCGGTCGGCGCGACGGAAAGATCGTCCCGTTCGTCATGTAGCTGATGCCGCAGCAGTGACGAAGTGGAGTGGCGAGCGGGTGGCCGCACCCGTCCGTCACTCCGCCAACACCTTCCCCTCCTCCCCATGCCCGGAGCCGTCGATTCAATCTGTATGCAGATACGCCATAATGGAGGGCATGCCTCAACCGATCATCGTCATCGACGGCATCGAGCCGCTGAACCTGACCGGCATCCGGCAGTCGATCGGACCGCTGCACGCCCTGCTGCGGGAGTGCATCCTCGACGGCCGGCTGGCGCCGGGCACCGTACTGTCACAGGTGGCGCTCGGACGCCAGCTGGGGGTGAGCCGCACCCCGGTGCGGGAGGCGTTGCGCATGCTCCAGGAGGAGGGCTTCGTCGAGGCCGAACCCAACCAGCGGATGCGGGTGGCGGGCCTCGACCCGAGCGCGCTGGACGCCGACTACGCGATGCGCATCACGCTGGAGTGCCTGGCCCTGACCATGACACTGGGCGGCTTCAGCACCCGGGCGAAGCGAGAGGCCAAGGCGCAGCTGACGGCGATGCGCCGGGCCACCCGCGTGAAGGACGTCGAGGGCTGGTTCGCCGCGCACCGTGAGTACCACCGCCTCCTCACCGCCGGGGCGGGCGAACCGCTGCGGCGCCAGCTGGAGGCCCTGGCCGACCGCAGCGTGCGCTACATCCGCATCACCCAGCGGCTCGACGCCGAAAGCTGGTCCGAAGCGGGCGACACCGAGCATCCCGCGATCCTGGACGCGGTGACCGCCGGCGACCGTGACGCCGCGGTGGCCCGCCTGGCTCATCACCTGGAGCGCACTGCGCTGAGGGTGCTCGGGGAGCAGGCCCCGGACTACGAGCCGGAGGCCGTGCCCAGGGCCATGGCTCTGGTCAGTGCCGGTCCGTCGCCCTGGGGTCGCAGCTGACCTCCGCGCAGCCCTCGGCGACAGCTGTGCGGGCGGCCCGGTGGCAGGAGCCAAGGCCCGCTCGCCCATGTCGACTACGGCTTCGGCTCGAGGTTCTTCAGGAACTGCTCCGGCATCAGCGGGCACCACACCGCGGGCGGGACGTCCCAGTCCTGCGCCTTCCAGTCCGCGGTGATCTGGTCGATGTCGGAGAAGTACTCGATCCAGCTGCCCCAGGGGTCCCGGACGTAGTGGAACAGGTTGGAGCCCAGGGTGTGCCGGCCCAGGCCCCAGCCGACGCTGTGGCCCTTGTCCGCCATCACGCGGGCGCCCATCGCCAGTTCGTCGATGCCCGCGACCTCCCAGCTGGAGTGGTGCAGGCCCGGGTGGCTGCTCTGGATGAAGCCGAAGACATGGTGGTCGCCGGGGCCGGGGTTCATGAAGACGACCTTGCCGGTGATCCGGTCGGACACTCTCAGGCCGAGGGCGCGCTCGTAGAAGTCCTGCGAACGGTTCACGTCCGAGGAGAAGACCAGCATGTGGCCCAGCCGCCGGGGGCGCGGCACCGTGTCCGCCTTGAGCCAGCTGGGCTCGTCGACTCGCCGGTAGTCACCGGCCACGTTCTGCTTGACGGGTTCCACCGGGCGTGGCGCGGCGAGTTCCTGCTCGCGCACGTTGACCGCGGTGCCGTCCGGGTCGCGGAACCACAGGCCGCCCTCGGGACCGCCGGCCGGGGCGTCCTGCAAGGGGATGCCGAGAGACTCGAGGTGACGCTGCAGCTCGGGCAGGGAGCCGTCCGGCGCCGCGAAGGCGACGTGGTGCAGACGCTTGTCGTGTCCCTCGACGAGCAGCGTCTGGTCCTGGTCGCGGCCGTCGCAGCGTACGACCAGCCGGTCGTCGCGTTCGTCGACCGTGAGCCCGAAGTCGGTGTAGAAGTCCTTGCCCTGGGCCAGGTCGGGCAGTTGCAGGCCGTAGTGGAGAAGTCCGCTGACGCGCATGGTGCTTTCCTTCGTTGGTCGCATGGGTTCCGGAGGGCCTCGTCGCTCACCGTGGTGGCGGGCCGCCTGGGTTTCGCACATGTGCCCAGAGCCGGTCGAGCAGGGGTGGGCCGGCGGCCCGCCAAGCCGTGATCTCTTCGCTGGTGAGGGCGTGGATCGCCCCGGCCTGCCGCGCCGCGAGGTGCAGTCGGCAGGTGGTGTCGAGCAGCCACATACGGGCGACGGCGTGCCCGGGTGTGCCGCCGGTGGTGAGGGCGCCGTTGCCGCGCAGGACGACTGCGTCGGCGTGGCCCAGCGTGCGGGCGGCACTTTCGGCGATGCCGGCCGAGCGCATGAGCCGCGCGTCGTCGTGGACGGGTACCGCTGCTCCGAGCAGTGCGCCCTGCCCGTGCAGGGGCGGGATGGCGCCGGATGCCACCGCACCGGCCGCGAAGGCGGTTTCCGGGGTGGCGCGGGCGACGGCACGTACGTCGGGTCGCACCCGGTAGACGGCCAGGTGCGCCCACGCCTCGCCCGGTGCGTGCGCGGGCAACGCCGTCGAGTCCAGCGGGATGTCCAGGAGAGTGCCGGCGGTGGCCCCGGCGAGATCGATCGGGGGTGTGATCAGCATGCGGTCGCCGTGCCGTGCCGATACATGCCCGAATGCCGAGACCAGGCCCAGTGCCGCGAGGGTGCGTGCCGCGACGGCCACCTCCCCGGGCAGGGTGGCTGCGTACGGCTCGGCCGCCGTCCGCTCGCTCATGCCGCGAGCCCGCCGGCGGCCTCGGGCGGCGCGGCGGCCGACTCGGCGGCGAGTGCCGCGAACAGCGGAGCGGGGTCGATGTGGATCCGCAGCGAGGTGACCGCTCCCGAGGGGGCGCGTGCGATGACCGTGACGCAGGGGAGCGTCAGCTCGGTGCCGCCGCGCGTGGTGTAGTGGACGCGGGCTTCGAACAGCACGGTTCCCCGGTCGTCCGCCTGCCAGCAGTTGCGCCACTCGTGTCGTATCCCGGAGAGTGCCGCGCGCAGGTTGTCCAGCAATTCACGTATCGCGACATGCCCGACTGCGGGTGGGTTGTTGCCGAACACCATCTCCCCGTCGGGGGCGAACCGGTCGAGGACGCGCTCGATCAGCTGTGCGTCGATGTCGGCGTAGAAGGAGTCGGTCCAGCCGATCCAGTCGGGCGTGCCGGGCATCCTTGTTCCTTTCGTCCGTGTCGGTGGGTTCCGCCGCTCGTGTCAGGTCAGGCGGTGTCGGTCGCGGAGCGGCGGCGCATGGCGTCGCGGGTCGCGGTGAGGGCCTGGAGGTAGTCACCGGTCATCGTCGCGGTGCTTGTCGCCTCGGCCTCGGAGCCGCCGGGGACGCCGGCCTGGACCAGGGCGAAGGTGAAGCGCAGCCGCAGGTCGTCGCCCTCGCCCTCGATCTCGTTGGCGATGGTGCCGAGCACCGGGCCCGACAGCCGGGTGAACACCACGCGATGCGGCTCTTCGAGCGTGATCCGCTCACGGAAGTCCACGCCCCGGTAGCGGATGTCGCGGTCGAAGGAGGTGTCGCCGTGCCGCTCGACGACGGTGCAGTGGCTCATCGAGGGGACGAACGGCAGGGCGTTGCTGGCCTTGAGTACCAGTCCCTCCCACACGGTGGCACGGTCCAGCCGGGGCTCGCCGGGCTCGTTGACGGGCACGACGTGGGTCACGAAGATCATCGTTTCTCCTCCGGCCGGCGGTACTGCCGGCCTGGTTGGGGATGTTTGCAGGCACGGCGTGCTGCCGGCCTGGTGAGGGTGGTCGGTGGACCGGCGGTGCTGCTGGCCCGGTAAGGGTGGTCTGCGGGGCGGCGCTGCTGCCGGCCCGGTACGGGTTTGTCCTCGGGCCGCGCGGCTACGAGGCCGCCGTGTGCACCGCGTGGGGCAGCTGGCGCTGCCGGGTAGTGGGCGCCACCGGCCCGCGCCACATGTCGAGCGACGAGGGCTGCTCGGGGTCGAACACGCGTGGGGTCCACGACGTGTCGTCCTCGATGGGCTGCCCGCCGACCGCGTATTCGTAGGTGAGGTTCTCGGGGCCGCGGAAGTAGAGGAACACCGAGCCGGAGGTGGGGTGCCGTCCCGGTCCCATGACGATCTCCACGCCCCGGTCGGTCAGGAAGTGCCAGTTGCGCATCAGCGCGTCGAGGGAGCCGACCTGGAAGTTGATGTGACAGAGGCCGGCTTCCTCGCCCCGGAACACGGCGAGTTTGTGATGGACGGGGTCGATGCGCATCAGACACGCGCGGTCGCCGACCCAGTCCGACACGCGCGCGTTGAACGTCGTGGACCAGAACCGGTGGGCCTCGTGCACATCGGGCGCGTCCAGGCACAGGTGCCCGAACTCGGTGATCCCCGAGTCGCGGGCCGGCCGCAACGGCTCGGCGGAACGATATTGCGCCGCGGCCAGTTCTATGCGGTTGCCGAAGGGATCGTCGAAGGCGATGTACTCCGGCACCCCGCGGGAGCGGGCCCCCGCCCGATCGCCGCGTTCGACCCGGAGGCCCTGCTTCTCCAGTTCGCTCTCCGCGGCGGCCAGGGCCTCGTGCCCGGCGACAGTGAAGCCGGAGGAGATGACGCCGGAGCGCCCCTGGACGAAGGTGAGGCAGTGGCCCCGGGGGTCGGCGCGCAGATGCGCCACTCCGGGCTCGTCGGAGTCGACCACTTCGAGGCCGACGATGTCACTGGCGAACCGGACGGCGCCTTCCAGATCCTCGGCACCCGAGCGCACGTAGGCGATGTCGGTCAGGGTGATCACGGGGTGGTCCCTTCGTCGTAGCCGAGGTAGCCGCGCGCCCGAACGCTGTCCGGCCAGCGTTCGCAGAGCGAGCCGGTCAGCTGGGTGCGCAGGCACAGCGATGTCTCGCAGCGGCAGGTGTGCAGGGTGTCGGCGGCGCCGGCCTCCACCTTGCGCGGCCAGTCGGGATCCACGAAGAGCGGCCGGGCCAGGCCCACTGCCTGTGCCTGCTCAGACCGGAGGACCCGCGCCGCCATCCTGGGATCGCCCAGGCCGCCGTTGGCCACCACGGGGATCCGCACCGCGCGTTGCAGCGCTGCCGTGTCGTGGAGCGAGTAGCCCGGCTCGCTGAGTATGTCCGCGTTGTGAGGAAGGCGCATGGTCTCGAACGTGGCCGGCACGGCGAACAGGAACGCGGCCCCTGCGTCCTCCAGCAGTGGAGCGAGCCGCACGGCGTCCGACAGGCTCCACCCGCCCTCCACACGCTCGTCGCTGAGCAGGTGCACGCCGACCGCGAAGTCCGCACCGGTGCTCGCGGTGACCCAGCGCACCACCTCCAGCGGGAGCCGGGTGCGCGCCTCGAAGCCGCCGCCCCACTGGTCGGTGCGCCGGTTGGTGCGCGGCGAGAGGAAACCGGACAGCAGGAAACCCTGCGCCATGTGGATGTCCACACCGTCGAACCCGGCGCGCTGGCACAGGTTGGCGGCCCGGACGAAGGCGTCGATGGTCTCCTCGATCTCCTCCGGGGTGATCTCCTGCGGGGTGACCACCCGGCCCGGCGTGAGCTCGAAGGGGATCGCGGACGGGGCGAGGCGGGGGCGGCTCTCGTACTCCTCCCAGGGCCCCGCGTACCGGCCGGCGTGCACGAGCTGCGCGATGGCGAGGGCACCGTGCACGCGGATCTCGGAGGCCAGCCGCCTCAGTCCGGGCAGTTGTTCCTCGTCGCTCACCAGTGTCTGCAACGGCATCTGCCGGCCCGTGACGCTGATCGCGAAGTTCTCCGTGATCACCACGCCGGCGCCGCCCCGGGCGCGGCGGGCGTAGTGCTCGATCTCGCGGTCGGTCACGGTGCCGTCCGGGTTGGCATAGCCGACGGACATCGGCGCCTGCACGATCCGGTTGCGGGCCGTACGCCCGCCGAGGCGCAGCGGCGTGAACAGCGGTGCGAGGTCCGCTGTGTCGGCCGTGCGGCTCGCGTCCGCGGTGGAGGTCATCCCTGCTCCATGGTGTTCGAGTGCGCGACGGCGTGGGGCGGCTCGGCCTGCCGTACGTCGTTGCGGAGCACGCCGATTGGTTCGATCTGGATGCGCAGCCGGTCGCCGTCCTTGAGCGCCATGCCCTTGGCGGCGCCGACGCCGGCCGGGGTACCGGTGGCGATCACATCGCCCGGCTCCAGGGTCATCAGCACGCTGGCGGCCGAGACGAGCCGCGCCACGGTGAAGATCATGTCCTCGGTGCTTCCGTCCTGTTCCAGCACGTCGTTGCGCCACAGCCGGATGGGCAGCGCCTGCGGATCGGGTACGAACCAGGACGGCGTCACGCCGGGCCCGATCGGTGTGAAGGTGTCGCGCCCCTTGGACGCGAGCCAGTCGTAGGCGAACGGGGGCGCCAACGGGTCCGGCCGGGCGTGCAGCCCGCGCGCCGAGATGTCGTTGACGATGGTGTAGCCCGCGACCGCCTCCAGCGCCCGCTCCACCGGCACCCGGTGGGCCCGTCGTCCGATCACCACGCCGAGTTCGGCCTCCCAGTCCACGCGGGCCTCGGGGTCACCGGGGATGGAGACCGCCTCTCCGGGTCCGGCGATTGCTGTGGGCGGGAGCAGGAAGAAGTACGGCTCCATGCCGTCCGGCACTTCCCCGACGCCCATTTCCCGCAGGTGGTCGCGGTAGTTGGCGCCGGCGAAGACCAGCTTGCCCGGCCGTGGCAGAGGTGACAGGAGGCGTACGGCTTCGAGGGGTTCGCCCTCGGTGGCCCGCCAGGCGCGCAGGACCGGCTCCAGCTCCGCCCAGTCCCGCAGCGCCGCCCCCACATCGGGATACCGCTCCAGTGTCGGGTGGCGTCGTACTCGTCCCTCGGTGTCGGTGTCGGTGTCGGCGGCGGCGACGAACGACGACGCTCCCGGCTCCTCGGGACGGCAGGTCACCAGGTTCCATACGGACATGCGAACTCCAGGCATCGATTGTTTGCCGCGCCATGATTCGGGAGCAGCCTGCTGAAGTGTGGAAGCCAGCAATGTGATGGTGGCTTGCTGGAACAGACTGCATACAGTTTCCGATCCAGTCAATAGGTCGACCAAGTGTTGACTTCGTCGGTCGAAAGTGTACACAGTTTGAGGGCGCTGCCCGCCTGGACGTGGCAGGCGGCGCACTCGACCGACCCGCACCGACCCGATCGGAGATCGCCATGACGGATGTCGCCGTACCCCCAGCGGGGCAGGCCGAGTGGGTGGCGTCATGACCGCAGCGCCCCTGGCCAAGGCGGCGGACGCCCTCCTCGCCGCTCACAGCAGCCGGGTCCCGGTCGAACCGCTCGTGGACACGTACCGGGGCCTGACGCTCGCGGACGCCTACGAGATCCAGCTGCTGCAGATCCGCCGCCGCGTCGCCGACGGCGCCCGGATCAAGGGCCACAAGGTCGGCCTGTCGTCCCCCGCCATGCAGCAGCAGTTGGGCGTGGACCAGCCGGACTACGGCCATCTGCTGGACGACATGTTCTGGCTGGAGAACGCGCCGGTGCCGACTTCCCGGTTCCTGCAGCCGCGGGTCGAGCCGGAGATCGCCTTCGTGCTCGGGCGTCCCCTGGCCGGACCGGGAGTCACGGTCGCGGAGGCCGCCGCGTCCGTGGACTTCGTCCTGCCGGCGCTGGAACTGATCGATTCACGCATCCGCGACTGGCGCATAGGGATCGTCGACACCATCGCGGACAACGCCTCCTCCGGGGGCGTCGTGCTGGGCAGCACCCCGGCCCGGCTGACGGACGTCGATCTCCGCCTCGCCGGGTGCACGCTGCACCGCAACGGCGACCTGGTCGGCACCGGGGCGAGCGGCGCAGTGCTCGGTTCGCCGCTGACGTCGCTGGTCTGGCTGGCCAACACCGTCGGCGCACGCGGTGTGGCCCTGGAGGCGGGGCAGGTCGTGCTGCCGGGTTCCATCACCGCCTCCGTCCCCGTCGGTGCGGGGGACACCGTCACCGCCGTCTTCGCCGGAATCGGCAGCGTCACGGCCCGCTTCACCGAGGAGAGAGCATGAGCAAGGTGACCGCGGCCATCGTCGGCCCCGGCAACATCGGCACCGACCTGCTCGCAAAGCTGCTGCACAGCCCGACGGTCGAGGTCCGCTGCATGGTCGGCGTCGACCCGGCATCGGACGGGCTGGCCCGGGCCCGCGACCTGGGTCTGGAGACGTCCGCCGAGGGAGTGGACTGGCTGTTGTCCCGTGCCGAGCCACCGCAGCTGGTGTTCGAGGCGACCTCTGCCAAGGCGCACATCGCGAACGCGCCGCGCTACGCCGCAGCAGGCATCCAGGCGATCGATCTGACCCCTGCGGCCGTCGGCCCGCTCGTCTGCCCGCCGGTGAACCTGGAAGAGCACCTGGGCGCCTCCAACATCAACATGATCACCTGTGGCGGGCAGGCCACCATCCCGATCGTGCACGCGGTCTCCCGCGTGGTGCCGGTCGAGTACGCGGAGATCGTCGCGTCGATCGCCTCCCGGTCGGCCGGACCCGGAACCCGCGCGAACATCGACGAGTTCACCGAGACCACCTCGCGCGCCATCGAGCGGGTGGGTGGCGCCCGCAGGGGCAAGGCGGTCATCATCCTCAACCCGGTCGATCCACCGATGATCATGCGCGACACGGTGTTCTGTGCCATCCCGGCGGACGCCGACCGGGACGCCGTCAGCGAGTCGATCGTGCGCATGGCCGGCGAAGTGGCCGCGTACGTCCCGGGCTACACGCTGCGGGCGGACCCCCAGTTCGACGATCCGCGCCCCGAATGGAGGGGACAGGCCCGGGTGGCCGTCTTCCTCGAAGTGCGCGGCCGGGGCGACCATCTGCCGCCCTGGGCAGGGAATCTCGACATCATGACGGCCGCGGCCGCTCGCGTCGGCGAGCTGCTGGCGGACGCCCGGACCACGGCGGTGACCTCATGACCACCCTCCCCGATGATCAGCAGCCGCGCAGGCTGCGGATCACCGACTCCACCCTCAGAGACGGCTCGCACGCCGTGCGGCACCAGTTCACCGAGGAACAGGTGCGCGGTGTCGTGCACGCCCTCGACCTGGCGGGCGTCGAGGTCATCGAGGTGGCCCACGGCGACGGCCTCGGCGGCTCCAGCTTCAACTACGGCTTCTCCAAGGTGGACGAGATCCAGCTGATCGAGGCCGCCGTCGACGAGGCGGCCCGGGCGAAGATCGCCGTACTGCTGCTGCCCGGCGTCGGCACGGTCACCGACCTGAAGCGCGCCCACGCCGCCGGTGCGCGGGTGGCCCGGATCGCCACCCACTGCACCGAGGCCGACACCTCCGTCCAGCACTTCACCGCCGCCCGCGAGCTGGGCATGGAGACGGTCGGCTTCCTGATGCTCTCGCACCGCATCGGCCCGGCGGAACTCGCCGCGCAGGCGCGGATCATGGTCGACGCCGGCGCCCAGTGCGTCTACGTCGTCGACTCGGCCGGAGCCCTGGTGCTGAGCGACGCACAGGCCCGGGTCCGGGCCCTGGTGCGGGAGATCGGGCACGAGGCCCAGGTCGGCTTCCACGGCCACCAGAACCTCTCCCTGGGAGTCGCCAACTCGGTGCTCGCCTACCAGGGCGGTGCCCGGCAGATCGACGGCGCCCTGTGCGCGCTCGGCGCCGGCGCCGGAAACGCGCCGACCGAGGTGCTCGCGGCCACCTTCGAACGCCTGGGCATTCCCACCGGCCTGGACGTCGGCCTCGCGCTGGCCGCCGCGCAGGACGTGGTCAAGCCGTTCATCCCCCGGCTGCCGTGGATGGACCGCTCCTCGATCGTGCAGGGCTACGCGGGCGTCTACTCCAGCTTCCTGCTGCACGCCGAACGGGCCGCGGAACGCTACGGCGTACCCGCCCACGAAATCCTCCAGCAGGTCGGCGAGGCCGGCTACGTCGGAGGCCAGGAGGACATGATCATCGACATCGCGCTGAGGCTGGCCGAGGAGCGCGAGAAGGCGGGCGCGGACCGATGAGCTGGGACATCGCCCGCGCCGCCACCGCCTTGCTGGAGGCCGAGGACAACCGCACCGACCGCGGCCCGATGACCGACGAGTGGCCCGGACTCGACCTGGACACCGCCTACGCGGTGCAGGACGAGACGCTGCGCCGCCGGCTCGACCGCGGCGAGCACATCGTCGGCGTCAAGCTCGGCCTGACCTCCCGTGCCAAACAGGAGCGGATGGGCGTCGCCGCGCCGCTGACCGCCTGGCTGACCGACGGCATGCTGCTGCCGGCCGGAGCGCCCGTCCCACAGGACCGGCTGATCCACCCGCGCGCCGAACCGGAGATCGTGTTCGTGATGAAGGACCGGCTGGCCGGCCCCGGTGCCACCGCCGCCGGCGCCCTGGCCGCCGTCGGCTCGGTGTACGGCGGAATCGAAGTGATCGACAGCCGCTACCGCGACTTCCGCTTCACCCTGCCCGACGTGGTCGCCGACAACGCCTCCTCCGGCCGCTTCCTCACCGGCCCGGTCGGTGTGCCACCCGGGACGCTGGACCTGGCGCTGGAAGCCTGCCTGGTCGAGGTCGACGGCCAGGTCGCCGACAGCGCCACCGGTGCGGCCGTGCAGGGCCATCCCGCCGAGGCCCTGGCCCTGGCCGCCAACGAACTCGGCCGCCGGGGCCTGGCGATCGAGCCCGGCTGGATCGTGCTCACCGGCGGCATGACCGACGCCGTACCCGTACCGCCCGGTTCCACCGTCGCGGTGCACTTCACCCACCTCGGTTCTCTCCACCTGACGGGAGGCTGACATGCCGCTGATCGAAGTGACGCTGGTCCACGGACGGGCACCGGAGGAGATCCGGTCGCTGATCCACGAGGTCACCAGGGCGGTGGTCACAGCGCTGGACGTATCGCAGCAGAGCGTCCGCGTGGCCGTCCGGGAACTGCCGAAGACCCACTGGGCGGCCGGTGACGTCACCCTCGCCGAGCGGGAAGCGGCGAGCACGACCGGGGGAGCGGCGAGCTGATGGAGTTCCACGGTCATGTGATCGACGGCGAGGAAGTGGCCTCGCTCTCGGGCGCCACCTTCTCGTCCACCGACCCCTACACCCGCCGACCCTGGGCGGAGGCCGCCCTCGGCGACGGCGCCGACGCCGACCGCGCCGTGAGCGCGGCACGCCGCGCCTTCGACCACGGCCCCTGGCCGCGCATGGGCGCGGCCGAGCGCGGCCGAATCCTGCACCGCCTGGCGGACCTGATCGAAGAGCACGCCGAGGAAATCGCTCTGGCGGACACCCACGACATGGGCAAGCCGATCGCCCAGTCACAGGGCAACGACGTACCGCGCACGGCGGCGAACTTCCGCTTCTTCGCCGACCACGCGAGGCTCTCCACCTCCGAGAGCTATCCGATGGACACCGGCCACCACGCGTACACCCGCTTCGACCCGGCCGGGGTCGTCGCGGCGATCGCACCGTGGAACTTCCCGATGATGCTGGAGTCCTGGAAGGTCGCACCGGCCCTCGCCTGGGGCAACACGGTGGTGCTCAAGCCGGCCGAGGACACCCCTGTCTCAGCCACGCTCATGGCGCGACTGGGCCTGGAGGCGGGCATGCCGCCGGGCGCGTTCAACGTGGTCCACGGGTACGGCCCCGACTCGGCCGGCCAGGCCCTCACCGAGCACCCGGCCGTGGACCGGATCACCTTCACCGGCGAGTCCGGCACCGGCCGCGCCATCGCCGCCGCCGGTGCCCGCAACCTCACCCCGGTCAGCCTCGAACTCGGCGGCAAGGGAGCGAACATCGTCTTCGCCGACGCCGACCTGGAAGGCGCCGTGGAGTGGTCGATCCGCGCCGTGTTCACCAACTCGGGCCAGGTCTGCCTGGCCGGCTCCCGGCTGTACGTCCAGCGGGAGGTCTACGACGAGTTCCTCACGCGGTTCGCCGCGGCGGCGGACGCGCTGGTCATCGGCGACCCCAAACACCCGGCCGTCCAGGTCGGACCGCTGGCCTCCGCCGAGCACCACGCCAAGGTCGCCGGCTATGTGGACACCATCGCCGAACAGGGCGGCACGCTCCGCACCGGCGGCCGGGACGACGGCTGGACCATACGCCCCACCGTCATCACCGGCATGGACCACACGGCCCGGCACGCCCGCGAGGAGATCTTCGGCCCTGTCGTCGTCGTGATCCCGTTCACCACCGAGGCCGAGGCGATCGAACTCGCCAACGACACACCGTACGGGCTCAACGCGATGCTGTTCACCGAGAACCTGCACCGCGCACACCGTGTCGCGGCGGCGCTCCGGGCGGGCACGGTCTGGGTGAACTGCTTCTTCGTACGGGACCTGCGGGCCCCCTTCGGCGGCGTGGGCGACTCGGGGATCGGGCGCGAGGGAGGCACGTTCAGCCGGGAGTTCTTCACCGAGCCCAAGGCGGTGGTGATGCAGATCGACCCGGCGGCCGATCCTGAGCGGCCTTGAGACAGCCGAGGCCGGTCAGCACAGTAACCGGCCACCGCTACCGCGACATCGGCGGGCCGGACCTCGACAAGCCGCGAGTTCAGCAACCTTGCAGGTACAGCGCCCTCCTGCAAACCCGGCCTGCGTGAAGCGGCGCATCAGAGTCCGTCCCCTTCCTCACTGCTCAAGGGGTTCCATACACTGGGGTACTCAACCGGCCGGCGTGTGGACAGCTCTGTCGACGTGCACATCGTCCCCCGGCTCGGATCGCGGAAGCTGAACTGGGTGACGCCGATCGTGGTGGAGCGTCTTGGGTGTGCAGGAACCGAAACACGTTCTAGTGGGCTACCGTCAGCAAGGCAGCGGACTGCATGAGTTGCGCGAGCGGGAAGTCGCCGAAGGGCGCCGTGACATCGGGACCGGGCGATCTTGTGCGGGGCGGGCGGCCGGGTCCGTGGGCGGCGCCGGTCAGCCGCCGAGCGTCCCCGGTGTCGCCTGCTCGGCCCAGATGACCTTGCCGTCCTTGGTGTAGCGCGTGCCCCAGCGCTCGGCGAACTGGGCCACGAGGAAGAGGCCCCGTCCGCCCTCGTCCGTGCTGGCCGCATAGCGCAGGTGCGGCGAGGTGCTGCTGTGGTCGGAGACCTCGAAGATGAGCGCACGGTCGCGGATCAATCGGGCCTTGATGGGTCCTGTGGCGTGGCGCATGGCGTTGGTGATCAGTTCGCTGCAGATCAGCTCCGTGGTGTCCACGAGGTCCTCCAGCTCCCACTCCATGAGCCGGGCGGAGACGGCAGCGCGTACGCGGCGAACGGCGGCAGGGTCGCACTCCACGTCCCACTCGGCGACCTGCCCGGGCCCCAGCACCCGCGTACGGGCGACGAGCAGCGCGATGTCGTCGCTCTGGAGCTCCGGGAGCAGGGCGTCGAGCACGGCGTCGCAGGTCTCCTCGGGCGACTGGTCCGCGCGCGCCAGCGTCTCGCGCAGCAGCCGGAGCCCGGTGTCGACGTCCAGGTCGCGGCGCTCGACGAGGCCGTCGGTGAACAGGACGAGCCTGCTGCCCTCGGGCAGACGCAACTCGGCGCACTCGAAGGGCAGTCCGCCGATGCCGAGGGGAAGGCAGGACGGCACGTCCAGGAACTCCACCGTCCCGTCGGGGTGTACGAGCGCGGGCGCCAGGTGGCCGGCGCTGGCGATGGCACAGTCGCCGGACACGGAGTCGTAGACCGCGTACAGGCAGGTGGCGCCGGTGACGGTGGTCTTGTCGCCGGCCGCGATCGCGTCCTGGTCGATGAGGGCGACCAACTCGTCGAGATGGCTGAGGAGTTCGTCGGGCGGCAGGTCCAGGGGAGTGGAGAAGTTGTGCACGGCGGTGCGCAGCTGCCCCATGGTGGCTGCGGCATGCAGTCCGTGCCCGACGATGTCGCCCATGACCAGCGCCACCCTGGCGCCCGGCAGCGGGATGACGTCGAACCAGTCGCCACCGACCGCCTGCGCGGGGAGGTAACGGGAAGCGACCTCGACGGCGTTCTGCTCGGGCAGCGCGCGGGGCAGCAGTCTCCGCTGCAGCGCCACGGCCAAGCCGTGCTCGCGGGTGTAACGGCGTGCGTTGTCGAGGGACACGGCGGCTCGGGTGGCCAGTTCGGCCGCGAGGGAGAGATCGTCCTGATCGAAGGGCTCGGGCATCTCGGAGCGCCAGAAGTGGACGACGCCCAGCAGCACGCCGCGGGCGGACAGCGGCGCCGTGATGAGCGAATGGATCCCGTAGTCGATGATGCGGGAGCCCCGCGCGGGGTCCACCTCCTGCCATCGCGTGGCATCACGCAGACGAGGCACCAGGACCGCCTGCCCGCTCTCGACGCTGCGGGCCTGTGGCGAGGACGGCCCGAAAGTGATCAGGTCACCGACGGCGAAGAAGGGAGCGTCGTCGCGGATGCCGCTGACGGCCGCGCGCTGCATCCGCTTACTGCCGGTGCTTGTGCCGTTCGTCCCCAGTTCCTCGTCCCGCAGCACGGACTCGGCCAGGTCGACGGCGACGTAGTCGGCGAAGCGCGGAACCGCGACCTGCGTCAGCTCTTCGGCCGTACGGGTCACATCGAGGGTGGTGCCGATGCCGCCGGTCGCGTCGTAGAGCAACTTCAGCCGCCACCGGACCAGCTCGACCCTCTGCGACGCCTCGCCGATCATCTCCATCACTTCATCGGTGCCGACCTCCTCCTCTCCGGCCACTGCGGCGACCGCAAGCCGCGCGGACGCGGCGCCTACCGAACCAGCGAGCTGGGCTTCCGCGTGATGGACCAGCTCCGGCGGCGCCTCGGCTGCCAGTGAGTCGGGTCTCCCTCCAGGGGAGGAGCGCAACGCCCGCTGGGCGCCCTCCCGCCCGAGGAAGCGCTCCAGCAGGTTCTGCAGTTCGCCGACCGTGGCACGGACCTGCCAGCGCCGCTCCCTGACAGGCTCTTCGAGGATTTCGACGAACTGCACCGCCTGCGCCCGCTCGGCAGCGTCCGGTCGGTCCGCGAGGGAGACTGCGACATACCCGCCGAAGTTCAGCAGTGCACTCCAGAACATCGCATGGCTGATCGGGTCCATTCCCGCCAGGCCGAACAGCTGCTGTGGCCGGAGCAGCCCAATGCCGAGCGGGCCCTCCCGCAAGAACGAAGCAGACAGCAACCCGGCATCGGCGAAGGTCGGCAGCACCAGGGTGTACGCCCACACGGCGAACCCCGCCACCAGGCCGACCAGCACGCCCCGGCGGGTACCACCCTTCCAGAACAGGCCGCCCAGGATGGCGGGCGCGAACTGTGCCACAGCCGCGAACGACACCAGGCCGATCGACACCAATGCCGTCTGCTCGCCCGCAACCCGAAAGTACGCGTACCCGAGCAGCAGGACCAGCACGATGGTCGCCCGGCGAATGCCCAGCACCATCCCGGCGAGGTTGTCCCGGTGCGCCAGCCGGGATTTGCTGCGCAGCAGCAGCGGCATCACGAGTGAGTTCGACACCATGGTGCTGAGCGCGGTCGTCTCGACGATGACCATGCTGGTGGCCGCGCTGAGGCCGCCGATGAAGACGAGCAGTGCGAGTGCCTGCTGGCCTCCGGCCATCGGCAGGGTGAGCACATAGGTGTCGGCGTCGACGGCCTTTCCGAACCGCAGAAGCCCGCCGGCCGCGATCGGAAGCACGAAGATGCTGATCGCGAGCAGGTACAGCGGGAACAGCCACATCGCCCGCTTGAGGTGCTTCTCGTCGACGTTCTCGACGACGCTGATCTGCCACTGCCGGGGCAGCAGCACGATCGCCAGCATGGAAAGCACCGTGAGCCAGACCCACATGCCGTAGCCGGTCTGCTCGCGCAGCGTGAACATCGTGGTGAGGCCGGCGTCCGCGGCCCGGGAGAACAGGTCGTGGAGCCCCCCGAACATCCAGAAGGCCACAAAAATCCCGGCCGAGAGGAACGCCACGAGCTTGACCACGGACTCGAACGCGATGGCGGCGACCATGCCCTCGTGGCGTTCGGTGGCGTCCAGATGACGGGTGCCGAAGACGATGGTGAACGCGGCGAGCACCAGCGCTGCATACAACCCGGTGTCCTGAAACAGCGGGATATGGCCCGGCTCGGAGGTGACCGCGGGGTGCCGCCGAATGACCGCAAAGGTGGTGGAGACCGCCTTGAGCTGCAGCGAGATGTAGGGAACAACCCCCACCACAGCGATGATCGTCACCAGGCAACCCAGCGCGGTGCTCTTGCCGTAGCGGGCGGAGACGAAGTCGGCCAGCGAGGTGATCCGGTGCCGGTGGCTTATCCGGATGATTCTGCGCAGCACCAGCCAGCCCAGCGCGAGCATGAGCGTCGGCCCCAGGTAGATCGGCAGGAAGCCGACTCCGGCCCTGGCGGCCCAGCCCACGCTGCCGTAGTACGTCCACGAGGTGGCGTACACACCGAAGGACAGCGCGTAGACCGTGGCATTGTTGATGATGCTCCGACCGGAATCCGCCCGCCGGTCACCGTAGAAGGCCACGGCGAAGAGCAGGCCGAGGTACCCGGCCGAGACGGCGACGATGAACCAGGTCTGGAGCACGGCCTACCTCGATCTGCCGCCGATCACGGCGACCAGACCGATCACGATCGCCCAGACGAGAAACAGGTAAGCCCAGAGAACCGGGACGCCGAAGACCAGGCCCATGTGATCGAAGCGCGCCAAGAACGGCGGAACGATCAGCACGAACCCCGACGCCGCTACGCCCGCCAGGCGCAGACTGAGCTGCTCGTCGTCTCGCGACTCCGCCATGAGCCGCCTCCACATCCTCAATGTCACGCTTTGTGACGGGCACCCGAATTTGACCGATGTCATACCGCGGTGTCGATCGGCGCCGTAGTGACGCGCACTCTGCTCAGTTCAACACGGCACCGAGACGCCTGCTACCTCGCCGAACCCCCACCTCCACCACCTGCTGTGCGTGAAGGACGGCCGGCCGACCCCGGCACGCCCATTGAACGTCGGCAGCTGTGTGCCCTTCTCGGCGGAGGAGGTCTGGCCGTTCATCGCACTGATCACTCGTCAGGAAGGTCAGCCCCGAGTCAGTGTGAGTCCTCGAACACCTGCCGACAGCTGACCGGACATGCGGAACGATGTAGCCTCCGGTGAACGCCCTTGACCTGCCGAAGCAGGCAGGGAGCAGACGAATCGGGAGTTTCTTCGTGTTTCGTACAGTATTCAAGTCCAAGATCTAGCGTTTGGGTATTTTCGCAGGTCAGGGGCATGATAGATGCCCCCCTGGTCAGCAAGGGGTCAGCATGCGTCGCATTAGCGTCTCCGCTTGCTGACCTTCCGCACGCTGCGCAGACGCGGGTGCGTGATCACTGACTTGCACTCGGGAGGTTCGATACGTGGCCCGACAGCTCGCCCGCGGCATGGGGTCCTTTTTCAAGGACGGCGATTGCGCGAAGCAGACTCGTTGCCCGTACCCGTACCGTACCCGTACATGATTCGATTCAAGGACGCTGCTCGGCAAGCAGCGTGAAGAGGTCGGCTACGGCACGCAGGACGACGCGATCGAGCGCCGCACGCAGATCTATGCGGAGAAAAAGAACACGGCACCATCCATTGCCGAGGCTCGCCGTGAGCTCGGACAGAAGACCGTCGCGGAATACGCGAAGCAGTGGCGACCCTGGCAGCGCAGGATGACGGAGTACTCCACGGACGAGCACGTGGACAGCTCCATCGACGTGTACATCGTCCCCCGTCTTGGACCGAGAAAGCTGAACTCTGTCACGCCGGTCGTGGTCGAGCTTCCTGGACGAGTTGGAGACCGGCGGGGTGGGCCGCGGAAACCAGGTGAACATATTCCGCGTCCTCAAGGCCATCCTGTGGGACGCTTATGGCAAGGGAGCCATGGCAGATGACCCTGTAAAGGGAGTTTAGGAGCCGGAATATGTCCGCGAGAGGGTGGTCATTCCCGTCTCTCGACTATGTGAAAACGGTGCTGACCGTCGCGGATCACATCCTTGCGCTCGAAATCGTCATGATGGTGGGCTGCGGTTTGCGAAATGGCGAGGCGCGCGCGGTGAATGTGAACAATGTCGTGGCGGATGACGTCTACCGGGTTCACGAGCAGATCCACTCCAACACACACAAGCCGGCGAAGCTCGAGCACCGCAGGGCGGGGAGTTCCGAGAGGTTCCTCTGTCGCGGTCGGTACGGGAGGCGATGGAGCGCTACGAGGAGAAGTACGGAGCCACGAAGGAGGAGTACCTGCTGCGCGGCCCGAGCGGCTACTACACGGAGCCGATGGAACGCCAGCGTGTCCAAGAGCTCTTCAAGGAGCTCCCTGCAGCGGAGGGCGTGGGGATTTACAGCTTCCGGCACTACTTCGCCTCAAACGCCCTGCGAAGCGGGATACCGATCACCGACGTGGCGGAATGGATAGGCCACAAGTCCATCGAGGAGACGTATCGCACCTACCGGCACCTGATGCCTGGGAGCGTCACGAAGGCGGCTCGCATTTTGGACGCAGGCTTGTGGGAAGCGGCCTGATTCCATGCTGAGGTCAGCAGGTTCTTCGTCTGCTGGTGGCACGCCCTGCATGGTGGTCTGACCAGGAAAGACAGGAGTCGGGTTCGCCACCGGAGGAGTGTTGGCCCGCGTATGGTCCGGATCTTGATTCAGAGTAGGCGGGACAGCCCGCGACCCGCATACGCCGCGTAGATCGTCCCCACGTGCCCAGGCATGACCAGTACGGCAGGGGCAGTCCGGCGCGGGACGGGGTCGGTGAACGAGCCTGTGGCGGACGGCGAGGTAGGCGCGGGTGAGGGCGGTGGGCGCGGCGAGTGCGAGTCCTGCGAAGGGGGTGGTGCGCAGCAAGAGGTGACGGAATGTTCTGCGGTCCTGGTGCAGCAGGGAATCGGGTGCCGAGGCGGTGGCTGCGTCGGCGGGGCGGGCCCGCACCGCCGCGGCCAGGCCGAGGCCGAGCCCGTCCAGGGTGGAGTACAGGATGTAGCTGGTCGGTCCGGTGGCGAGGGGGTGTCGGTTGCCTGCGATGAGTGCGGCCGGGTAGTCCATGAGGAGCAGTGCCGTTCCGAAGGCGGAGCCTGCGGCCATGCCGAGGGCGATGGTGCGGGGGTCGAAGGACCAGCGCAGTCGGGTGGCGGGGGCGGGAAAGTCGGTGTCCGTGCGGCGGGCCGCGGATCCGAGAAGGTCGCCGACGGTGGCATAGACGGCGGCGTTGACGAGGGCGACGGAAAGTGCGGTTGCGGTGCCGAGCCATGTGAAGGGGAACCACAGGGCCAGACCGGCCGCCAGACCACGTAGGCACATTCCCCGGTCCCAGGACCAGGGTGGCGCCGCAGGTGAAGAGCCGCGCGGGCGGGCGGTTCGGGCTCCGACGAGACTTCCGATCAGGCCAGCAGCGAATCCGAAGGCGAGCCCGCCGACCGGAACGTAGTCCGAGGGAAACGCGGCCCTGCCTTGGCGGGATCGACCATCCAGAACGCTACCGCGCTGGCGATCGTGGAGGTCATCCCGGCGGTTATGGCAGCGCTGACGTCGCAGGTCAGGCCGGCGGTCATGCCGGCGATCAACGCCGAGGGCGCTCCGACCACCCACCACAGTTGTGTGTCGCCGGTCAGACTGGTGCGGGTATAGGCAGCCAGCAGTGCGGTGGTCCAGGAAGCAAGTCCGAGCAGCACGCCGGTGATGTGGGCCTCAGGGTGGCGCGGCAGTGCGGAACGCAGTCGCCACCAGGCCAGATCGGTGCTACCGCCGTCGAGGCGGCTCAGGCGGGCGGCGAGGAAGCGCAGGGTGCGCACCGCTGTGCGGATGCTCCAGTGGCAGGGGCGGCGGGGGTGTAGCCGGTAGGCGGCGAGGACGGCCGCGCCCAGCAGGTGCCCGTCCACGTCGCGGCGCTCGGGCAGGCGCGCGCGGTCGCACAGTTCGGCCGGGTCTGGCAGGGCCGTAAGGTCCTCACCAGGACGGCCGTTGTAGACAGCGACGGCCAGTGCCAGCATCAGCGGCGTGGACAGGGCGGCCGCGACCGGTCGTGCTGGGTGGTCGAGTTGCGCAAGTACGGGCCGCCAGCGGGCTGCGGGGGCTCCTTCCGGGTCTGCAGCACCTTGTACGAGGTAGTCGGCAGCCGTCTGCCGGTCCAGAGGGCGCAGTTCCACCGCTGCGGCGGCCGCCAGCCGGACGGGCAGTCGACCGACGGGGTCTGCGGCGTCGAGGTAGGCGTCCCTCCGACTGGAGAGCACCACGGCCTGCCCCGGCGGCAGTGCCTCGTTGATACCGTCGAGCGCCAGTGCCCTGGTTTGCGGGGGCAGTTCATCGAGCCCGTCGAGCAGCGGCAGGACCAGGCCCGCCTCGGTCAACGCGCGCGCGGATACGTCGCGTCCGTGGGGCGCTTCCTCGGCGTGGCCCAGCATCGGGTGGTCCCGGGCGAGCTGTTGCGCCAGCCATCGGCCGAACGGGAGTGTGGCGGGGTCCCAGGATGCCAGTGGCAGCAGCACCGGAACCGGGTCTCCCTCGGCGCGTGACTCCACCAGCCCCAGGAGCAGCCGGATGAGCAGTACGATCTTACCCGATCCCGGTTCCCCCAGCACCATCAGGCGGCGGGTCGGGATGCGCCGCAGGAATACGTTGGTGAGCTCACCTTCCTGCCCTGCCAGCCCTGCCGGTTCCTGCGCCCAGTCCACCGGACTTGAGAGTGGGCCTCCCGGCCATCCGCGGGCCGTGCGCCGCAGCAGCTGCCAGGGCTCGGTCAACGCTGCTTCGGTGGGACGCCAGGAGACGGCCAGTGCGTACGGGGCGGTGACCCGCCGGGCCGTCAGTTCAGCCGTCCACTGCCCGCGCACTTCAGCGGCCAGTCGGTCGGCTGCCGCGGCAAGATCGGGGTCGGCCGTGTGGTCCGTCGCGCCAGTGTTGCGGAAGGCAGCCCACGCCAGGTACATCCCGCCCACCGTCGGCAGCAAAGTCGTGACCGTGGCCGCCACCGGCAGCCCGAAGCGCCAACTCACCCACACCGCACCAGCCATGCAGTGGGATGCAGGCGGGGGCCAACTCTTCCTTGCCTCCAATGAGCAGTACGTCCAGACGTTCGGAGTGGTCAAGGCCGCTCAGCAAAGGGCTGACCTACGAAGCCGTAACCGAAGCAGATTCCGCGGCAGATTCCACGGCGGCCGATGACACGGCAAAGCCATCGCCGGTACCCAGAGCACCCGCGGTACCCAGTGGTTCAGTCCGGAGTAGCGCTCCCTGGGCGTGGCCGGCCTGGTGACTCGGCTGGAGCCGTTGCGCCGTGCGCTGCAGTCCTCCCACGCGAGCCTCCTGCTTGTTCACAGCTAATTGTCTCGTCCGACACAGCGAGCGCATGCTCTACCAGCTGGGTGCGTCGATGAGGAGGGCATCGGCGGCGTGGTGGCACACCTGGCCCCCTTGCAATTCGACCTGACCAGAAGTGGTCAGTCGGCCCGGACCGCCTGAATGTCCAGCTCGATCTGAATGGTGGAGCCGATCGCGGCGATGCGGTGCGCGATCATCTGCTGCCAGTTGAGGGTGAAGTCCTCCCGGTGCAGCTCGGTGGTTGCCAGGCAGGCGACTCGTCTTTCGCCCTCCATCCCTGTTCCGGCGCCTAGGTAGCGGGTGTCGAGCGTAACCGAACGGCTCACCCCGTGCAGTGTCAGTCCGCCGTGGACCGCCCAGCGATCCGCGCTGATGTGCACAAACCGATCGCTGACAAATTCGAGGGTCGGATAATGGGCCACATCCAGGAAGTCGGCCGAGCGCAGGTGGTCGTCGCGTTGGTGCACCCCCGTGTCGATGCTGGCCGCGTCGATCACCACCTGCAGGGTGAAATTCCCTAGCTCGCCGACATGGATCTCCCCTTCGAAGGCGTTGAACCGTCCGTGCACCCGGCCCAGGCCGACGTGCCGGACGGCGAATCGCACTGCTGAGTGTGCCGGATCCAACCGCCACACCCCTGGCTCGGGCGCCTCCGGCAGCGGTACTGCGCCCAACATCACGTCGCCCAGTGAGACGAGCGCACCCGGCGCGACCTCGACCTCGGTCCGCAGGGGCATGAAACCCTCTTGGGAGACAACTACTTGGTAACGACTGGCGGGGACGGCGGCGACGAAGGCACCGTATGAGTCGCTGACGCCGCGCAGCACCCGGCGGCTCACCGCGTCGTGCAGCACGATCTCAGCCGGGCCCCGAGCCGCGGCGACCGGGTTCACGATGCGGCAACTCACAAATCCGGCATTGTGCGGGACCCTTGGGTAGGCGGCCAGCTGTCTCCGTCGGCCTATCGTTCTGAACATCGTTGACTCCCGTTGCGGTAGACCCGTTGATTGCGGACACCGGGCGGTGGATGAGTGACGAGCATGTGGTCACTTCCCCGCATGAATTACGCAATGTGCATGCTGTATGCCGAAAAATAATGCCATTCCGAGTCTCGGCAGAGACGTTCACGGGTTGGCATTACGGCGTCTGGCGAGTCGACCCTTGGCGACGAGAGCGGGTCGGTAGTGCATCAATTTGGGGTGGGGCTTCGCGATTGTTGCCAGCTGGCTAATGGTCCTGCTGGCGAGATTTGCCCGGCATTGCTCCAGCTGAGACCCAACCCTGCCTCGTTTACGGAGCCCAGCCGGGCCTAAGGTCCTCCGCCGGACTCTTGTGACGGGCCGCTGCTCGTCCTCAAGTGACGGCGACCTCCTCCCGGCGCAACTACTCACACCGCGCGACCTTGTGGCGCATGCAGGGCGGCTGGTTGCGCCGAGAACTGCCGCGGCATCCTGGCCGACGCTGTTCCCTCTTCAGAAACGCTGTGCAATTGGTGATCAGAACGCCGGGTCCCGAGCGTTTCACCTGTGCAGGTCGTCCCTGTCTCGTCGGGGTTCCAGCGGACACACGGACCAGTGAGTGCGGCAGCGACAGCGGGCCTTCCGGCCGATTGGCCGTGGGCCTGCATCCGGCAAGAGGGCACCTGGCCAGCAACGCTAGCGATCTGCCGCTGATGCCTAGGAAGTCGCTGGAGATCTTGCTTAGTCCGCCCGGCTCATCCCGGACTATCAGTAAATGTGAGGTAAGCCGGGCGTGATTTCGTGATCCTCAGGACCAGGGCTGTACGCTGGTGAGCGTCTCTGCCAGCCCGCGCAACGCGGCGGGCCAAACGGTCGATTCGGATACCGACACTGCGAGTTCCGCAGCGCCCGGCTCTCCGCCCGCGAATCTGCCCTCCATCGAAACGCGGCTGCGGCCGTCAGGAATCGACTCCACGCGGATTCGCACCTCGGCCTCAGCTACGGCCACCGGAGGTGTTCCGGTCCATTCATAGGCCAGAACAGTCCCCGGATCGGACAACTCGATGAGCCGTTCATTGATCACTACGCCATCGGTCATCGTCATCGTGCGTATGACGCCTGGCTGTGCCGGGCCGTCCTGATCGGTCACGCTGGAACGAACCAGCGGGTGCCACGCAGCTATGCGACCGAAGTCGCGGACAAGACCCCATACCTGCTCGACGGGAGCGTCGATTTCTAGTGCGGCGTGCGCTGTCTTTGTCGTCATACCGTCGCGGCTCCGTTCACCAGGATGCGTTCGCCGGATATCCAGCGGGCGGCGTCGCCGGCAAGGAAAGCTACGACATCAGCCGCATCGTCGACCGTGCCGACCCGGCCCAGGGGTGACTGCGCAGACAGCATCGCAACGACGTCCGGTGATGCGTCTTCCAGCAGGCCGGCTGCGATCGGCCCGAGGATCACGCTGTTCGCTGTGATCCCACGCGGGCCCAGCTCGCGAGCGAGCACATCGACAAAACTCAACGGGCCAGACTTGCTGCCGCTGTACACGGAAAATCCTGGGTTGGGGAAGCGCGTTGTCGAGGACGAGATGTTGACGATGCGTCCCCCGTCGTTCATTACCCGGGCAACGGCCTGCAGGGTGAAGAAAACGCCTCGTGTGTTGACTGCGAACACCCGGTCGAAGTCGGCCTCAGTGACCTGATCGACAAGCGGGCCGACGCCTGGCTCGACCCACAGGCCGACGCCAGCGTTCGTCACGAGGATGTCCGGTTGACCGTAGGCGTCGAGGGTGCTGCGGACCAGATCGTCCGCACCTTCGGCACCGACAAGGTCTGCTTCGACGAATACGGCCCGTCCGCCGTTCCTGGCGATGTCCGCGACAACGGCTTCGGCCTCGTTATTACGTGCCGACCCGTTGATGACGACAGCGGCCCCATCGGCGGCGAGCCGTCGTGCGATTGCGGCCCCGATGCCGCGCGACGATCCCGTCACGATGGCGACTTTCCCTGCCATCGGTGCAGCTTCCGACCCGCCGCTCACAGCGCGGCCGATCCGGCTGCGGAGCTACCCGCTGCCTGCGGCTGTACGACGCCTGGCGCTGCGTCCGTCGTGTTGAGGGGAGCGACGTCGGCCTTCTGCATACGTATGCCGTCCTGGATGACCTCGTCGTCGGGCAGCGGCGTGTAGATCGCACCCAGGTGCAGGCCGTAGATGACGTGCCAGACGAAGATCGCGAGAACTCCGTTGAAACCGAGTCGATGGCTGAAGAAGCCGGGGTGGAACTGGGGGTAAAACACCAGCGGCACCATGACCAGCGCGCTAAGTATCGCCAGCAGGACTGAGAAGGCGAGTGCCTTGGCGAGGTTTCCCAGCGCGGTATTGCGCCAGGTCAGGAAAGCATGCGGGCCGAATGCGAAGAGCAGGGCGAAGCAGACGCCCGTCGAGTAGTGGGCCAGGGCTCCAACGGCGAACTGCACGTTGTGTGATGCGTCGGGAAGCAGCTGCTGCCCGTTGGTGGTGTTCCAGTCGAGCACTGGGAGCTTCAGAGCGTGGAACCAGTACCCCCACATGGTGGCAATATGAGTCGCCACCAGGCCTGCTATCACCGCGGTAGCGACTTTGTGTCTTGTCGCGATGGCTCTGATCATGTAGTACTGGTTGGTTGCTGTTGTCATCATTGTCCTGTCCTCCAGATAGGAGTTTGATGGTTTGTGAGGCGTGAGTTGACGTCAGATGCGCCAGAGGCCGCCGTCGATGACGAGAGTCTGGCCAGTCATGAATGATGCGTCGTCAGATGTGAGGAACGAGACTGCGCCCGCGAGGTCGTCAGGCGTCCCGATCCTTTTGATCGATTGAGCAGCGATGAATTCGTCGAACTCCTCCTGGAGGGACTGCCCTGAGGCGCCGATCGAGCGGCTGAGGACGGTCTTGGTAGCGGTGAGACCTGGCGCGATCGCGTTCACAGTCACGCCCTGGGCACCGAACTCGCTCGCCAAGGAGCGGGTGAGCCCGATGATCCCTCCCTTGCTCGCGACGTAGGAGCTGAACGACCGGACAACGATCCCGACGGTGTTGGACGTCTGATTCACCACGCGTCCCCACCCGCGCTCCGCCATGGCCGGCACGAACGCCTTGCAGGTCAAGAACATTCCGTTGAGGTTGATCGACTGTGTGCGTTGCCACTCCGCGAGGTCGAGATCGGCGAAAGGCACGATGGGCATGACGCCCGCGTTGTTCACGAGGATGTCGCAGTGCCCGAACGAATCCACGACGCGGTCGCGAAGCGAAGCGACATCTGATTCCTGGGACACATCACAGCGCACGGCAAGTACCCGTCGTCCCGTGGCGCGCACAAGCTCGACGGTCTCTTCGGCGTCGGATACATCGGCGACGACCACATCGACGCCGTCCTCAGCCAGTCTTCGTGCGTATGCCTGCCCAATTCCGGCCGCCGCGCCGGTAATCACGGCAACCTTGCCGTCGTGCCCACGTGCCACGCTGATCAACTCCTTCTGCTTGTTACTTGCTCCCTTCCGTAGCGAAGTAGGGAGGTTGCGCATATAGCTTGAGCCGGCCGTCCTGGGGCGTTTGTTGAACCTGCCGATCGGTCGCGCGTGACCTCGCCCGAGTGAGGTGGCTGGTGACTCAAGAGCTGGATGCCGACTACACGCTTCGGTCAGAGCTGCCATTCGCACAGAGGTACTTCTCGAAGATGTAGCCCAGCCCTGTGGCGTGCGACACACGCTAGAAACCCAGACGACACTTGTCCATGCGGGTTTTCTGCTATGCGGAAAAAAATGAAAGCTGGTCCGCGCTGGTGCCGGCTGTCGAGTGCAGTTCGAGGGGCGGGCGTCGGACCTCAGGCGAGGCTGCCGGCGATCTGCTGGGCCACCCAGTGCATCGACTCGGCGATGGCCGCCATGGTCCTCGGTCGCATGCGAGAGCGGGGGCCGGAGACGGCCAGCGCCGCATGTGACGTGCCCCTGGCATCCCGCAGAGCGATACCAACGGCAGCGACATCCAACTCGCCTTCACCGTTCGCTACCGCGTATCCACGTCGCCGTACGCTGGCGAGCTCGCTCGCCAGGTCCTCGAGCGTGGCAATGGAGCGCGGCGTACGGACAGGCAGGTGCTCGGACGGGTAGAGCTTGTGGAGCTCCCTGGTTGACAGGTCAGCTAGCAGCGCTTTGCCCCCCGAGGAGCAGTGCGCCGGCATGCTCAGCCCCACCCTGGATGAGGTCCGTAGGGCTTTGGTTGTCTCGACGGAGGCGACGAACTGAACGTTTGCTCGATGCAGAGTCACCAGCTGCACCGTCTCGCCGACCTCTCGGCACAGGGTTTCCATGTAGGGGCGAACAAGGCTCTGGATGTTGACGCCATGTGTCGTCGGCGAGCTGAGGCCATGCATCGCGGAACCGATCCTGTAGGCCCTGGTCGTCTCGTCCTGTTCGACGAAGTCGCGGTAGACCAGCGCGCCCAGCAGCCGATGTGCGGTGGACACGGATACGCCCAGCTCGGATGCGATGTCCGAGACGCGTACGTGGGCGCGTTGCTGGAGGATCAACAAGACCTTCAGGGCGTTGTCGACCGAAGACAGCGGAGCGCCCTGCTCGGCCGGGTCCGGCTCGTCTGATCGCTGTGCCATGAGACGCAGGCTAGCTCCCGCCATGCGCCAGGTGCCAGGATACGGAACGCTTTTCTGCTATGCGGAAAGAGCCTATGTACCGCATGTTGCGGAGCTCCTACATTTCACGCATCGGCAACGGCGTGGCCACATGGTCCAGCCCTGCGACATGCAACCCCGCGGCAATAACGGAACGAGGCGTCATTTCATGAGCGAACCGTCCCTCAGCGAGCCCGAGGCTCTCTGTATTGGCATCGATACGGGTGGAACATTCACTGATCTTGTGGTGATGGACGGCTCGGGCCGAGTGATCACCAATAAGGCGCCGACCACGCCGGCCGCGCTGGACGAGGGGGTATTCGCGGCGCTTGAGCTTGCTGCGGCCGAGCGCGGCGAGACGCTGGAGCAGATGCTGGGCAAAGTCGTAAGCTTCGGTCACGGTACGACACAGGCAACCAACGCCCTCATCGAGCGACGCGGTACCACGACGGGCCTCATCACAACGCGTGGGTTCGGCGACACCCTGATCGTCCAGCGCCTGATGGGGTTCACCGCGGGCACGCCGACAGAGTCCCTCGGTCGGTTCCGAGACCGGCGTTACCCGGTTCCGATCATCCCGCGTCAGCGGATCGCCGAGGTGCCCGAACGCGTTGACCAGGCCGGAAATGTCGTTTTGCCTCTGGACGAGGGGGCGGTCAGATCCGCCGTCGAGGCGCTCCTCGCGCAGGGCGTTGAGTCCTTTGCGGTCTGTCTTTTGTGGTCGTTCCGGAACCCGGAGCACGAGACCCGTATCGGCGAGATCATCCGCCAGGTCGCAGGCGAGGACGTGTACGTCAGCCTCTCCAGTCAGGTGAGCCCTGTGCTTGGCGAGTACGAGCGCACCGCCACGACGGTGCTGAACAGCTACCTGGGCCCCATGGTCGATCGCTACCTCGGACGGCTTGAGCGTTCCCTGCGTGAGCGCGGCCTGCGTGGCCGGTTCAGCGTGCTGAACAGCATCGGCGGAGTCATGAGTGCCGGCGACGCGGCCCGACTCGCAGTGCTTCTGCTGGCAAGCGGCCCGACCGGTGGGGTGATCGGTTCGCTGCACCTCGCGCGCGAGCTCGGACACCCGAACGTCATCACCTCCGACATGGGTGGGACCAGCTTCGACGTCGGGCTGATCGTCGGCGGTCGCCCCGTGGTCTCGGGCATCACCGAGGTGGCCAAGTATCACGTCACCGCGCCGATGGTCGACATCACTGCGATCGGGGCGGGCGGCGGCTCGGTCGCCGAAGTAATAGCCGGCGAACTGCGCATCGGCCCCGAGAGCGCGGGCGCCTTCCCCGGGCCCGTGTGTTACCGGCGCGGGGGCAAGCGCGTGACGGTCACGGATGCCGACGTGGTACTCGGGATCATCGACCCGGACACCTTTCTGAATGGCCGCATGCGCCTGGACAAGGAGGCAGCTCAGGAGGCGATCCGAGAGCAGATCGCCAAGCCGCTGGGACTGGACGTGGTGGAGGCGGCCGCCGGCATCCGGCACATCGTCGACTCACGGATGGCAGACACGCTTCGCGAGCTGACCATCGGGCGGGGCATGGATCCCCGCGACTTCGTCCTGTACGCCTACGGCGGCGCGGGGCCGATGCACTGTGCCGGCTTTGGCGCCGACCTCGGCATACGGCAGATCCTGGTGCCGGCCACCTCGATGGCCCACTCGGCGTACGGCGCACTGGCCTCCGACATCCACCACGGCGCCGAGCGCTCGCAGCTCATGCGCAGCGTGCCGGGAAACCCCGCACCGTGGGACGACTTCGATGCCGGCGTCATCGCCTCGGTGTTCGCTGAGCTGGAAGCGACGTGTGTGCAACGCCTCGACGAGGCAGGGGTTCCGCCCGCCGACTGTGTGGTTACTCGCAGCGTGGACGTTCGTTACCGCAGCCAGACCCACGAGCTGATCATTCAGGTGCCGCCGGGCGAGTTCGACGCCGCGTCGATCAGTGCGGTGGTCGAGGACTTCGAGCGGACGTACGAGGACACCTATGGCAAGGGCGCAGGCTTCCGCGAGGCGGGTATCGAGCTGACCACGTTCCGTGTCGACGCGGTGGGTCGCACACCCAAGCCCGCCTTCGCGCCGCACCTGCCCCTCTCGAATACGCCGACGCGTAGCCGGCCTGTGTACGACGTCAAGAGCGGTGCATGGCTCGAGACCGACGTACTGCAGTGGCAGGGACTGGATACCGGTGCGGACATCGCAGGGCCGGTGATCGTTGAGCACCCGACCACCACCGTGTACGTCGCCCCGGGGCAGCGCGTGAGCGTTGACGGTGTCGGCAACCTGCTCATCAGCCTGTGATGACCGCGAGACCCCAAGTCGCCCCGTCCTGGGGGGCATCAGCTACAACCGAGAACCATCGAGGAGTGCACCCCGTGACCGTTCGGACAGCATCAACGCCGGTGACCGTCGACCCGATCAGTTTTGAGGTGATCCGCAATCGGCTGTCTGCCATCACCGAGGAGCAGGCGATCACACTCAAGGCGGTCTCCGGGTCGCCCGTTGTCACCGACGCCACAGATTTCAACGTCGGTACCTACCTGGCCGACGGCGCCATCGTCACGATGGGGCCACAGGTGTTGTTCCACTCGGGCTCGATGGCAAGCGTCGTCCGCAACATCGTCAAGGACTTCTCGATCAATCCGGGCATCGAAGAGGGTGACATGTTCATCCTCAATGACCCCTACCGCGGTGCCCTGCACCAGCCCGACGTCTCGATCGTTGCCCCAGTGTTCTACGGCGGCGAACGAGTCGCGTGGGTCGGCGCGTGCGCGCACCAGATCGACATCGGCGGCATGAACTTCGGCAGCTGGTCGATCGGCGCCACTGAGATTCAACAGGAGGCGATGCTGCTGCCCGGCGTCAAGCTAGTCGAGGGCGGCCAGGTGCGTGAGGACATCTGGCAGATGATCATGGGAATGACCCGGCTGCCGATGGCGGTCGGCCTCGACCTTAAGGCGATGATCGCCGCAAACACGGTGGCCGCACGGCGACTGGTCGAGCTGTTCGACCGCTATGGCATCGAGCAGGTGCTGCGCGTCATGGAGTTGGAGATCGAGCACTCGGAGGAGCAGCTGCGTGATCGGCTGCGCGGGTTGCCCGATGGCACGTTCCGCGCCGTGGACTATCTGGAGCACGACGGACACGAGAACCGGCTCTACGAGTACCACGTGGCGGTGACGAAGCGTGGCGACGAACTCGTCATCGACTTCGATGGCACATCGCCGCAGGCCCCCGGCTTCATCAACTGCACCTGGTCCGGCCTGGTCGGCGGGGTCTTCACTGCGGTGCTGCCGATTCTGGGGTCCGGCTTGCGCTGGAACGAGGGTGTGTTGCGGCCGCTGACGATCAAGGCGCCGCAGGGCAGCGTCGTCAACGCGACCTGGCCGGCCCCGGTCTCGTCGGCGACCATCGGCTCGATCTGGGTGGTGACGAACGTGTGCGTCGCTGCGCTGTCCAGGCTGGCCACCGCTTCGACGGAGACTGCCGAGGACGCCACCGCCGTGACGAAGGGGTCGATGACCGCGTTGATCCTGTCCGGACAGAACCGCGACGGGCAGCCCTACGGCAACTTCCTCCTCGATTCGACGGCCGGTGGTGGTGGTGCCTACCACGACCACGACGGGCTCACCGCATCTGGCGACTTCTGCGTGCCGCGGCCGGCCATCACCAACGTGGAGAGCCATGAGGCGACCGGTCCGGTGCTCTACCTCTACCGCAGCATCGTGCGCGACTCGGGCGGTCCAGGGCGTCAACGCGGCGGCGCTACGGTCGGTCTTGCCCTGACTCCGCACGACGCGGACGAACTGCGCACCATGATTGTCGGTCACGGCGTCGAGGTTCCCAACAGCGTCGGGCTCTTCGGCGGACTCGAAGGTGCCTGCAACCGCAATGGGATGCTCCGCGCAGTCGAGGATCGCTCCCCGGTCGGGTCGGTGGGCAACGTCGACGACCTCGCGACTTGGCCAGGAGAGTACATCTCGTTCAACGCCAAGCCCGGATTCTTCACACTCCAGCGCGGCGACACGCTGGCCTACAGTTTCCAGGGAGGCGGCGGGTTCGGCGACCCGATCGACCGCGTACCGGCTGACGTCATCGCCGACGTAACCGACGGCTATGTCAGCCGCGAACAGGCCGAACGCGTATACGGCGTCGTTCTGACAGCGGAGCCGGACGGCGGCTGGGCGGTCGACCAGCATGCCACGACACTCCGCCGGTCCGAGATCCGCTACACACGCACAGGGAAGCCGACGGCCGAAACCGAAACGGCGCCACCGCCCGGACGCACCATCACCCCGTCGCTGCGGTTCACCAATGCAGGGACCGTGGTCTGCCGGTGCGGCCATGACCTCGGCGCCGGTCCGGACTGGAAGAGCGGAGCCGCCAGCCGGGTCGTCCCGCCGCAGGACCACGGCCCGTTCATAGTCCTGCATCATGACCTTGAGATCCGCGAACATGCATGCCCGGCATGCGGGACGCTGCTCGAGTCGGAAGTAGCTCGGCACGACGCGCCCAACCTGGTCACCGCGGAGCTGGCGTGACGACGGCGGCAGAGCCGATACCGCCCCGGAATAAACGCTTCCACGTCGGCACGACGATCCTCAGCGGTAGGGGTTCACTCGGGCATCTCGGCGACGTGTTCACGGGACTGGACGCACGCCGAATAGCGGTTGTCGCCGACCACGGCATCGAGCGAGTGGGCTTGCTGTGGCAGATCCTGGGCGCCGCAGGCTCGCTGCCGATCGCGCACACGGCGCTGGTCATGCCCAACCCCGACGTTGCCGCAGTGGAGAGCATCGTCAGTAGCGTCCGGCGGGCCCAGTGCGACGCGGTACTTGCCATCGGTGGCGGCAGCGCACTGGGAGCGGCGAAGGCCGTCGCCATACGCCTCAACAATCCCGGACCCATCACCGCCTACGAAGGGGTGGACCGAGTACCAACGCCGCCTGTCCCCACTGTCGCGGTGCCCACCACCGCCGGCAGCGGCAGCGAGGTGTCGAACGCACTCGTTCTGCACGAGCCCGGCTGGCCGCGCGAGATCATCGTCCGCGGCCAAGGGTGCGAACCACGGGTCGCGATACTCGACGCGTCGGTCCTGCGCGGTCTACCGAGAACACCCATGATCGAGTCGGCAGTCGACGCGCTCAGCCACGCGTTCGAGGCGCTATGGGCCAAGGGACGCAGCATGTTCACCGATGCCCTCGCCGTACGAGCGGCCGACACCATCATCCGCGTTCTGCCACGAGCCCTGGACGAGCGCGACGACACACACCTACAACTGCTCCTCGACGCGAGCAGCGCCGCAAATCTCGCCTGCGGCAACAGTGGACTGGGGCTCGTTCACGCGCTCTCGTCCGCTCCCTCCATACCACTCAGCCACGGACACCAGAACGGTGCCCTACTGCTGCCCGTCGCCCGCTTCAACGCCCAGCACCTGGACGCCGAGTACCGCCCACTCATCGCACGTGCCGCAGACTTGTTCGACCGGATCGGCTTCGCCGCCCGATTCACCGAGGGAGAGCTCGACCACACACACCTCGCCGCGATGCTCGCCGCGAGCTCGGACCACCCCTTCCGAAGCAACAACATCCGCGAATCCACAGACGATGACGTGATTGCCATCCTCCATGAGGCCGGCGTTGCGAAAGAGGAGACTTCCCAATGACAGCGACCCAGCCTGACGTGCGGCCGATGTACTTCGGCGGACGGCCGCGTCTTGCCTCCGACGGCGGCACCATCGATGCCGTCAATCCTGCGACCGGCGAGATCATCGCCCGCATCCCCAACGCCACTTCCGACGACGTCGCCGCCGCTGTGACGGCTGCAGGCGATGCCTTCGGGGACTGGCGCCGCCGCGAACCGCAGGAGCGGGCTGCGCCTCTAAATGCCCTTGCCGATGCGATCGAAGCCGAGGCAACAGAACTGGCCATGCTCGATGTCCTCGACAACGGCAGCCCGATCCGCGAGATGCGCAACGATGCCGGTATTGCGGCGGCGCAGCTGCGCTATTTCGCAGGCCTCGTCCTTCAGGCACGTGGTGAGACCATCCCCACCTCGTTCGACCGTGTGAACTACACGCTGCGCCAGCCCTACGGCGTCGTCGGCCGGATCGTGCCCTTCAACCATCCGCTGATGTTCGCTGCGTCGAAGATGGCGGCGCCGCTCGCAGCGGGCAACACGGTGATCGTCAAGCCGAGCGAACACACCAGTCTCTCGGCACTGCGGCTCGCCGAGCTGGCCCACGAGATCTTCCCGCCCGGTGTGGTCAATGTGGTCACCGGGTACGGAACCACGGCAGGTGACGCCCTCGTCGCGCACCCCGATGTGAGGCGCCTGGCCTTCATCGGCTCTCCCGACACCGGGCGGGCCATCCAGGCTCGCGCCGCAGGGGTGAACGTCAAGACCGTCACCCTCGAACTCGGCGGCAAGAACCCACTCGTGATCTTCCCCGACGCGGACCTGGACCTGGCCATCACCGCGGCGGTACGCGGCATGAACTTCACCTGGCAGGGCCAGTCCTGCGGGTCGACGTCACGCCTGCTCGTGCACCGCGACGTATATGCCGACTTCATTCAGCGGCTGGCCACGCAGATCGAGGCACTGCGCTCCGGCGCTCCGGATGACCCGGACACCGAAACCGGCGCGATCGTCAACGCGCTTCAGCTGGACAAGGTCAATCGCTACGTTCAGATCGGCAAGGACGAGGGGGCGCGGCTGGTCGTGGGCGGCAATCAGCTGACCGGTGGTGACTTCGCCGCAGGCAACTTCGTGCGACCCGCGTTGTTCGCCGACGTCCGGCCGGACTCCCGGCTCGCGCAGGAGGAGATCTTCGGTCCGGTGCTCGCAGCGATGCCCTTCGATGACTACGAGGACGCGCTGCGCATCGCCAACAGCGTGCGCTACGGGCTCACCGCGAGTGTGTTCACCCGGGACCTCGCTACCGCCCACCGCTTCGCGCGCGACGTGGAGGCCGGTTACGTCTGGGTGAACGACGTCTCGCGGCACACTCCTGGTACCCCGTTCGGTGGCTTCAAGGACAGCGGCGTCGGACGCGAGGAGGACATCGAGGAACTGCTGTCCTACACGCAGCCGAAGAATGTGCATGTGAGCTTCGGATGATCTCCGCAGATCTCCGTGCCCTGGTCGCCACCGCCTCCCGCGTTCTCGGCGCGGCCGGCCATGCGGACCTGATCTGGGGACACGCCTCCACCCGCGATCCTCAAGATCGCGGGGTGTGGCTCAAACAGAGCGGCTGGGGAATGGAGGAGGTGACGCCCGAGTTGGTCCACCTCGTCGATCCTGACGGGGTCGTGGTGGAGGGCGTGGGGCCGCGGCACAGCGAGTACCCCATTCACACCGAGGTGATGAATGCCCGCCCGGACATCGGCGCCGTCGTGCATACGCACAGCCGCGCGGCGGTAGCCCTGGCCGCCACCGGTCAGCCCCTACGACCCGTCAGCCACGAGGCGAACCTGTTCGTACCGCCTGATGTGCCGAGATTCACCCACACGGCCGACCTGATCCTCACCCGCGAGCTCGGGCGCAGAGTTGCCGACGCGCTCGGTGATGCCCGTGCGCTGTTCCTCGTCAACCACGGCATCGTCTGCGTAGGGCCGGACCTGCCGACGGCTGTGGTGACCGCCGTGCTGCTGGACCGGGCCTGCAGCCAGCAATTGCTCACCCTGCAAGGCGGCGGATGGGCGACCTGGTCCGACGAAGACGAAGCGCTGGCCAAACGCGACCACATTTACAGCGAGGCAGCTATTCAGCAAGTCTGGGACTACCTGGTCCGGCGGCTGAAAGCCCAGGGCCAGACGGTCGACACATTCCGGGAGCGATCATGAGCAGCGCGATTGACAATGAGCTGGAACAGCTTTAGTAGGTGTTGTCGATCCGATCTTGAGGGGTCCGCGCCGAACGGGATCTCGATCGGGTGATCGCGGCTGGCGGCGGGCATGAGAACAGGGCCTCTTGGTAGCTCGGGGTTGCGAAGCCCACCGAGATCCAGGAGACCCTGTTGCCGCAGTTGTACGTGCTCGCGCCGGTGGAGTTCAACTCGGCTGTACCGACGTGTGATTGTGTCGCTCACCGGTTCGGGAATGCGGCCGATCACCCGGAACGTGTTCGGCGGTATCCCTCGGCATGACGGACGCGGGGTGGGAAGCGGTCCGACCGTTGCTGCCCGTGCCGGCCTGGCTGCGTGGCCGGCACGGGCAGCCGGAGGCGTACTGCCAACTCGCCGACTTCCGGCGCTCATGGGGCGGCCGGATCGGCCCCGACGCCCGGCCGTTCGTGCTCATCTACGTCTGCCTGCTCGGCGAGTTCACCGCCTCCGACCGGCTCGGTCGGTTCATACGGCCGACCCTGGCCCGTCGGGGCTTCGGGGCAGATCTCGTCGACGATGCCGTCCGGCGGATCTGCAAGGTTTAGGCCGACTCGGCCTATCGCCGTGACGCCGACAAACTGGCCGTGGTGATCTGCCAGCTGCTGCTGAACCGCAGCCCGCTGCTGGAGGACCTGTCCACCGAGGCCCTGGCCGCGCTGCGTGTTCCCCCGGCGATGAGGGGGCAGTGGGGCAAGGATCTCTACGGCCTCCACCGGGCGGTCGCGGCACTCGGCCGCGCAGACCCGCCACCGTCAGGGGCATGAGTCCGGACCGGCCGCGATGGAGGATGGAGGGAGTTCCAGTCCAGTGGGCGGCGTCGGTTGAGCATTGGTACGCGACATCGACGCTGACTCCGAAGATCCGCAGAGGCTACCGCAGCGTGCTCGCGAAGATCGGCCGCTGGTTGGCCGCCGAGCACCCCGAGATCGCCGAGCCCAGCCAGTGGACCCGCGCAGCTCTGCACGGTACCTACGTTCGGGTACTGGACGCGGCGATGCGGCCGGTTGCGCGAGGTGCCGCCGATCAGCTGTTCGCGGTCGGTGAGGGACTCGCCCGCAGATACCTGAACCGGCCCGGCCCGACCGCTGAACCGTTCAGGCCGGATCCGCTGGGCGGCCCGGGAGCGCGTCTGTACACGACCGGATTGTCGTGCGTGAACTGGCCGACGGGAAACTCGAGTCGTCGGACGGCTCGACCGGCAGGTCAAGATCCGGGGCTACCGCTGGAGCTCGGCGAGACAGAGGCCGAGCTGCGCCGGCACACCGCAGTCCGTGACGTGGTGGTCGCCGCGACCGGCGCGACGGGGGACGTCCGGTGCCTGAGCGTCTTCCTTGCGCTGGAGCGGACTGCTTACTGGGGCAGGCGCGCCGCGAGCCAGGCACGTACCCCGGCAGCGGTACAATCCGGTCTTCGGGCGCGGGTGATTCTTCTGCCCCCAGAGGCGGTTGATGACGTTCCTCCGGCTGACCAATGTGACGAATCCTGACCTCGCTTCGCCGAGGGTTTGGCACCCCGAACGCCAGGTGATCTCGGTGGCGTGAACGGCGACGGTCGGCCCGGTCCTGCTCGCGCTGCAGCGGGATTTGCGGTGGATCCGCCTCTGCTTCAGTCGGGCGAAGGCCCGCTCGCCCGGTGCGTGCAGCCGAGCGTGAACCCGGTTGAAATGGGCGTATTCCTTGGCCAGTTCACGGCCGTAGTACGGGGGTGCGGCTTGGCCGTGCCCGAGAGTCGCACAGCGGTGTGCTGTCCGGGGCAGCCACGACCTGCAAGTCAGCTCCCCCGCCTACGGCGCGCAGGCCGGTTGCTCCCCGGTGTCAGCCCACCGTCCTGCGCCTACTCCCCGCAGTCGGCCCTCCGCGGTGGGAGAGAAGGTGCAGCCACTCGGCCAGCACGATTCGTTCGCCGGTGGAAAGCGGTGACTCGGCAGGCGCTCCGCTCGTCGTGTCACCTGTCTCGCCGTCCGTTTGGTCGGCCAACAGGGCAGCGAGCTGCGTGGCAACGCTGGCGATCGTGCCGCGAGCCGGCTGTCGAGGCGGCTCCGTCAAGATCGAGGCGAGAACGGCCTCCCGTAGTTGTTCGGAGAGAACATGGTTGTCGCCGTCACGGATCAGCTGAAGCGTGACGCCGACGCTGGCGGCCTCGACGGAGCCGACGGCCAGGTCGAGGTCGACACTCAGCCGTCCGGCCTGGGCCACCCGGGTGAGCAGGCCCGTCAGAAGGGACCGGGCCTCAATCGCCGCAGTCGGCTTGGCGCGCATATGGGAGGTGCCGTACATCAGGGTGTAGAGCGACGGATTGCTGACACCGAACTCGATGTGAGCGTCCCAGCCGCGCCGCAGATCCTCGACCGGGTCGTCGGAGAAGGCCATCGCCCGCTTGGCGGCCAGATACGACTCAAAGCTCTGGGCTACGACCGCGTCGTAGAGCCCGTCCCTATCGCCGAAGTGGTGGTACAACGTAGGCGCCGAGACGCCTGCCGCCTCGCAGATCGCGCGGGTGGAGACCGGCACGCCCGGTGCGCCTTGCAGCAGATTGGCGGTGACGTCGAGAATGCGCTGCCGAGTGTCCATGCGCATAGCATACGGTACTTCATAGCATCGCTATAGTCCCTGGTGTAGGGCGATGGCGACGTGCAGAACAGCTCGGCGTCCAGCTGATTGACATCGCCTGCCCCAAAGCCGCGTATGGCCGCCAAGCTGGCCGAGCGGACCTGCACAGGTGGTCGAGCAGACCGTCACCGTGCCAGGCATCGACGCCGCCAGCATGATCATGTCCTCGGACGCCGGCCGGAACACTTGCAGGACCACGTTGACCTGCGGTGTGGGCGACCCGCCTCTCGCATCCTTGATGAGGCCGCCGCAGGCCAAGACCTGTTCGCAGTGCGGCCTCACTCCGGGGGTGCGAGTGTGAGGCCGCTCCCGTGGGCGGACATCCACCGCCACGCTGACCTGCTACAAGCCAGGACATTCTGAGTTCCACTGCAGGAGCCTCCCACCTTTCGATCTAGCGTTGATATATTAGACGTGCTAGCGTTGATACAAAGATTCAGCGAGGGACTTCGGAGGAGTCATGTCCATCATTCGATCCGCTCAGGTAGACCATCCGGGCGGTCCCTTCACGCTCGTCCACCGCGAGCAGCCCGAGCCCGGCCGAGGGCAGGTGCGCATAGCGGTGGAGGTCTGCGGTATCTGCCACGCAGACGCCGGCTTCGTGCACGCACACTTCCCCGGCGTTCGGTTTCCTCTGGTGACCGGTCACGAAATTGCCGGTCGCGTTGACGCAATCGGCGACGGCGTTGAGACCTGGAACGTCGGCGACCGTGTCGCTGTCGGCTGGTTCGGTGGCCACTGTGGCCACTGTGTGCCCTGCCGCAAGGGAGACTTCATCAGCTGCCGGAACCTGCAGGTACCGGGCTGGGCATACCCGGGCGGTTACGCCGACGCCGTGGTCGTGCCAGCCAGCGCCCTGGCCCGGATCCCCGACCAGCTCACCGCGGCGGAGGCCGCGCCCATGGGCTGTGCCGGCGTCACCACTTTCAACGCCCTGCGGCGCACCAATGCGAAGCCGGGCGATCTCGTCGCCGTCCTCGGCCTCGGAGGCCTCGGTCACCTCGGGGTGCAGTTTGCGAACAAGCTCGGCTTCGAAACGGTTGCCATCGCCCGTGGTTCCGACAAGGAGCAGTTGGCCACTGCCCTGGGCGCGCACCACTACATCGACAGTACTGCTGGCGATGTTGCCAAGTCCCTTCAGGCGCTCGGCGGAGCCACAGTTGTCCTGGCCACGGCCGCCAACTCCGACGCCATGACGGCGACGATCGACGGGCTGCGTGAACATGGCGAGCTCGTGGTCATCGGTGCCACGCCTGAGCCCATCCAGGTCAGCCCGCTTCAGCTGATCATGGGCAGCAAGGCCGTGCACGGCCATCCCTCCGGCACGGCCCGCGACATCGAAGAGACGATGCGCTTCGCTGCCCTCACCGGCGTACGACCGATGATCGAGGTGATGCCGCTCGAGCGTGTCGACGAAGCGTTCGACCGTATGGTGTCCGGCGCTGCCCGCTTCCGAATGGTCCTCGCCACCGGTCGATAGGTCCCAGCCAGCGTCCACGGCGCTCGCTGCCGGAGAGCGTATGTCCGTGGAAGGCGGTGTTCCGCCCTGGACGCAGCGGGGCGGAACACCAACCTGGCAGCAGCTGATTTCGATCGAAAATCCATCCGCCACGGACAAGCAGGAAGTCGCAGTGCGCTGGGGCACCCGTTGTTCATTCGGTATCGCTCCAGGACCCCATTCACCTGTTACGCAGACCTAGGTCAGGCTGCAGGGACCGTGATTTCGAACCACGTCGTCTTGCCGCGCCCGGTTGGCGAGCTGCCCCAATCGGACGCTATGGCGTCGACGATGAGGAGGCCACGCCCGGATTCCGCCGCGTCGTTACCAGTCTCCTCAATATCCAGGACTGCCGCGGGAATCGGCGGATAGGGGTCGTTGTCGCGTACCTCCACCCGCAACCGGTCGTCGTATTGCCGGATCCGGACGTCGACCTCGCTCTGAGCATGGATCAACCCATTCGTCACGACCTCCGAGACCAGCAGTTCCAGCTCGTCAACGAGCGTGTCCAGACCCCAGTCGACCGCCACATCGTGCACGAAGTGGCGAACGTCGCGCACCCGTCCTATGTCGTGGCGCTGGACGGAGGTGTCGGCAATCCGTGCGACGGCGCCGTGGGTACCCATGAAGCGCATGAGAAGCAGCGCGATGTCGTCGTCGCGCTGCGCTCGTGCATCGGAGTCTTCAATGAGTCGGTCCGCCAGCGTCTCCAGATTCTGGTCCACATGCTCGGCGACGCGGCGCCGGAGGCGCTCGATGACATCCTCGACATCCGCGGTCCGGGTACCGACCAGGCCGTCGGTGAAAAAGGCTGCAAGTCCGCCCGGAGAGATCACAAACTCTGTCTGCCGGTACACCGCATCGGGATCGACGCCCAGAGGCGGCCCCACCATGACTTCGGTGGAGACCGTACGGCCGCATGCATCGACAATGATGGGCGGATGATGACCCGCGCTGCTCAGTATGGCTGTACCGGACTCGAGGTCTAGCCACATGCAGGTGCATGTGGCGAACAGTTCTGTCTCCAACTCCGAGAGAAGACGGTTGCTACGGATGAGTACGCTGGCCGGGTCATGGCCCTCGGTTGCGTAGGCTCGAACAGCGCTGCGCAGCTGTCCCATGACGCCGACCGCGTCCAGGCTGTGCCCCTCGACGTCGCCAATGATCATCCCCAGCATGTTCCTGCGCGGCCTGATCACGTCATACCAGTCGCCTCCGACCTCCGCTCCGACTGTGGCCGGTAGATACCGGGCAGTGGTCTCCACTTCCTTCGCGTTCGACAGACCTCGCGGCAGCAGGGAACGTTGCATGCCGCGGGCGACTGCCTGCAGTACCTCAATACCGTGTGTGCGTTCCAGCGACTGCGCCACTTGGCCGAGCATGGCCGTGAGGATGGCGAGCTCGTCGTTGCGCAGGTCCGGCGGCCGATCGAAGACCATGATGCAGCAGCCCACTGGCCGCCCGTTCGACACGAGCGGCAGGAAAGCCCTCGGCCGTCCGTCGTGGTACCGGTCGAGATCGGGATAGGCCGCAAGCAACTCTTGTGACGACGCGAAGACCATCGGCTGGACGAGGAGTGCCGCGTCGGCTTCTGGCGTCCCCTCCTCGAGCAGGATCCCTTCAACACCGCGCAGGTCCTCCTTGCAGGCGCCCGACGAACCGGCGACCCGCAATCGCCCGTGCTCCAGAAGGCACAGGGTCACAGCGCGTCCGCCGAAAGGCCGCACCACCACCGACTGCGTGGCAGAGATGACGTCCGCCACCCGGCTTGCCGCGGTGAGCTTCAGTCCGAGCCGCTGTAGCTGAAAAAGGAACCGTCCGCTACTTGTCCGCTCCCTCCACTCCCCGGGTATCGTGCCGGACCGCACGTTGATCTCCGAGCTTGACCCGGCTCCCACTGGTATGTAGAGCGGAATGTCGGGGGCTTCCATCGATACACCCTGGGCGGCCAGGTGGTCCAGGGAAGCGGCGACCTCGTCGGCGAGGCTTATGAGGAAGTCCAAGGACTCCGTGGGTACGTCCCGGTCCGGAACCCACCGGACGGCGAGCACGCCAAACCGCCGCTGTGCTGTGCGTATGGGAGCGGAGGCCACCACCATGGCGGCGAATGGGGCCTGCAGAACCGTAATAGGGGCGGCCCGGACCACCTCATGGACCTCAGTCGGCCCCTTTACAGCCAGCTTGCCGCTGCGATGTGAGATGGCCACGGTCATGTCCCTGTCGGTGACCGCGACGAACGGGGCCACTGTGAAGGCGAGCGGCGTGTCCAGGACCGTGGACGCTGTCAGGGAACCGTCCGAGGAGAGTAGGTAGGCCGCCGCAGCGCTGGGCAGCAGTCGCTCGTGTACGGCGGTCAGTGCCCGTGCCAACACCGCGTCGCGGCATCCGCCCTGCGGATGGTTCGGGGCGCCGGAAGGAAGGAAGTGCTTCTCGTCCATTCGCGATACCAGACGCAATAGACCGGACCACAGGCGCTCGTCACGCTGGTGGCGGAATCCATGCCAAGCCAGTATGTACTCCGGCACCCTCCTTTTCTACTTTTCGACGTATGTTGACCAGAGGGCGCCTGCACTGCCAGCCCCGACTCGCCCGGTTGGTGTACTTATCCGGTGGGAGTCCACGAAAGCGGCTGCGGTGGCGCGACAGTCGACACGCCACCTCGCCGTACACGGTGGCCACCAGGCAAGGCGTATACAGGCCCACGGGCCGGCGATGCTGGTTGCTTCGTGATCGTGACTGCAGGGCGCCGCCGGCGTGCCGTCCCGCGGGCAGCGGCACATCGTCCTCGCGCGGTTTCCGCCCTGTGACGGCACCGGGCGTAGTGGTCGCTGTTTCCGTACTCCGCAGTTGCCGAGGGGGGCGAGGACGGCCGCTCGGACATGATTGCCGCGACTCCTGACTATAGTGTTGACTTTTCGACAGTAACGTCGATTATGGCGGGTCCATGGTGAAGGCGCACCGTCTCAGCGGACCGAGACAGGACCGGTGGCCATCGCCTGAGACGAGGCATGCAGGGGAGAGTGTCATGCCCGACAGTCCGTTCTCGTTCGCCGAAGAGTGGGACGGCAAGACCTACATCGGCGGCTGGGAGGAGTCGGAGGGGGCACTTCGCCGGTTCTTGAGAAGGCCATGGGGGCGGTCCTGGCCCGCACGGGCATCGCTTCCGAGGACGACGTGGCCCGTGCCGCGGTCGCCGCCCAGGCCGGCCGGTGGGGTGGGGCAGGGTGCCCGGACCGCAGCGCGGCGATGTGCTGCGCAGGTTCTCGGAACTTGTGACCGAGCACTCGGCCGCGATCGTCGACCAGATGATTCGAGAGGCGGGCGCGATCAGGGCCAAGGCCGAGTGGGAAGTGCGGATGACCGCCCGCGAGATTCTTGAGGCAGCGATGCTGGGCAGCCAGCCGTCCGGCATTCTGGTGGCTACCGCGGAGCCTCGGCAGAGCGTGGCCCGCCGGATCCCGGTCGGAGTCGTCGGGATCATCACCCCGTGGCACTCGCCACTGCTGCTGGCGGCCCGCGCCGTTGGCCCAGCCCTGGTGATGGGTAACGCTGTCCTGCTCAAGCCCGACGTCCAGACTCCGGTGGTCGGAGGCGGGCTCTTAGCCCGGCTGTTCGAGGAGGCTGGTCTTCCGTGCGGGCTGCTGCACATCCTTCCGGGAGCCATCGAGACCGGTCAGTCACTGGTCAGGCCCCGGGCGTGGACATGGTGAGCTTCACCGGCTCGACCCGTGCCGGGCGGGAGGTCGATGCCGTCGCCGGCGGCCTGCTCAAGCGTCTATCCCTGGAGCTGGGTGGCAACAACGCGTACATCGTGCTGGACGATGCCGACATCGAGCGCGCCGCCGACGCGGCCGGAGGGCGTCCGGACGGCCGCGTACAGGAAGGCGTCAGTCACTTGGCCGCGCCCCCGGCGAGCTAGACCGGCGCCGAGGCCAGCGGGACCGGGGTGAACATGGCGGGCTCCTCGTCCGGGGTGAGCGCGGTCGGGCCGTACACCCAGTCGGTGAATCCGTAGTCGCAGGTGTCCCGAGCTCGCATGATCGCGTTGCGTTGCAGCCGCTCCATGCCGTCGAGGTGCCACAGTTCGCCCCAGGCGCGGGCGGTGGTCTGCACCCGGCGGCAGTGCTCGACGCGGACCGCCTGGTAGGCGGCGAGGGCCGCGTCCCAGTCCGACGGGTTCCGGGCGAGGTGGTGGGCGAGCACCCAGCCGTCCTCGATCGCCATGATCGCGCCCTGCGCCATGTACTGAAGCGGCGGATGCGCGGCGTCGCCGAGCAGGGCGACACGGCCGTGCACCCAGGTGTCGACGGGGTCCCTGTCGAGCATCTGCCACCAGCGGTCGCGCCACATCAGCGGGATGGCCTCGCGGATGGTGTCGCAGGTGCCCTCGAAGGCCGCGTCGAGCTCCTCGGGCCCGCCCCACTTCTCCGTGCCGGAATCGGCTGTCGGCGATGCGAACACGGCGACCTGGTTCAACATCTCGCCGCCGCGCAGGGGGTACTGGACGAAGTGGCAGCGTGGCCCGACGTAGACGAGGACGTCCCGTTCCGCGACACGGTCGGCCCGCACCTGGTCGAAGGGGACGGCCGCCCGATAGGCGACGTAGCGGGAGCTGACCACGTCGTCTCCGACGAGCACGTTCCGAGCCACCGAGTGGAGTCCGTCGGCGGCGATGATGAGGGGAGCCTCCTCGACGCTGCCGTCGGTCAGGCTGATTCGGGCTCCGGTAGTGGTGTTGTCGTAGCCGACGACCTTGCGGTCCGTCAGGAGTTCGACTCCGGCCCGGCGGCAGGCGAGTAGAAGCAGCGCGTGCAGGTCACTGCGGTGGATGACCAGGTACGGGTAGCCGTAGCGGCGTTCGAGGTCCGTGAGGTCGAGCCGGGTGAGTTCGCGGGCGTCGAGGGCGTCGCGCATCACCATGTTCTCGGGGTGCACGCCGAGGCTCTTGGCCTCGTCGAGCAGGTCGTACTCGTCGAGGATGCGAGTGCAGTTGGGCGCGAGCTGGATGCCGGCGCCCACCTCGCCGAATTCCTTGGCCCGTTCCAGGACGCGCACGTGCAGTCCTTCCCGGGCGAGGGCGAAGGCGGAGCTGAGGCCGCCGATGCCGCCGCCGACGATGATCACGTCGGGTCGGCCGCTGTTGGCGAATGAAGCAGGGGACATGGCCTCTTCCTCGAGCGCCTGGGTCGTCGCGGGTGGGCTCACAGCCACGGGGCCAGGGCTGGAGCGGGTTCGCCTCCGGGGGTGGCAAGGCCGATGGCCCGGCCCGTGAGGTAGGCCGCGATCTCGTGGAGTTCTCCGACGAGTTCGACGGGCTGCCCCTCTCCGGGCAGCTCCCAGTGGGTGTCGGAGGTCTTGAGGACGAGCGCCGGTCCCGGGGCCGCGGCGCGCTTGCCGACGACGTCGTCGCACAGCGCGGTGAGGAAGCCGGCCGGCAGGTCGGCGAAGGTCGGTCCGGTTGCCAGGTCGATCGAGTGGACGCAAACCTCGCGGGCACGCATCCACGGCAGTTCGGTCGCAGGCACCGTACGGCCCTGGGCGGTCACCACGGGCGCCTGCCACTGCGTGTCGTCAAGGACGTCCATCACCGAGGCGAGCGTGTCGGCGGACAGGCGCAGCCATGCGGTAAGTTCGGCGGCCAGCAGTCGGGTGCCGTTCTCGATCCCGGCGGTCCGCTCCTCGGGCGAGGAGTACATCGGCGTCGGCTCGCCGGTGGCAGCCCAGTGGACCAGGTTGCACAACGCGTCGGCGTTGGCCGCCACGTGGGCCACGACGTGTTTGCGGCTCCAGCCGGGCAGGGCGCTCGGCACGTCCAGCCCGGCGTCGTCCAGGTCCGCCGCCCTCACGAGCAGATCGGTGCCGAGCCGCGTCCAGCGGCGGGCGTCGTCGAAGGTGCGGCTCATCGGGCGGATGTCCCCTTGACCACGCGGTTCTCCAGGCGGCCGATGCCGTCGATCTCCGTGACCACCGTTTCGCCGCCGAGGAGGAAGCGCTGGGGCCTGCGGGCGTGGCCGACGCCACCGGGTGTGCCGGTGGCGATGATGTCGCCGGGGTTGAGCCGAACGACCGTGGAGACGTACTCCACCAGCGCCACCGGGTCGAAGAGCAGGTCACCGGTGGAGTCGGACTGCATCACCTCGCCGTCGACGGACAGGCGCACGTTGAGGGTGGGACGGACACCGCCCGGTAGCTCGTCGGGAGTGACGAGGTACGGCCCGACAGGCGTGCTGGAGTCCCACATCTTGCCCTGCAGCCACTCGCGGGTGCGGAACTGCCAGTCGCGGCAGGTGATGTCGTTCAGGACGGTGAAGCCGGCGATCGCGTGCTCGGCCTCGGCGCCGCGGGCCCGGCGTACCGGCTTGCCGACGACCACCGCCAGTTCGACCTCCCAGTCGAACTCTTCGGTCTCGTCGGGCCGAACGATGTCATCGTCCGCGCCGATCAGGCAGTCGGCGAACTTGGCGAACAAGGTGGGGTGTTCGGGCAGGTCACGGCCCATCTCCTGAATGTGGTTGCGGTAGTTGAGGCCGACGCACACCACCTTGGAGGGGGCGGGCACCACGGGCGCGTAGTCGGCGTCGGCCACGGGGTACGTCGTCCCGGTCGCGGCGGCGGCCCGCTCGGCCCAGCCGTTCTCGCGCAGCAGGGCGCCGACGTCCGCTGCGTCGAGGTCGACCAGGACATCGCCGTCCAGCTTCACAGCGCGGGTGGCGCCGTCGAGGCGGATGGTCGCGAGCTTCATCGGGTGGTTCCTTCCATGTGGGTGCGGTTGAGCCGGAGGGCCTCGAAGACGGGGGCGTCGCCGAACCGGAACAGGTCCAGGGCGCCGGAGTCGGAGTCGGTGGAGCCGGCCTCGGAGCGCACGGAGAACGGCTGCCAGGACGGCACGACGAACAGGTCGCCGCGCGTCACGGACCACGTCCGGTCGCCGACGGTGACGCTGCCGGAACCGTCGAACACCTGGTAGACCGACGAGCCGGTCTCCCTGGTGGGCGCGGTCTCGGCTCCGCGCGCGATCCGGTGCATCTCGGCGCGGAGGGTGGGCAGCACGTCGGCGCCACTCGCCGGGTCGGTGAAGCGGACGGCCGCGTGCCCGGGCTCGACGGTGCCGTCGAATCCCTCGGCTTCGAGGGCGAGCTGGTCGGTCAGGGCTTTCTCGGTGTGCTCCCAGCGGTAGGCCAGCAGGGGGGTGCCGGGAGCCGTCGTCCCCGCCGCGACGGGCCGCAGACCGGGATGGCCCCATAGGCGCTCGGAGCGCGAGCGGTCGGGGGTGATGCGTTCGGCGGCGCTGATCTCGTCGCGTCCGAACTCGAAGAACTGGGACTCGGTGACGTACTGGAACGGGATGTCGAGGCCGTCGATCCACGCCATCGGCTCGGCGCTGGCGTTGTGGTGGGCGTGCCAGTTCCAGCCCGCCTGCGGCAGGAAGTCGCCGCGCCGCATGGCCACCGGGTCGCCGCCGACGACCGTCCACACACCTTCGCCCTCGACGACGAACCGGAAGGCGTGCTGGGTGTGGCGGTGCTCGGGGGCGTCCTCGCCGGGCATCAGGTACTGGATGGCGGCCCACAGGGTCGGCGTGGCGAATGGCCGTCCGCCCAGCGCAGGATTGGCCAGCGCAATGGCGCGGCGCTCGCCGCCCCGGCCCACCGGGACCAGCTCGCCGGCCTGGGCCGCCAGCGTCCGCAACTGCTCCCAGCGCCACAGGTGCGGCACGGCTCGCGAGCGCGGGTGGGCGGGCATCAGGTCGCCGATCTCGGTCCACAGCGGGACGAGGAGTTGCTCTTCAAAGCCCCGGTACAGCTCTTTGAGCGCCGGGGTGACCTGGGGCTGGTCCGGCGCCGAGACGGCTTCGAGGCGGACGGGGGAGCCTGTAGCTATGTCGGATGCGTCGGATGCGATGGAGGTATCGGTCACGGGGCTCAGCGTGCGCCGTGTTCGTGCCGAAGACATGTAGATTCTGGAGAGCAGAACAGGGAGCCGCCTTGGACAAGCCGCTGAAGAATCCCCCGCCGTACGCCATCGCGAGCGTCGACCACGCCCTGCGGGCCGCGGCGATGCTCCAGCTTGAAGGCGGCCTGACCGTGTCGCAGGTCGCCGAGCGCCTCGGTGTGGCCCGGTCGACCGCGCACCGGCTACTGGCGATGCTCGTGTACCGGGACTTCGCCGTGCAGGACGAGAAGCGGGTCTATCGCGCGGGCCCAGTTCTGGAGCTGGCCGCGCACTCGCAGTCGCAGGTGTCCCGGCTGCGCGCCGCCGCGCTGCCCCATCTGCAGCGCCTGGTGGACCTGCTGGAGGAGACCGCGAACCTGACGATCCGCACTGGTGACACGGCCCGGTTCATCGCCAGCGTCGAGTGCGCGCAGGCGCTGCGCGTGAGCTCCCGCGAGGGCATGGTGTTCCCGGCGCACCGGACGACCGCCGGTCTGCTGTTGCTCGCCGAGCTGGGCGAGGAGGAGCTGACGGAGGTCTACGCGGCCGAACGCTACCGCGACCGGCCGGGAGAGCGCCCCGATCTCGCGGCGCTGCGGAAGGAACTTGCGCGAGTGCGCCGCGGCGGGTTCGCGGTGAACCAGGAGCGCTCCGAGCGGGGACTCGTCGCCATCGGGGTGCCGGTGCGCGATGCGGACGGGGTCGCGCTGGCGGGGGTGTCGGTGTCCCTGCCGGGCGTGCGCTACGACCCGGGCGGACTGCAGTCGCTGGTCGCGACGCTGAACGCGGCCGCGCGCGGCATCGAGGCGGATCTGGCCGCGGGCTGACCTTGACCTGATGGGCGGGGAAGCGCGCCTGGCCACGGGCTCACGCCAACCGGATGGACCCGGTGCCCCCTGGCCGTCGGCTGCCCAACGGCCGGGGCTTCGCGCCGACCCGATCCCCGGCTGACCGGGCTGGCCAGTTGGCTCGTGGTGGCCCGTGGTGTGGAACCGGGGACTGACCACCGGGAGGGGGGATTCCCGCCTGCCCTTGCTGCGGGTTCGGCTTGAGCAGCGCGAAAACCACACCCGAGGTGTCCGTCAGCCACGCGAACCTGCCGACGCCCGGCACGTCGGCCGCTGGCATCAGCTCTGCTGGCAGCTTGCCTCAGGGACATCGCACTGGGCGGACTGACCGTGGCAGAGCCTCGTCGCCCGCCTGGTGGAAGTGGTGCAGGAGGTGAGCGCCTGGGCCGCTCGCGCGGCGGGCTCACCAGCAAGCTCCACCTGAGTGCGGACGGCCACTGCCGCCACGCTGCTGGAGAAGATCCGCATCCCGCGGATCGGGCCGGGCAGGCCCCGCAGGAAGCCCGACAGCCTTGCGGCGGACGAGGCCTACAGCAACGGCCCGTGCCGCATCTGCCTGCGCCGCCGCGGCATGACACACATCATCCCGGAGAAGACCGACAGCGAAGCCGCCCGCCTGCGCAAGGGCTCACGCGGCGGATGGCTGCCCGGCTTCGACGAGGAGCGGTACAAGAATCGCCACAGCGTCAAACGGGCGATGAACAAGCTCAAGCAGTCCGCGGCCACTCGCCACGACGAACACGGCTACGCCTTCCTCGGCGCTGCCACCGCCGCAGCCCTGGTCATCTGGCTTCGCACATGATCGCCCGGACAAGTCCCTAACTGTATTCCGCCAAGAGGTTGGTGACTTGAGTCGGTAGTTGATCAAGAGAAGACCTCCGGGCGTAGTGGAGATGCCTGTCTTCACCACAACCGGAGGTCTTGATGACCCGCGCTAATGCCCGGCTGACCTTTCACGGCAGATGTCTGGTGGTGCGCCGTGTCGTGCACGACCTGCGCCAGGTGGCACACGTGGCCAGGGAGCTAGGGGTGTCGCGTCAGTGCGCGCACCGGTGGGTGGCCCGTTTCCGGGCCGAGGGATGGGGCGGCCTGCACGACCGTTCCGGTCGCCCCGCACCTGCCCGAGGCGTACCCCCGAACACGTCGAGGCCGCGGTGCTCAGTGCACGGCGCGCTCACCGGCGGGGTCCGGACTTCCTCGCCGCGGAAACCGGCGTCCCCGTACGGACCGTCAGCCGCATCCTGCGCCGCCATCAGATCCCTCACCTGGCATCCTGCGACCCGCTGACCGGACTGCCCATCCGTGCCGAACGCCGCAGTCACGCCCGCTACGAACGCGCCCGGCCCGGCGACCTCGTCCACATCGGCGTCAAGAAGACCGGGCGGATCCCGGACGGCGGAGGACGGCGGGCCCACGGCCCCCAAGCCGGCAAGACCTACGCGCAAAAAGAGGCCCGGACCGGCTACGACCACGTCCACGCCGCCCTCGACGACCGCATCCGCCGGGCCTATGCCGAGATCCACGCCGATGAGAAGGCCGACACGTGCGCCGGCTTCCTCACCCGCCATCGTCGCGTTCTTCGCCGCTCACGGCATCGACCGCATCGAACGGGTCATCACCGACAACGCCTGGACCTACCCGCAAGAGCACGGCATTCCGCCGGGCCGTGACCGACCTGGGCGGCCGGGCAACGGTACATCCGCCCCCACTGCCCCTGGACAAACGGTCGAACCTTCAACCGCACACTGCAAACGGAATGGGCATACCGCCAGGTGTTCGCCGGCAACACCGAACGCGACCACGCACTGGCGCCGTGGCTGAGCTTCTACAGCACTCGACGCCGACAATCCGCGCTCGCAGGCCGGCCCCCTATCAGCCGACTGTCACCAAAATCATGACCGAGTACACCTAGCGGCTGGTGAATGACCTGAAGTGACTGCAATGTTGATGATTCGACACGAGTGTGGACCCCGAGTCTGGGGGAGCGCTACATTGCTGAGCATGGAGAACGCGATGTTGTGTCCCCTCCCCGGCGGCAGTAGCTATGAACCGGGGCTGGTGCCATACGCGCAGGAGGCCGTGGTTCGGTACCGGGCTGCGGGCTACTGGAGCGGTCGATCGCCGCCCGCTGAGCTCGTGTCGGCAGCGGCCGCACACCACACCCGGACGGCACTGGTGACTCCCGGCGGCAGCTGCACGTGCGCCGAACTGCTCTCCGACGCACAAGAGTCGCCGCTGGCCTGCTGGAGAAGACCGGCCTGGCGCCCGGTGACGCGGTGATGTTCCAGATGGGGAATGTGGCCGAGACCATCGTCTCCCGCTGGTGCCGCCCGCTCTGGCGGTCCGCCTTCTGGACGACCGCGGAGCCGCCGTACCGACTTCTCCATCAAGGACTTCGTCATCGGCGGGCAGAAGCTCCCTGTCGAGGTGGCCGAGCGCCTGCGGGACGAATTGGGCATCGCCGACCGGCAGAAATTCGGCATGGCGGAGGGATGGCCCGGCGACGCGGGGGAGTGGGTGCGCTTTCACACCGTCGGAACGCCCCTGTCGTCGGCCGACGAGGTGCGCATCCTCCAACCGTACGGGGACCGCGAGGTCCCGGCCGGGACGGCCGGTGAACTCTGTGTGCGGGGCCCGTACACCATCCGCGGTTACTACCGGGCGGAGCGGCACGACGCGCAGGCGTTCACGTCCGACGGCTACTACCGCACCGGTGATCTGGCTCGTCGGCATGCCGTCGACGGCCGGGACTACTAGTCCATCGAGGGACGTATCAAGGACGTCATCAACCGCGGCTGGAGAAGATCCACGCCGAAGAGGTCAAGGACCTGATCATGCGTCACTTGCACGTCGCCAACGTCGCTGTCGTGGCGATGCCCGAGAAGGTGCTCGGTGAGTGGGCCTGCGCCCACCTCGTCATGGAACCGGGCGTGCCTGCCCTGACCGTAGCCTCACTCGGACGGCTCCTGCTGAAGCAAGGGCGGGCCAAGTACAAGTTGCCGGAGCGGGTTGAGATCGTGGCGTCGCTGCCGCTGTCGAACATCGGCAAGGTGTCGAGCGGACCGCTGCCATCCCGACCGGTTCGCATCGACGCCCCACCACAACCCAGGTACAGGCTCGGAATTCTGGAGAGATCATGAATCGCAAACTCCATGTCGTCCTTGGCTCTGGCCCGGCCGGCCTTCCTCTGGCCGAGCGACTTCTTGTCCAGATGAGGCTGTACGCATCGTGAACCGGTCGGGTCGCACTGCGTTTCTCCCCGGTGCAATCGCGGACGCTGCCGACGCGGGCCAGATGCGCCGGTTCTGCACCAGTGCCGCCACCGTAGACAACTGCACGCACGCGCTCTGCCGCTGGAGGGAGGAACTGCTGCCCGGCTGCAGTCCGCGGTGCTGGCCGGGGCTGGCGCTGGTGCAAAGACCGGCATCGGCGGTGGTGGAGGCGGCCGCGAGGCGGGTAGGCCTGCCATGACCCCGGGGAACGACGGTTCGCTCGGCTGGCAGCTGATCACTGCGCGCGACCGGGCGTTCGTTGGACGGACGGCAGAACGAGCACTGTTCCGGGCGGCGTTGGCGGGAGAGCCCGGCGCCTGCCCCGTGCTCTATCTGCACGGGCCCGGCGGAATCGGCAAGTCCACCTTGCTGCGACGGTTCGCACAGATGGCACGGGAATCGGGACGCCGTGTTGTCGAGGTGGACGGCCGGACGGTCTCCCCCACGCCGGAAGGCTTCACGGAGGCCGCCGGGAAGGCGGTCAGCGAGCCGGAGACGGTTCTCCTCGTCGACACGTTCGAGCGTTGCCGGGGCCTGGAGGGATGGCTGTGGGAGCAGTTCCTCCCGAGGCTGCCGCTGGGAGCGGTCTCCGTGGTCGCGGGACGGGAGGCACCCGATCCGGGCTGGATCTGCGACCCGGGATGGGCGGACGTCCTCCACTTCAGGGCGCTGCGGAACCTCTCCCCCGACGACGCCCTCGTGTTCCTGCGGATCCGTGGCGTACCGGCGACGGCACATCACGCGCTATTGTCCTTCGCCGGCGGCAACCCGCTCGCCCTGGCGCTGGCCGCTACGGTAGCCGTCAGGGACGTCTGCAAGATGCCCGAGCTGCCTCAGGATTGGCTACCGGGCCAGGATGTGACCGCGACGCTGATACCGCGGCTCGTGGGCTACCCGCCGAGCCCCGAACACCGCAAGGCGCTGGAGATATGCGCTCACGCCTACGTGACGTCGGAGGCATTGCTGCGCGCCCTGCTCGGCGACTGTGCCCCCGAACTTTTCGCCTGGCTGCGCGCTCAGCCGTACATCGAGTCCACCCCCTCCGGGCTGTTTCCGCACGACGTGGTACGCGAGACACTTGTGGCCGATCTGCGCTGGCGCGATTCCGATGGATTCACCGCCCTGCACAAGCAAATGCATCAGTACCTGTTCGAGCAGCTCCGTACCGCCCCCGCCGCGCAGATCCTCCCGGCGACCGGTGCCCTGTTGTACTTGTACCGGAACGACGGCCACACGGCCCACTTCCACGACTGGCGCAACGCCGGCCTCGTCTACGATCAACCTTGTGTTGCCGCTGACGAGGCCCGTGTACTGGAGCTGATCGAGGAAGCCGAGGGATCCGAGTCCGCCGAGATCGCCAGGTACTGGCTCGACCGGCAGCCCGCCGCGTTCCGCGTGTACCTCTCGGCGCAGACCGATGACATCATCGCCTGCTCCGCATGGCTGCAGCTCAACGAACCGCAGGGTGAGGAAGTGGACCCGGTGGTGGCTGCGGCCTGGGCTCACGCCCGCGCCAACGAGCCGCTGCGCGCGGGGGAACACCTGGCCGTGGCCCGCTTCAACGTCCACCCACCAAAGTACCAGCGGCCGTCGCCGCCCTTGACCTTGACCCAGTGGCGTGCGATGGGTGAGATCTTCCGCGCGGACCGACTGGCCTGGTCCTTCCTCGTAACGCGGCACGATGGCTATTGGGACGACCATCTGGCGCACTACGACATGTTCCCTACAGGCATCACGCCGACGGTCGGCGAGCACCCGTACCGCCTGTTCGCGCACGACTGGCGGGCGCAGCCCGTCATCCCATGGCTGATGGCGAAGACCGACGCCACACTGACGGGCATCGCCCCGGGCGTGGACACGATATTCGGCGTGCCGGGCCAGGAGATGCCACGGCAGCAGAGCGAGCTCGTCGTACTGTCCCGGCCGGAGTTCGACACGGCCGTACGGGACGCGCTACGCGCCCTGCGGCGGCCCGATGCGCTCGCCGAGAACCCGCTCAACCGCTGCCGACTGGTCGTGGAGAACGGCGGGATTCTCATTGATGTCCTGACCCGTGCCATCGAAGCCCTCCCGCAGGAGCGCGGCGGCGACAAACGCCATCGTGCCATCACGACCGCCTATCTCGGGGCCGTACCCACCCAGGAGGCCGCGGCCGAACGCCTTGGGCTGCCCTTCAGCACTTTCCGCCGCCATCTCACCTCGGCGGTGACGCGCGTCAGCGACGCCCTGTGGCGCCACGAACTCAGCGGAGCACGAGTCTATAAATAGAATGACCCTATCCCGCTTTGGGGCGTTCTCGGGGTTGTTCCCCCTGATCATCGAGGACGTGGTCGACCAGGACGAGTGAATCCTGGTGCAGGCACGGGCGCCGCACGGGACGGCTGCTTGCCCGGTCAAAAGGTCTCGCGTTCGCCCCGGCCCTCCTCCGTCCCGATGTCTGGTAGCTACGTACCGCAGTGAACCGGGCCCAGCCCGCGCGGACACGAGCAGGAGGCCCGGTGCGCCTGGCAGCCGCGCCGATTCATGGCCCTTGCGCACGCGATTCCCGGCCGAACTGGTGACGGCTGCGGTCACCGAGGACTTCCTCGCGACCATCCGCTGAGCCCCCTGGCCAAGACCATCTCCCAGCAGCATCCTTTGCTGGGCCGGAGGCCCTGCTGCATCCAAGGGTGCGGGGAGGTCACCAACTCCCGATCGAGGTGTTCATCCGGCAGCCCGGCATTGAGCCGCTTTCGGCCCGCGGGCCCTGCGGAGGCAATTCCTGCGTACGTCAGCGGTAAAGCTCTCGCGACGAGTGGACCCCGACACCCGCAAGATCCGGATACGGAGGGGCGGCCCTCTGACGCCCGACCATCCGAGGTAGGCGACGTCCGGCACCCTCGTCCGCCGGCTGAGCCAACAACGCGCCGACCCGCGCTGGAAACACCGCGAAGTGCCGACTGAGCAGATGTTCGCCGAACTGGTCAACAAAGTGATCTGGAAAATGAGCACCTGACTGCCGCAAAGTAGTTGAACGGCAACCCAAAAGGGTCGCCCATAGAAGCAGAGGAGACGATCAATGAACGCAGAAAAGATCGAGCGCTTCAGGACCCTGAATCCGGCCAAGCCGGCCCGCGGCGGGTTCTAATTCGCACAACGTGGCGGGGGGCGCCCATCGGCGTCCCCCGCCACCTCAACGGAAGAGGGTCAGCCGGATGGAGCACAACCCAGAAGTGGCGAACTCATTCGCCGCATGGCTTTACCGACCGTACCTAGACCTTGGTGAGCGTGAGGCGGACGGAAACTATCACACGCTGGGGCTTGAGTTGGCCTCGAAAGCGCTGTGCGAAGGCCGCAACGACTACGCGCGAGTTCATGTTGCGCTGTACCCGTCAGCCCGGCGGTTGCTCGTGACGCGCGTGGGTCATCCCAGGCACCTCGCCGAAGACCCCACTGATTTGCCTGCGGAGCTGAGGACCGCCGCTTGGCAGTCGCTCTGCGACCACCTCGACGCCTTCGATGATCTCGACGGGAACGCTCGGCTGCGCGTTCTCTGGTTGCTCCACCAGCTGTGCCTGTCCTCAGCCATTCTGGTGCACGATCAGCGTGACTACACACGCGGGGCAGCGAAGTTGTCGGATGAAGACGCTGCCCTGTTGCACATGCGGGGCTTCACCAAGGTCCATCTCTTCCGTGATGGCGCGATTCCGCTTGACCTGACGGATTTGCAGCGTATCGAGGACCTTGCAAGGCCTGGCTCCTGGGCGCACGTCGAAGCCACGTATGTCTTGGCACAGACCGCGTTGAAGTCATTGAACGATCTGGCCAAGTTCAGTGGGCACCTTGACCGGCACAGGCGGTCCATTGATGCAGCGCAGGGGGGTGATCACGAACGCAATAAGCTGCTGAGCCGCTACCATCGCATCTTCGCAATGGGCCCCCAATTGACCGGAGACCTGACAGAGATGTCCAGGGAGATGGACCTGGCGCAACGCCACTGCGACCTCATGCTGCGTGATGACGAGAACACCACAGCCGAGTGGCAGATTCTCCAGGCCGGTATCCTGGAGAGCAGGATCAAGGAACGACTGGTCTGGGGCGATCTCGACGGCGCGGATCGGTATGCGCGCACGCTTGTGTCCCGCTATCCGTCTGATCCGCGGGCGCGCTTGGAACTGGGGCAGGTGCTTGTCGAGAAGGGCGAACTGGATGGTGCGGTGGACGCCTACCGTTGGGCCTCGATCGTGGGACCACACGTTGCTCAGATAGCCGAGTTCATGATGGGGCAGTGCTTCGAGCACATGGGACGTGCGGGTGACGCGCGAGCGTCGTATTTGCGCTCCCTGGAGACCGACCCGCTGGCGATCTCAGCGATTCAGCGCCTCTGCAACGGGGGCCTGGCCACTGAAAATCCACAACTGGCTTCATGGGCTGTGCGGCACCTGGCGTCACTTCAGGAACACGAGTCGCCGAACGAGGACCAGTTGGACGCCTACCAGGAATACGCCGGCTTGCTTGGTGGCGGTGCTTGATCGCGGACGGTGGTGGCGCCGCTTTCCTGATGCGGACGGCATACGCCGGTGCCTTCCCGTCGACGCTGGCACCGAGCCGTCGTACCAGAGGTGCGAGGCCGTAGTCTCAAGGCCCGGCCCGGTGTCCGAGAAGGGGCCGCGAGTGGACGGCGCGCTACGCCTGGGCGTGGCACGCACGGCCACGGTGAGGGAGCCGTCCAGCCGGGCCGCGGCCTTTCGGCCTGAATGTGGGTGCCGTCACCCCTATGTGACGACCTGCGTGTGTTCCTGGATGAGGCCGCCGAGTCGATCGCGTCGATGGATGTGGGGCGGTGAGCAGTTTGGGCTCGGTGAGTCGGTAGGGCACCCACGGTTCGAGCGATAGGTGCGGCCTGTGTCGGTGCCGTGCTCCGCATACTCACTGAAGACGCGGCGCAGGTGACACTCTCCCGTGATCAGGATGCGATCGGTTGCCTCACGTCGGCATGACCGATCCAGCGTTCCGTGATCGCGTTCATCCGAGGCCCAGCAGGCGGTGCGGGGACCACACGTATGTCCGTACGCGCTGCCGCGGCAGCCGCCGGACGCACCGAGCCGCCCGGGATCAGCGTGTTCTTCCGCCCGATCCTCGCTCCCGCCGAGGAACTGGTCCGGGAACGGCCCACCGCAGCCTGGCAGCCATCAGGGCTGGGGCGGGACGCCCGTTCTTCCACCACCAGAACGGCGAGCGAGCACGCCAGAACGCCGGGTCCGGCGGCTGCTCGCGGCGGCTGCCAAGACCGACCTCCACGACCGCGCCCTGTGGACCCCACCGCCACCGCGACCGGCGCGGGCGGCAACACCACCGCCCTCGCAGGCACCCCGACATCAACGCCTACGAAGGGAAGCAGCATGACCGTGTCCATCGACCGCCCCGCCACCGAACGGGGCACTGCCCTCACCGAAGCCGATGAGGGCGACCGGGGCGACATACTGCGCCGCACCCTGCGGAGGCACGCGGCCGGCGTCACGGTCATCACCGTGCCGGGCCCCGCCGGGTTCACCGCGACCTCGTTCACCTCGGTCTCGCTCGACCCGCCCCTGGTCTCGTTCTACCTCGGCGCCACTGCCTCCACCGCTGGCTCCGTCCAGCGCGCGGACCGCTTCGCCGTCCATGTGCTGGGCGCCGACAACACTGCGCTCGCGTGGCAGTTCGCCCGCGGTGGCATCGATCGCTTCTCGGATGTCTCCTGGCAGGACGCAGGTGACGGACTCCCCGTACTGGAGGGAGTACCGGCCTGGCTCACCGCTCGCGTGACCCGGTGCGAACAGGTCGGCGACCACTTCCTCGTCATCGGCGAGGTTGAGTCCGGCGGCGGTCCCGCCGAGGGCCCCGCCCTCGTCCACCACAACGGCGCGTTCGCCACGGTGGTCAGACTCACGCCTCCGACCGCCATGTGAGACGCGCGGACCTTGTCGTCACCGAGTTCCCTGGCCGGTGAAACCGACCTCCTCCATGGTGCTGCGCAGCTCTGCCGCATATCGGGTAACCAATGACCCACCTGAGTTTTCCGTGATCCGCAAGCTGGGGACTTGTCCGGGCGATCATGTGCGAAGCCAGATGACCAGGGCTGCGGCGCTGGCGGTGCCGTGGAACACGTAGCCGTGTCCAGATCGATCCCGGCTGGATGGACAAGGCAGTGCGTGGGTATGTCGCGGCCGGTGCGCACTATCGGCGCGCCCTGCGCCGTATCGACCGCTCACGCACCGAGTTCACAGTGGTGTCGACGACTCTGTCCGCCGACACCACTGACATCATGACTGTTCGGATCCATCGCCCGCCGGACATCACCACGCACGCAGCGGCATGAACCCCGGTGGCGGGTGCCGGCCGACGACGGGGAGCCTGCACCGGGGGCAGCAAGGCCCACTGCGAAGCCGTGTCGGCCCTGGACCACGGCTTCGGACCGCGCGGATTGCCCTGCACACCGACTGAGCTTCGGCACGCGCCGCGACGAGCACACCTGTGCACAGGTCCAGCCCTCCAAACCCGCAAGGGTTGCACAAAGCAACACTCAACATGGGCCCGGCGCCTGCTCATTGACGCCCATGGGAGGATCTGGGGCGATGCGGGCCCTGTCGTCGTCGGGGCGCGACACAGTACGCGCGCACGGCGGGCGTCATTCGCCCTTGAGCATGCTCTCCAACCGGTCGAGATCTTCGCGGAGCAAGCCGACCATGTAGGGGATGCCTTCGGTTCCCGAGGGTGACCGTTTGGCGATCAGTCCGCCCAGTGCGATGTCCGTGAGGCCAGCTGCCAGCAGTTGGGGCGTCGCCGCGCCGGCGCCGGAGTGACGCGGGTACCAGAACGCAACCCAGTTGGAGACCCCGAGGAGGCTAAAGGCTGCCAATTCCGCATCCACCGGACGGCAGGAGCCCTCCTTGATCGCCTGAGAGATCAGATCCTTGAGTGAGGCCAGAGTCTGCCTGCGCGCCTGCAGATGCTGTTCAGCAAGGGGTTCCGGCAACGCACCCTCACTGGTCAACAGCAGCCTGAAGCGTTGTGGGTGGAGCGCCACGATCAGCGCCATATTCGTGACGGCCTCCCGCAACCGGTCGATCGCCGGGCGTGAATCGGGCCGCGCGAGCCGCTGCACGTCCTGGGAGGTGGGCAGCGTGAAGCCCTGCACAAGGCTCTCCAGCAGCTCATCCTTGTTTCGAATGTAGTGGTAGATACCCGTGCGGGTGAGGCCGACTGCCTCCGCCAGCTCCTGCAGAGACGTCCCCGCCACACCCTTACGGGCAAAGAGCTGCTCGGCTGCCTCCATGAGCCGGTTCATGACCATCTCGTGCCGAGCTGGGCTGCGCATCGTGGGCTTAGACATACCGGCATTAAACCGGTCGAAAGGCCGCTTGTCAGAGTCTTGAGCTGACAGATTCGTCAAAAAACGTGACGCGGATGAGCAGCTGTAACGCACACATTACCGCAGACTGCGCTGCCGAACTGCGACAGGTAACGCATTACATCGACGCAGACGTCAACCATGTCGCCCCGCCCTTGGACAAGGAGCACCTGCGTCGGACCCTGCGGGTCGGCCGCACCGACGGATCGCGGCCGCCGCCCTGGCCCAGCAGGCCGCCGGGCTATAGAACTCCCAACGAAATGATCTTCGAGGTGATTGGATCACTCCGGGGCCGATGATCCGGGGGTGCGGGGTGGAGCGGCCGAAGCTGTGGGAGGTCGACGATGAGCTGTGGGAGGTGATTGAGCCGCTGTTGCCCAAGATGGAGCGTCGGGCTCGGCTCCCCGGGCGCAAGCGGCATCCGGACCGGCTGGTGTTCCAGGGCATCCTGTTCATGCTGCTTCATGGGACGCCTGGGAACACCTGCCGCAGGCATTCGGCTTCGGCTCAGGCATGACCTGCTGGCGCCGCCTGACTGCATGGACTGCAGCCGGGGTCTAGCGCGGCTGCACGAGGCTCTCCTCGCCGAACTGCGCAGCGCGAATGCCCTGGACCTCTCCCGGGCAGCGGCCGACGGCTCCCACATCCGGGCGTTGAAGGGGCTCCAAGACCGGACGAAGCCCCGTTGACCGGGGCTGGACGGGCAGCAGGCACCATCTGATCACTGGCGCGACCGGCGTCCCGCTCGCCGCCACCGGCGGCAACGGCAACGATGTCACCCAGTTGATCCCGCTCCTGCAAGCTGTGCCGGCAGTGCGGGGCAAGCGCGGGCGGCCCCGGTGCCTTCCGGACTTGGTGCTGGCGAACCATGGCCGTGACCAGGACAGATACTGCCCGTCTGGTCTGGGCTCTCGGTGTGAAACCGCTGATTGCCCGCCGCGGTACCGAGTACGGCTCCGGCCCGGCGGCCACCGCTGGGTCGTGGAGCGCGTCTTCACTCATCTGCACGCGTTCCGCCGCCTGCGGATCCGCTGGGAGGTCCGCGACGACATGCACCAAGCCTTCCTCACTCTCGGATGCAGCATCATCTGCTGGCGTCGACTCAAGAGCCATCGTTTGTGGCATCGACGCAACAGCGGCTGTCTACGGCGAGACCTTCCGTTCGTCGACTTTGAGACCGCGGAGTGTCCAAAGTCCGTACAGAGCCAGCAGCGGTTTGACGATCATCCACTCGCCAGGGCGGTAGTCATCCGCACGCACGAGCCTCTCGGCAAGATCAGGGCGCTGCCGCTGCAGGTACGCGCGGGCCTTGAGCGCGTGAGCTGGTTGGGAGGCGATCTTGATGCGGTCGATGTCTTCAAGCAGTGGGATCACGTTCGTGATGTTCTCCCACGTCGTCCGGCTTTGATCTTCGAGTAGCACTGTGCCGTTGAACGTGAGCACCGACTTCGCGTAGTCAGCCATCAACTGGGCCTCGGCGGCGCCACTGCTGGTCGCACCGCCGCTGAAGATCACGCGAGTGCCACGCGCACTGTCAGCGACGACGGAGCGGATTCCAGCATGGACTCGCCAGCGGTTGATGAAGTTTGCCGTCGCTTGGGGGTTCCGGTATCCCAGCACGACCACAGCCTCGGCAGCGCCCTCACTGTTCCCCACGAGAGCTCGCGACCAACGCCAGTTCAACCACTCGCCCCAGGCCAGGGCTGCCGCCCCAGCTATGGCCACTGCCGTCCTTCGTCGCATGCGGCGACTCTAGGGCACCGCGGTGTCGGGCAATGAAGGCACCAGCGGCGCTACAAACGACGCATTCTGTCAGGAGCTCTTGGAGGTCGTCGTTTTTCCCTTCGGGTGATGGTGCCGCGTCTCTGCATCAAGCGATTGAAGTGCCGGCCAGTGACGTTGTGCCGCTTGTACAGGTGGAAGGGCGGGCCGAATCCGACTGCTGCGCCAGGGCCCGTTGCGCACCTGTCGGCCCGCCCCGGACCGGACATCGGCCGACCAGGTGCCTGAGCCGCCCCATCGACGCCCAGGATGGCGACGGTCGAACGAACTCCCGCTCGATGTCTCATAGTTCATGGCCCGTAGCGCCCGACCGTGAGATCCACCAGACAAGGTCGCTTTGACGACGGACCCTCGCTCAGGCGTCCGAGGTCAGTTCTTCAGCCAGCTTGCGGGCGATGTCGTCGCGCAGCTCCTTCTTCGCCACCTTCCCCACGTTGGACAGGGGCAGCGAGGCCACCGGCTCGACTCTCTCAGGCAGCTTGTACTTAGCCAGTCCCTGCGCCAGCAGAAAGGTACTCAGCGACTCAACAGTGAGCGGCTGCGTACCCGGTTCCAGGACAAGATAGGCGCATCCGCGCTCGCCGAGCACCTTGTCAGGCATGGCAACCAGTGCGACGTTCGCTACGTCCGGGTGTCTCATGATCAGTTCTTCGACCTCGTCCGCGTGGATCTTCTCCACGCCGCGGTTGATCACATCTTTGATACGTCCATCGATGGAATAGCAGGTCACGCCATCGATGACATGTCGACGCGCGAGGTCACCGGTGCGGTAGAAGCCCTCGGCCGTGAATGCTTCTGCATTGTGCTGTTCTGCGCGGAAGTAGCCGCGAATGGTGTAGGGCCCTCGGACGCACAGTTCGCCGATTTCACCGTCAGCAACCTCGATGTCTGTGTCGGGCTGCAGGATGCGGATCTCGTCCGCCGGTGAGAGCGGGGCACCGACAGTGTGGTGACGCAACTGCTCGCTTGCGTCTCGAGGCGTCACCAGGAACATACCCTCCGCCATGCCGAACTTCTGCCGGACCTGGATCCCCAGCACATCGCGAAGCCGCTCGGTGATCTCCATGGCCAGCTTCTGCCCGCCTACGATGAAGTCCTTGATGGAGGACATGTCGGTTCCCCGGCTGCGCGGTTCTTCAAGAAGACGCACGGCCAAGGCAGGCGGCACCAACGGAATCACGTCGGGCCGTGTCGCTTTGATCAGATCCAGCAGGGTGTCGATGCTCGCCGAGGGCGCCAGCACCAGAGTGGCCCCGCTGAGCAGGGCAGGTTGCAAAGCGACTGAGATTCCGGCGTTGTGCATGATGGGCAGCGGGTAGAGCGCCACCGTTCCTGGCCCCCAGCCGAGTTTGCCGGCCCATGCAGAGGCGTTGTACGCGTACTCCTCGTGCAGCCGAGGGGCGACCTTGGGCAAGCCGGTGGTGCCGCCTGAAAGCTGGAAGACGGCCACCTGCCCTGGATCGAGGGTGCGGTAGGGGAGATCAGCAGGGTCCACGGACATACCTATGCGCAGCAGGTCGGTGTATGCGACCGCAGAATCGAAGACAGAGCCACGCGCGACAATGACGTCGTCGACCACGCCTTCGGCAAGCAGTTCGCGGGCATGGACCGGGAGCCGGCCGCGCCCGAAGTCCGCCTGGAATATCAGTCCCCGCGCACCGACATGCCGGGCGAGGACGCTGATCTCGCGGACACCGTGCTGAGGCAGTGTGCACACGGGGCGTATGCCTGCCATCAGAGATCCCAGGTAGGACACCACGGTCTCGACCACGTTGCCCATCTGAAACATCACCGCGTCGCCAGGCCGCAGGCCGGTGGTCTCCGCCAGGCCGGCTGCAAACCCCTCGGCACTGGCGTACAAGTCCCGGTAGCTCAGGGTTACCTCGGCAGTGACCAACGCCGTCCGGTCGGCGTGCTTGAGTGCCGCCGCCTTGAGCTCGGCCGGAAGCGTCCGGCCGTTCCAGTAGCCTGCCGCCCGGTAGTTGGCTACGACGTCTTCCGGGTAGGGAACGACGCCTGCTTCCCGGGCTCCGCCGCTGGGAAATGAGGGAACTTCACGGTGCAGCATATTTGTCAATTTAAAGGCTCTTCTCATAAAGTTCCACGCTTGACCATTCGCTTGAAAGCGAAGACAGGAGTGGCGGTCGGCAGTCCCTGGGACCGGGGCGGGTAGCGTGGCCCATTCGGCGGCCAGCTGTTCGGGCGGCGTAGCTGGGCCTGCTACCTGGATACTGAGGTTGCTGTGGGGAAGCGTTCATCAAGCCAGCCGGCCATGACCTCACCCGCCAGCGTTGCACCGGAAGTCGCACCGTCGACAATGGGCGCGCCAAAGTGCCGGCCCTCCACACGTACGTGGGTGACGTCGTCGGAGGCGAAGGCCTTGGCGATCTCGCGGGCATCGGACGGGAAGCATGCTTGGTCACCTGTCAGCTCGACCAGGAGGACCGGCACATTCACGCTTGCAGCACAGCGCAGCAGGCCTGCCCGGCTGGAGATGCCGGACCAGGTCGATAGCCACGCTTCGGGGGTCGTGAGGCGGCCGAAGCCGACGATCCCGTAGTTGGTCAGGTCCGGCCGATGACCGAACAGCGAGCCGTATGGACGGTCGTTCGGGTCCAGGGAGAGGTCGACGCCCCGTAGGTCGGCATCCGTGCGATGTACGACGATCACTCCGGAGGCCAGGGTTTGGCGTCGGGCGCGCGGGTCCTTGTTGATGGCATAACGGTGGCGGGCTTTGGCCGATTCGGCGACCCGTTCCCGGGCGACCTGGTCGATTCGTTCGACGCGGGAGTGCTGCGCCTGGCGATAGGTCTCGATGAAATCGGCCGAGTAACGGGACGAGGCGGGCGGTGCAACGAACCCGTTGCGCGGGTCGTAAGGGTCGAGTGTGGGGTCGATCGACATCGGATCGTTCTCATCGACGACCGAAGGGTCGATCACGCGCATCAGCAGGCGGCCCTGGCCGGGATGGGGTGCCATGAGCAGAAGGCCGTCCGGCACCGGCATGACGGTTTCCGCCAGCGGGACGGGCTTGCCGCCCGGGGTCGCCGTCTCACGCCGGGATGCAGGCAAGCCGGCCTGCTCGATGTAGAAGGCGGCCAGCGCTGCTCCGCCCGAATGCCCAACGGAGACGACGGCGTCGAAGCCGCAATCTCGCACAAAGGCGTGCCCGGCGGCCATGTCGAGCAGTGCTTGTTCATGCAGCAATGTCAGGTCATTACCGGCCGAGCGTGTGTTCTGCGTCCACACCGCGTATCCACGGCTGAGCAGTTCCGGTACCAGGACATGGTGAGAGAAGTCCTGGCGCGGGTGCATGAGGACGGCAATGGTCGTGGCGCCGGGGATGGTCCGCAGCAGCCCGCTGACCGTCGCGCCGTCATGAGCCGTCAGTTGATGAGCCGTGGTGACCGTATGTGCTGGGACGTCGGCAGCCAGCATGTAGCGTCCAGCGCCCAGCCGCTCCCCGCTCGGTGTACTCATCGCGCGGTCACCCTCAGCGCGTCCTTGTCCTGCTGGATGATGATCGAGTCCTTGAGGCCGGCCACGGCGCTGTACCAGACGGCGTGGCGGCAGCCGGTCGCCCGGCGGTCGATGACGATGTCGTCGTCATCCGCGGTGACCTGGTAGTACGGGCCGACCATGTCGACGCTGACCACCGGATCCTGAGCCGCGACCCTGACGACGCCCTCGTTCTCCGGGACGTCGAGTACATAGATACGGGCGGTCATGACTGCATCAGCTCCTGCGCATCCTTGGGCTGGGCGTCCGCCCAGGCGGCAGCCCTCTCGACGATCAGCTCTGCCTTGCGCATCAGAAGCTTGTCCATCGACGGCTCCTCTCCCTGGGAGACCTCGCAGAGGGCATCGATCGTGAGCGCCGCGTCGAGATCCTCCTGCGGAGTCACCGGGCGCAGCGCGCGGGTGATCTCGATCATGTATCCGTTCGGGTCGTGGGTGTAGATCGACTCGATCGTCTCGTGCATGACCTGCATCGCAACCGGCCACTCGGACGCGTCCAGTCGGCGCCGGTACTCCAGAAGGTCCTCCTCGTCCTCGACGTGGATCGCGAGGTGACGCGAGTTGAGGAAGAACTCGGGAGTGTCGTGCTCCAGCCGGGCCCAGGCGTCGCCCGGTGCGCTCCGGTCGCCGAACGGCTCCGTGCCGAAGTAGTAGAAGAACGCGATGCGGTCCCCGTTGCCGATGTCGAAGAAGAAGTGGATGAAGTCCGGGTGCTTCTCCGGGCCCCAGCCGGCCGCACAGATCGAATGGACGACGGGAAACCTCAGCACATCGCGGTAGAACCGGGTGGTGGCTGCGGGGTCGAAGGTCGGGAACGCCGCATGGTCGACGCCCTGGACGCGGTGTTCGGGCTTCTTTGTCACGATGCTCCTTGATCGTTGGTGGGCGGGGGACGGGGGCTGCGGCGCAGTCATGCGGCCGGTACGGGCGCGTCGGCACGCAGCAGTGAGCCGGCGCCCGGGATGTTGACGGGCAGGTTGAGGCTGCGCAGGATCGCATAGGCCCCGGCGGTAGCGGCGGAGATCACCGGCAGGCCCAGCTCGTCCTCGGCCCACTGCACTAGGTCGAGCGACGGCATCTGCACGCAGGCCGAGATGACCACCACATCGGCGGTGTCGAGGTCCAGGCTGCGCGCCGCCTCCATGACGCGGTCACCGGGAATGCAACCGACGTCGCTGTTGTCCGCCACCTCAAGGGCACGCCAGTCGACTACATCGAACCCTTCGGACTCGATGTAGTCGACAACCTTCTCGGCAAGCGGCTTCATGTACGGCATCACAAGTCCGATTCGCATGGCGCCGAGATCCTTCAGTGCCTTCACCAGAGCCCCGGCACTCGAGATGACCTTGGTGTCGGAGCCTCCAGTGGCGAGCTGCTCTGCCACAGCCAGTTCGACGTTACGGTGCTCGCCTCGACCGGTCGCCATGATGGCCACCAGACAGGCGTACAGGACCACGTCGACACCTGCATCGCCGATCTCCAGCACACAGCGCTCACGCTGGGCGTTCATGGCACGCAGCTGCTCCGGGGTCACGGCGTGCATCCGCATGCGGCTGGAATGAAACGTGAACGCTGTGCGCTCTGCCCGGGTCAGGATGCGGGGCAGCTCCGTCTCAACGGTCACGTTCGAGCTGGGGACGACCAGTCCGACTCTCTTCACCGTGGCAGGCACCGTTGCTCCATTCATTATTTGACATTGGCGACGATTATCTGACGTCATCGTCAAAACGTCAACGCCTCTTGGCCTCCTTGAAGGAGCTTCGCAGTCGGTCAGCGCAGGGACGGCGATCATCGATAGGCGTCTGGGAAGGCGGCTTGATGCCGTCATGCAAACGGTCAGCGGCCTCGCTGCCTCACACGCAGCCCATGTAGGGCGGCAGCCCCCGGTCACACGCCAGACGCCTGCTGCGACGTGGACTGGTACCGGCACGCCGTGCTCGTCCATGTCGAGAGCGTTCACTTCCGCTACTCGACTGCCGACGGCGGATCAGCCAGCCCTGTTCGCTGTGGCGATGGAGCCGTCCTGCTGACACAACCAGTGGCCCGGTCCAGGCGGGAGCGTCGGACCGGGCCATAGCGGGGCAGCGCGCGGTGCCCCGTGTCCGGGGTCAGCCGCCGTGGCCGGGCCGTGCGGGCACGCCCCTGTCGGTGCACGAGACGGACCTTGATGATCCGGCACTCGGTTGGGGTGCGGTGCAGGATGGAGTGCGGACGGTGATACCGGTCGGTCGACTGCTGGGCGGTCTTGTTGGCCTGACCGCCAGGCCGTCCACGGGGTGGCCAGGCCGACCGAGCGGCTCATCCAGCCGTGACCAGTCCGCCACGGCGCGCGCAGGCTCTGGGGCGGCGTGCAGCCCTGCCAGGCAGGCCATGATGATGATTGTCAGTCGCACACCGACCGATGATCGGGCCGGGGATCGCTCCGCCCGCCCAGTAACTGCTGTCGGAGCAGGCCACCGCGCAGTTGCTCACCGCGTACAGGCCGGTGATCGGCTCGCCGGAGCGCGTCGGGACATGACCGTCTGCGGGTGTTGTCCGCGGCGAGACGCGGGCCCTCCGCGATATCGGAGGGTACGTCAGAACGGGTAGGTGGCGATGTCCTCGCGGACTGTGACCCACTGCCATTCGCTGAACTGGTCAGCGTTGGTGAGGGTACTGTGGTTGAAACCGTTGCCCGAGACACCGATGCCCCCGATGGGCCCGTAGACCTCGTGCAGGACGGACTGGTCATTGATGTGGACGATGCCGGTGTGGAGCCGGTCGGCGACGCGCTGGGCCCGGGCCAGGTCCGGTCCCACAACGGCGGCGACCAGACCGTAACTCGTCTGGTTGGCCAGCGCGATCGCCTCCTCGTCCGTGCTGAACGTGGTGATCGGCGCGATGGGGCCGAAGATCTCCTCATCGAAGGCCGGCATGCCGGGCTTCACGCCGGTCATGACGGTGGGCATGTAGTACAGCCCGTCCCGTCGGCCGCCCACCAGAACCGTGGCGCCCTGCTTCACGGTCTCGGCCACGACACGGTCGACGTTCTGCGCCTGTCGCTCGTTGACGATCGGTCCGAGGTGGACCTGTTCCCGGTACGGATCCCCAACGGCGAGCTGAGAGGCGTGCTTGACCAGCGCCTCGGTGTACTCCTGGGCGATGCTCTCGTGCACGAGGTGGCGTCCGGCGGTGAGGCAGATCTGCCCCTGATGGAAGAAGGCGCCCCAGGCGCCCGCGCTCGCCGCGGCGTCGATGTCCACGCCCGGGAGCACGATGTACGGGTTGTTGCCACCCAGTTCGAGGGAGACCCGCTTGAGCATGCCGCCAGCTGCGGCACCGACGAGGCGTCCGGCGCGGGTGGAGCCGGTGAAGCTCACCATGTCCACGCTCGGATCGCTGACAACGGCCTCGCCTGTGGGAATCCCTCCGGGCAGGACGTGGAAGAGGCTGTCAGGAAGGCCAGCCTCTTCCAGCAGCCGGGCGAACATCACACCACCGCAGATCGGAGTCTGCGGGTCCGGCTTGAGGAGGACGGCATTGCCGGCCACCAGCGCCGGCGCGATCGCGCGAGTTCCCAGCAGGAACGGCGAGTTCCACGGGGTGATGATGCCGACCACGCCAATCGGGATGCGCCGCGCGTAGCTGCGGCGGCCAGGCTCGGCGCTCGCGGGCATGACACCGATGGGCTCACTGCCCAGATTGGCGGCCTCCAGGGCCTCCCGTGCTGCCATGTGGACTTCCCATTGGCCCTTGGGGCCTATTGAGCCCGTTTCGCGCACGATTTGCTCGGCGATTTCGTCGGCGTGCTCCAGGACCAGGCGGGAGAAGCAGCGGATGATGTCACCGCGCGCGGGGCCCGGTACCTTCGCCCATTCCACTTGTGCCTGGCGCGCTGCGGCTGCCGCGGCGGTGACGTCGGAGGGCGAGGCCACGCCGATCTCGCCGAGACCTTCACCCGTCGCCTTCTCGATAATGGTCAAAGTGCCTTGCCCCGGCTGCTGCCAGCCGTTGCTATAGATCTTGCCGCTCCACACGTCCTCGGGCGCGAGCCTTGCGTCGGCCATCTCACTGTCCTCACTTGTCCGTCTTTGCGTCGCCTTGATAGAGAATTGACCAAGATCTCCGCAAACTAGTGTGATCGAGATCGTGCTCCAGTCGGAGCGATTGCGTCAACCGTAAGTGTCAATATTTTGACGATCGAGTTAAGTGTGGAGTCGGTCGGCCTCGCCGATCTCCAGCGCGTCGCCCAGGCTGAGGTGTGGCCATGTCAGCCGACATTGGGGTCAGGATCCCTTGGATTGTTGTGGGACGTCGCGCTTGGAGATCCGCAGTCCCCGTGTCGCGGCCGTGCGGCCGGCCCGCGCTCGGCCGGTCGAGCGCGCGGCGCCTCGGGGGGTGGCGGTCTGATGCGAGGAAGCGGCGCCGGGGTGTCGACCGCATCCGGAGCTATGGCTACTCAATGCACTATTTGCCCAGATTATGCCGTCGGAATCAGGGCACCGGAATCCCGGTGGGTCGCCTCAGCCGCATCTCTAGAAGGTGACAACCGGCTTGATCGCAGTGCCCTGCTCGGAGGCGGAGATCGCGGTGTTGATGTCTTCGAACTTGTAAGTGGTCACTAGCTCGTCGAGCGGGAACAGCCCGGCCTGGTAGAGCCGGATGAGCCGCGGGATGAACTCCTGCGGCGCGGCGTCGCCCTCGAGTACCAGTGACAGCCGCGGCGACGAGGCATTGAGCAGCTTTCCCACGTCAAGCCTGGCGTCATCACCGGGCTTCGGTGCACCGACCAGCACTCCGTGGCCGCGAACGGCCAGGCTGTTGGCCATCTGGGTGAAGACTGCGGGGACGCCCACGGCGTCGAGCGCATAGTCGACACCCTTTCCATCGGTAGCCTTTCGGATGGCCTTCTCGGGATCTTGCTCGGCACTATTGATGACGTGCGTCGCTCCGAGCTGGAGTGCTCTCTCGAGCTTGCTCTGGATGACGTCGACGGCGATGATCGTCGTACAGCCGACGACCTTTGCTGCGAGCAGGCCGGAGAAACCGACCGCGCCCGTGCCGAACACTGCGAAGCTGGAGCCGGGCTTCGGGGTGAGCGTGTTGAACACCGCACCTGCGCCCGTCATCACACCGCAGCCCAGCGGGCCGAGCACGTGCAGGGGCAACTCCGTCGGCACCTTCACCGCCAGCCGCTCCACGACGTTGGTGTGGGTCGCGAAGGACGACTGGCCGAAGAACCGGCCTGTGATCGGCGAGCCCTCCATGCTGATCGGACTGCTGCCGTCCAGCCGGAACCCGCCGAAGTTGCGGGCCCCGAATTCCTGGCAGCAGCTCGGCTTCCCGACCGAGCACATCTCGCAGCGACCGCAGTAGTCGAAGCCGAGGACGACGTGGTCCCCAGCCGCGAGGTGCGTGACGTCCGAACCTACGGCCTCGACCACACCAGCACCCTCATGGCCGAGGACCGCGGGCAGCGGGACCGGGTATACCTGGTCGCGCGCGATCACGTCCGCGTGACAGACGCCGGTGGCGGCCAGTTTGACCCGTACCTCGTCGGGCCGCGGTTCGGCCAGTTCCACTGTGCGCAGCTCCAGCGGCTGGCCCGGCTCAACGGCCACGGCAGCGGTGATGTTCATGATGATCACTTCTTGTCGGTCGCGTGGGTTGATGGATTGACGTATACGCCATACGTCGGGTTGAACGCCCTGTGGCAAGGAGTGCGGCCCTGTTCGGCCAACGCGATGACCTCCTCGTGTCACGTATGTGCGGGGGGTGCGCGCCATCACGGTACGAACCGGTTGACGGGAATGTCAATATTTTGACATCTAGGTTGTATCGTTGGTGCGCGCACTGAGGCGGGCGTGGTGCTTGTCGGCGCAGCCGCCGACAAGGACCCGGCCGTCATGAGGGGTCCCAACTCCTCATCCCATTCACCGATGTGACAAGGACAGTCATGCCCTTCGCTCTTGACTCCACCGCTTTGGACCTGCTGTTCCAGGAGGCCCACACCGCGCACGCCTTCACCGATGAACCGGTGTCGGACGAGCAGGTGCAGGCCGTCTATGACCTGATCAAGATCGCGCCGACTGCCTTCAACCAGTCCCCGCTGCGTCTGACGGTCGTCCGCTCGCCCGAGGCGCGTCAGCGCCTGGTGCAGCACCTGGCCGAGGGCAACCAGGCGAAGACCGCCGCAGCCCCACTGGCCGTGATCCTCTCCGCCGACGCCGAGTTCCACGAGGAGCTGCCGCGTCTGTTCCCCGCATTCCCGGCGGCCAGGGACGTGTTCTTCTCCCAGCGCTCGGTCCGTGAGCAGTCTGCCGTGCTGAACGCCGCTATGCAGGCCGCCTACTTCATCATCGGTGTCCGCGCCCTGGGCCTGGCCGCTGGACCGATGAACGGCATCGACCACGCCGCCATCCAGAGGGAGTTCCTCGACGAGGACCACATCCCGCTGATGGTCGTCAACATCGGCAGGCCCACTGCTGACGGTCACTTCCCGCGCTCCCCGCGTCTGGACTACGCCGAGGTTGCGACGACCCACTGACCCACGCGGTGGGCGGTGCCCCGGACACCGCTCCGGGGCATCGCCCCTTGGCAGCCGACCAGCACATGACTCACACCTCACCCGGACTGGGCGGCAATGGAATTTCTGGAAAGTCTTCGAGTCGAAGGCATGCCGATGTACAGTGAAGGACGCCCCTGACCTGCAGAAAGCTGGCGGGGAGCCGTCTTCTAGGAGTCTAAAGTGCTGCGCACTCTGATCAAGTCCAAGATCCACCGCGCCACCGTCACCCAGGCCGACCTGCACTACGTGGGATCGGTGACCATCGACGCGGACCTGCTCGACGCCGCCGACCTGCTGCCCGGGGAGCTCGTCCACATCGTCGACATCGCCAACGGGTCGCGGCTGGAGACGTACGTCATCGAGGGCGAGCGCGGCTCCGGCGTCGTCGGCATCAACGGAGCCGCCGCGCACCTGGTCCACCCCGGAGACCTGGTGATCATCATCAGCTACGCTCAGGTCACCGACGCCGAGGCGCGGGCACTGAAGCCGCGGGTCGTGCACGTGGACGGCGACAACCGGATCGTCGAGCTGGGCGCCGACCCGTCCGCTCCGGTGCCGGGCTCGGACCAGCAGCGCAGCCCGCAGGCCGTCGTACCGGCCTGACCGCGATCCGCGACCGACGGACGCCGGGCACCCGGCACCGGGTGCCCGACGCCGGACACATGGACCAGGAGCGTGCCGATGAGCGAGATCGAGATCCGCGACGACCGGACGGCGGGCCGCCTGGTGGCGGTCGGCGACGGCGAAGTGGTGGGACGCATCGAGTACTTCGTCCTCGAGTCGCCCGGGCATGCCCTGGTCCCCGTCCACACGGTCGTGGAACCGGCCCACGAGGGCAAGGGCATCGCGGGCTCGCTGGCGCGCGAGCTGTACGCCATCGCGGACCGCGAGGGTGTCGCCGTGGCCCCGCTCTGCCCGTACGTCGCCAAATGGGCCGAACGCCACCGCGACGAGGCCCCGGCCGCGGATCCCGCGCTGTCGGCGGCCGCCCGGGAGTGGCAGGCGGCCCATCCGGGGCGGTTCTGAGCCGAAAAGCCGATTCTGACGATGCTCGCTCTCCTGCACACCTCGCCCGCGCACGTCCCGGTCTTCGACGCCCTGCGCGACGAGGCCCATCCCGGCCTGGCGCTCCGGCACTTCGTCGACGAGCGGTTGCTCCTGCGCGCCCGCCGGGAGGGTCCGCAGGCGGTGACGGACGACGTACGGGCGGTGCTGGAGGAGGCCCTCGCCGAGGGCGCCCGCGCGGTGCTGTGCACCTGCTCGACCCTCGGCGGCGTCGCCGAGGCGGCGGGGGCGCGGGCCGGCGTCCCGGTACTGCGGGTGGACCGCCCGATGGCGGCCCAGGCCGTGGCGGCAGGCCCGCGGGTCGTCGTTCTCGCCGCGCTGGAGAGCACCTTCGCCCCTACCGTGGCGCTCCTGGAGGAGGAGGCAGGGCGGGCAGGGCGTTCCGTCGCCGTGCGCACCCTGCTCGTCGACGGTGCCTGGCGGCACTTCGAGGCCGGTGACACCGCGGGCTACGTACGCGCGGTGGCGGCCGCGGCCGACATGGTCGCGCACGCCGACGCGATCGTCCTCGCCCAGGCATCCATGGCCCCGGGCCGGCACCTGACGACGACACCCGTCCCCGTCCTCTCCAGCCCCGGCCCAGGCTTCGCGGCAGCGGCGCGGGCGGCACGCGAAGGTTGTGTCTGACCGCCGCGCGCACACCTGCACCCACCCACGCACACACCCGGGTGGTGGCCGCTCGGGCGCTGTCGTGCGCGGCTGCCGTCTGACCCACCCGGGTCCTCACCGTGGCGCCGTCGGGTGACTGGCCGGGCGGGCCTCGGGTAGGCGGGGGAGTAGTCCAGAGCCGACGTCGACCGACTGGCCGGAGGACGCCATGACGAACCCGTACCCCGACCCCGTCCCGCCCGGGCCCACGCCGGGCCCGGACCCCCAGCATCCGGAGCCGTATCCGGCCCCGGTGCCCGGCCCGCAGCCACCCCCGGCGCCCGAACCCCCGGCTCCGGGCCCGCCGCCGGGCCCGGTGCCGACGCCGCCCCCGGCCCCCGAGCCGCCCCCCGGTCCCACACCGACGCCGCCCCCGGTTCCGGGCCCGCCGCCGGGCCCCGTACCGACCCCGCCGCCACCCCCGGGCCCGACTCCCGGTCCGCTGCCCGAGCCGTCTCCGTCGCCCGTACCCCCGGGCCCGGAACCGGTGCCGAACCCCGAGCCCGGCCCGCCGCTCACCTGAGAGCGGGACCGGGCAGCGAAGGCGGCCGCAGCCCGCTCCGCCCGGCCCCGCCGCGCGAAAAGGAGACGGTGGGCGACCCTCCGGCCGCCCGCCGTCTCCTGCTACCGCCCGTCCCCGCCGACGTACGTCCATGTACGTCCACGTAAGTTCACGTACATCCCCGTATGCCCATGTACGTCCACGTACGCAGAACCCACGCGGGCGGCGCGGCGTGCGTACCGTCCACGCACCCGCGACGCACCGCCCACGTACCCCCGCCGGGCCTGCCCGCGTCCTACGCGGTCACCTCCGACCGGTCCCCGCCCCACAGCGTGTGGAAGGCGCCCTCGCGGTCGACGCGGCGGTAGGTGTGCGCGCCGAAGAAGTCGCGCTGGCCCTGTGTGAGGGCGGCCGGCAGGCGCTCGGCGCGCAGGGCGTCGTAGTAGGCGAGGGCCGCGGCGAAACCGGGGGTCGGAACGCCCTGGCGGGTCGCGGCGACCAGCACCTCGCGCCAGTCGTCCTGGGCCGCCGCGATCTCCTGGGCGAAGGTGTCGTCGGACAGCAGACTGGGCAGGTCCGGCCGGGCGTCGTACGCGGCGCGGATGCGGTCCAGGAAGGCGGCGCGGATGATGCAGCCGCCGCGCCAGATGGAGGAGACCGCGCCCAGGTCGATGTCCCAGCCGTACTCCTCGCTGCCGGCCGCGATCTCGTGGAAGCCCTGGGTGTACGACACGATCTTGGAGGCGTACAGTGCCTGCTCCACCCGGTCGGCGAAGGCGGCCGCCTCGGCCTCGGACAGCGGGGACGCCTTGGGACCGGCCAGCCCGCGCGAGGCCTCGCGCAGGGTCGCGTGGCCCGACAAGGACCGAGCGAAGACCGCCTCCGCGATGCCGGAGACCGGCACGCCGAGGTCGAGCGCGATCTGCACCGTCCAGCGGCCGGTGCCCTTCTGCTCGGCCTGGTCCACCACCACGTCCACGAACGGCCTGCCCGTGGCCGCGTCCACGTGCGACAGCACCTCGGCCGTGATCTCGATCAGGTAGGAGTCGAGGCGGCCGGTGTTCCAGGTGCGGAAGATCGCCGCGATCTGCGCGGGGGAGTAGCCGGCCACGTCGCGCAGCAGCTGGTACGCCTCGCCGATCAGCTGCATGTCGGCGTACTCGATGCCGTTGTGCACCATCTTCACGAAGTGACCGGCGCCGTCCGGGCCGACATGGGTGACGCAGGGCGCACCGTCCGCCGCCTTCGCGGAGATCTTCTCCAGCATCGGGCCCAGCGAGTCGTAGGACTCCCTGGGGCCGCCCGGCATGATGCTCGGGCCGTGCAGCGCGCCCTCCTCGCCACCGGAGACGCCCATGCCGACGAAGTGGATGCCCTGTTCGCGCAGCGCCTTCTCACGGCGGCGGGTGTCCGCGAAATGCGCGTTGCCGCCGTCGATGATCATGTCGCCGGGCTCGAGCAGCGGGGCGAACTCCTGGATCACCGCGTCGGTCGGCTCGCCCGCCTTCACCATGATGACCAGGCGACGCGGCCGCTCCAGCGCCGCCACGAACTCCTTTGCGGTCTCGGCCGCGATGAAGTCGCCCTCGTGCCCGAAATCCTCCACCAGCGCGTGCGTGCGGGACGCCGTCCGGTTGTGCAGCGCGACCGTGTAGCCGTTGCGCGCGAAGTTGCGGGCGAGGTTGCGGCCCATGACCGCGAGTCCCGTGACGCCGATCTGGGCTGTAGTGCTCATACCGCCTGCTCCTCAAGAATCCGGTGGAACATCAGGTGGATCGTCGGACGGAACGTGTGCGTCCCGCCGCCGGACGTGCCGTCGGCGGTGCCGCTGGTGCCGTGCGACCGAGCCGCCAGTATTGCTCCTGATGGCCCCTCGACCATCCTGACGTGCCGGTACGGCGACCGCACGTCCGGACCCGACACGCTTCATTACGCACGGCAGGCGCCCGGTGCCTCAGTGCGGAAGCCGCCGATCCGGCCAATGGGAGTCCTTTACCGGCCACTTGGGGTGACGACGCGGCCGATAGCCGTCTTGTCATGGCCTGTTCGCGGCGTTTACTTTTGCCCCTCCTGACGCATGTCGAGGGGGCTGCAGACATGGCCGTACGCGGTCGGCACCGCCGGTATCAGCCGAACAGGATCAACCGCGCCTCACTCACCGTCACGGTGGGCGGCGCCGGAATGGCGATCCCGCTGATCGGCGCCGGTGCCGGCGCCGCCCACGCGGCCGACGTGTCCACCTGGAACAAGGTGGCCGCCTGTGAGTCCAGCGACGACTGGAACATCAACAGCGGCAACGGCTATTACGGCGGGCTGCAGTTCACCCAGTCCACCTGGGAGGCGTACGGCGGGACCCGGTACGCGCCGCGCGCGGACCTGGCCACCAGGGACCAGCAGATCGCCGTCGCGGAGAAGGTGCTCGACGGGCAGGGGCCCGGCGCCTGGCCGGTGTGCTCGGTGCGGGCCGGTCTGACCCGGGGCGGCAACGCTGAAGGGGCCCACCCGGACGGCACGGCGGCCAGGACCGCGACCAGCGCGACCAGCGGGAAGAGCGCGAAGAGCGCCAAAACCACCGGGAGCCCGAAGAGTTCCGGCCGCGCCGTCGGTGCCGGACAACCGCAGTCCACACCGCAGTCGCGGGCCGGCACCGCCGAGATGTACACCGTGGTCCGCGGCGACAGCCTCTCCCGGATCGCCGGGGAGCGGCATGTCCGGGGCGGCTGGCGGCAGTTGTACGCCGCCAACCGTACGACCGTCGGCGACGACCCGGATCTGATCCTGCCCGGCCAGCGGCTCACCCTGCGCCCGACGTCCCGCACGACGTCCCCGCCGCCCAAGGAGGGCTCGACGCCCACGCGTCCGGCCGGGCAGGCGAAGCCCGCCGCCAGGACGGAGCCGCACCGGCCCGCCCGGTCGCACACCGCCGCGCACGCCGTCGTCGCCCCGGTGAAGGGACCGGTGGGCACGGGCTACCACGTGAACGGCGCCCACTGGTCGAAGGGCTACCACACGGGGGTCGACTTCGAGGTGCCCACCGGCACGTCGGTGCACGCGGCCGCGGCCGGTGAGGTGGTCGCCGCCGGCTGGGGCGGCGCCTACGGCTACCAGGTGGTGATCCGGCACGCCGACGGCCACTACACCCAGTACGGGCATCTCTCGGCGATCTCCGTACGGCCCGGGCAGACGGTCGCGGCCGGCCGGCGCATCGGCCGCTCGGGGGCCACGGGCAAGGTGACGGGCCCGCATCTGCACTTCGAGGTGCGGACAGGGCCCGGATTCGGTACGGACATCGACCCGGTCGGCTATCTCCGGGCCGGCGGCGTCACGATCTGACGCGGGCGCGGTGCCGGCCGAGGACGGGCATCGGGACGGTCGGGATGTAGGAACCGCCGTAGTAGGCGCCGCCGCAGAACGGGCCGACGAGGATCGGCGGTTCGCCTTCCTCGGACGGCGCCGTCCCCGGCGTGTGCGGCGCCGGGACGCGGACCTCGGCCGATCCGGCCTTGGCCGGCCCGCCTCCCGCCGCCACGGCCCCCGCCGCCACCGCATCCGGCGCGCCCTGGGGTACGTCACCGGGCGCGGCCCGGGCGCGCTCGTGGCCCCCGCCCGGCACTTCGCCCCCGCCCGGCACTTCGCCCCTGGCCGGCACTTGGCCCCTGGCCGGCAGTTCGCCCCTGGCCGGCGTGCCCGGAGCTGTCGGCGCGCCCGGAGCTCTTGCCGCCTGCTCCGCGGGAGCCGGCCCGGCCGGCACCGCCGGAGCCGTGCGCTCGATGCGCTCGGTCGTCAGCAGGACCAGCCCGCCCGCGGCCACCACGCCGCAGGCGAGGGCGAGGACGGTGCCCGTGATGCCGTGGCGGAAGGTTTCGCCGAACATCGTGATGCCGACCGCGGCCGCCACCACCGGGTTCACCACCGTCAGGGTGGCCAGTGGCGCCGCGAGTCCGCCGCCGCGGTAAGACGCCTGCGACAGCACGATGCCCGCCGTGGCCAGGACGCCTATCACCGTCAGGGACGGCAGGTCCGCCGCCGAGACCCCGTCGCTCCAGTCGACCGCGACCGTCTTGGTGAACACCGAGGACATGCCGAAGGCGATGCCGGAGGCGGTGGCGAGAAGCACGCTGCGCACGGCCGGATGCCGGTGCGCCGCCCGCCCGGCGGCCATCAGGGCCACGACCACACCGCCGGTGACCAGGGCCAGGCCCATCCGCTGGACGGTGGTCAGCGAGTGGCCGCTGGAGGCTCCGACCAGGGAGAGCAGGCCCGCGAGTCCCACGGTGGCCATGATCGCGCCACGCCAGGCGGTAGCGCCCGCCCGGCGGCCGACGAAGAGCGCGGCCATGGGCAGCGCGAAGACGATGGTGAGCGCGCCCAGCGGCTGGACCAGGCTGAGCGGACCGTAGGCCAGGGCCACCACGTGCAGCAGCCCGCCGAGGCCGTTCATCGCCACCGCCGCCCACCAGGCGGGCCGGCGCAGCGGTGCGTACTGCTCGTCCGGGGAGGACACCGCGACCCGCTCCTGCACGATCGCTCCACCGGCGTAGGCGACGGCGGACATGAACGACAGGAGAACGGACAACGCGAGGGCGCTCATCAGCGGCTCCTCTGCGTGAGGCGGGGGCGGTGGTGACCCCGATGCGAGGAACGGTCGGCTTCCATGGTTCAACACCCTGCCGTGCCGATCCCTTCCCGTCGTCGTTCCTGAGCAGGCAATGGGTCCTACTGCCGATGGAGTACGCCGGGCCCGCTGTCCTCCCCTGGGTGGGCGACACAGGGGGGACACCCCCTGATGGAACCCCTTAGGGGACTTGGTACTACTGCTGCTCGTGGACCTGGACCCCGAACTCGCCGCGCTGTGCCCCCTCGGCGCCTTCTTCCGCCTGCGCACCGGCGCCCCGCCGAACGGCCCACTGCCCAGCCTCTCCCAGGCGTACGCCGACTCGCCGTCCCGTCCGCCGTCCGATCCGTCGTCCGATCCGTTGCCTCAGCCGCCGTCCGGCCCCTCGCCCCACCCACCGTCCGGCCAGTCCCCCCACCCACCGTCCGGCCAGTCCCCCCACCCACCGTCCGGCCCCCACGCCCACCCCCTGACCCAGCGCGTCCGCAGGGTCGCCGACGGCATCCGCGCCGCCGAGCCACGGGTCGCCGCCTCGGTGGCGCACCAGGGGCTCGCGGCCCGGCTGTGGTCGGCCGCGCTCGGCTGCGCCGCCCTCTACGGCCGGGTTCCCGACCTCGATCCCCGTCTGCTCCACTGGGACCCCACCGCGAGCGCCCCCGACGACCTGTGGCTCTCCGGGGTCCGCCCGCTGCCCGGGGACGAGGCCACGGTCGCGGATCTCGTCCTGCACGCCCACCTCGAGCCCCTGGCGGCCGCCCTGCGCGCCCGGTACCGCCTCGCCCCGGGCCTGCTGCGGGGCAATGCGGCCTCAGCCCTTGCGGGCGCGGCGCGTCAGCTCGAGCGGTGGGCGCGGGCAGAGGGCCGCCCAGAGGCCGGCGGCCGGGCCCGGGAGCTCGCCGCACGGCTCCTCGCGCACCCCCTCCTCGCCGGCGCCCTCACCGGCACCGGCGCCCTCACCAGCACCGGCGCCGTCACCGGCGCCGGCACCGCCTTCCGGCGGCGCAGCTGCTGCCTCTACTACCGCGTCCCCGGCGGCGGTGTCTGCGGCGACTGTTGCTTCACACGAGCGCCGCGCTCTTCCCCCCGCGCCGCATCTGGGTGACCATGAAAGCGACCGGCCGCTGAGACCAGGGAGTTGCGGGTGCGAGTGGGACTGCTGACCCGGGAGTACCCGCCGGACGTGTACGGCGGTGCGGGCGTCCATGTCGAGTTCCTCGCGCGGGAGCTGAGACCACTGGTGGACCTGGAGGTGCACTGCTGGGGCGAGGGCCGCACCGACGGCGTCGTACGTCACCGTCCCTGGTCCACGCTGGACGGCGCCAACGACGCCCTGCGCACCCTCTCCGTGGACCTCGCCATGACCGCGGGCCTGGAGGGCTGCGAGCTGGTCCACTCCCACACCTGGTACGCCAACCTCGCCGGACACCTCGGCAAGCTGCTGTACGGCGTGCCGCACGTGATGACCGCCCACTCCCTGGAGCCCCTGCGCCCCTGGAAGGCCGAACAGCTCGGCGGCGGCTACGCGCTGTCCAGCTGGGCCGAGCGCACCGCGATCGAGGCCGCCGACGCGGTGGTCGCCGTCTCCGGCGCCATGCGCGAGGACATCCTCGGCTGCTACCCGGCCCTGGACCCGGCCCGGGTGCACGTCGTCCACAACGGCATCGACACCGCCCTGTACCGGCCCGCCCACGGTACCGGGGCCCTCGACCGGATCGGCCTGGACCCGGACCGCCCGTACGTGCTGTTCGTCGGCCGCATCACCCGCCAGAAGGGCGTGCCGCACCTGCTGCGCGCGGTGCGGGACATCGACCGGGCGGCCCAGGTCGTGCTGTGCGCGGGCGCGCCGGACACGCCCGAGATCGACCGCGAGTTCCGCGATCTGTACCAGGAGCTGAGCCGGGTCCGTGAGGGCGTGCACTGGATTCCGCAGATGCTGCCGCGCCCGGACGTGATCCAGCTGCTCACGCACGCCGCCGTCTTCGTCTGCCCATCGGTGTACGAGCCGCTCGGCATCGTCAACCTGGAGGCCATGGCCTGCGGCACCCCTGTCGTGGCCTCCCGGGTCGGCGGCATCCCCGAGGTGGTCGAGGACGGCCGGACCGGGGTACTCGTCGACGTCGACGACGACTTCGAGGCAGGGCTCGCCCGCGCCCTCGACCAGGTGCTCGGCGACCGGGAGGCGGCACGCCGCATGGGCGAGGCGGGACGGCGGCGCGCGGTCGGGGAGTTCGGCTGGGACGCGGTCGCCCGGCGCACCGTGCGACTGTACGAGGAGATCCTCAAACAGGCTTAGTCCTCCCTGCTCAGGGGCAGTAGTGGTGCACAACCGGGTGAGGGGAGCGGCCATGCGTCGTGGTGGACCTTCGGTCCTCGGAATCGTCCTTGCGGGCGGAGAGGGCAAACGCCTGATGCCCCTGACCACGGACCGCGCCAAACCCGCGGTCATCTTCGGCGGCACCTACCGGCTCGTCGACTTCGTGCTCTCCAACCTCGTCAACGGCGACATCCTGCGCATCTGCGTGCTCACGCAGTACAAGTCGCACTCGCTGGACCGGCACATCACCACCACCTGGCGCATGTCCAGCCTGCTGGGCAACTACGTCACCCCGGTCCCCGCGCAGCAGCGCCTCGGACCCCGCTGGTACCTGGGCAGCGCCGACGCGATCCTGCAGTCGCTCAATCTCATCCACGACGAACAGCCCGACTACGTGGCGGTCTTCGGCGCCGACCACGTCTACCGCATGGACCCCCGGCAGATGCTCCAGCAGCACATCGAGGGCGGCGCGGGCGTGACCGTCGCCGGCATCCGGGTGCCGCGCGCCGAGTCCTCCTCCTTCGGCGTGATCACCCCGGGCTCCGACGGGCAGACCGTGGAGCGCTTCCTGGAGAAGCCCGCCGACCCGCCGGGTCTGCCCGACGACCCGGAGTGCGTCTTCGCCTCCATGGGCAACTACATCTTCACCACCAAGGCGCTGATCGAGGCGCTGCACCGGGACGCGGAGGACGAGCGGTCGGTGCACGACATGGGCGGCTCGATCCTGCCCCAGCTCACCGACCGCGGCGAGGCGCAGCTGTACGACTTCAGCGCCAACCACGTGCCCGGAGAGACCAGCCGCGACCAGGGCTACTGGCGGGACGTCGGCACGCTCGACGCGTACTACGACGCCCACATGGACCTGATCGCCGAACGTCCCGCCTTCAACCTCTACAACCGCGACTGGCCGATCTACACCCACTCGGGCCAGCTCTCGCCGGCCCGGTTCAACGCCGGCGGCATCGCCAGCGAGTCGATCATCAGCGCCGGTTGCCTGATCCGCGGCCAGGTCACCCGCTCGGTGCTCTCCCCGGGCGTCCGGGTCGACCCCGGTGCGGTGGTGCAGGGCTCGGTGCTGCACGACAACGTGCACATCGGCCGGGGCGCGATCGTGCGCGGAGCCGTCCTGGACAAGAACGTGGAGGTGCCGCCCGGTGCGACGATCGGCGTCAATCCGGAGCGGGACGCGGAGCTGTACACCGTCTCCAAGGGCGGCGTGATCGCGCTGGGCAAGGGCCAGCGAGTGCCGTAGCGGGCCGGTCTTCGCACCGAGGCCGGTGCCGCGGGGGGAGCGGACCGCTCAGCCGCACACGGGCGGGAACTTGTTCAGGACCACCGCGCTGGTCCTGCGCATGTCGTCGGCCGGACTGAACTGGAGGTACTCGCTGCCCGGCTCGGTGTGCACGGTGACGTGCCCGGGCGGGGCGTAGAACGCCTCCCCGGCGTGGTACTCCTCGTCGCGGTCGGGGTAGCGGAAGACGACCTCGCCCTTGAAGACGTAGCCCCAGTGCGGGCACTGGCACCGGCCGTCGGGCAGTTCCCTCAGCACGGGCGTGAGGTCGACGTCCTCGCGGAACATCAGGAAGTCCACCGTGTAGGGCTCGAGGTCCTCGGACTGGTCGACGACGGGGCCGTAGTCGCCGCCCTGGGTCGCCGTGTCGCGGGAAACCTTCGGCATCCTTCTCACTTCCCTTCCGCAGGGAGGGAACCGTCGCCGCGGTCTCGCACGACGCGGAGGTGACGTCACCATGGTGCGCGCCCCGGGGGCGACAGGTCCACTCCGATCTTCACCGATCCGCGACGCGTCGGATGCGACACCCGCCGGATGCCCGGCTGACGGACCCTCAGACCTGATCATGCAGGCAACGATGTCTCCTCCCGGAGGTCTTCCTGCATGAGATGGACCCGGCGCCTGCGCCTGTGCATGGCGGGCGCGGTGGCAGTGTCCGCGCTGTCCGCCGCCCCCGACGCCGCACGGGCCGCCGAACCGCGTGACGCCCGGCTCACCGACCTGGTCAACCCGTTCATCGGCACCGCGAACGAGGGCAACACCTTTCCCGGGGCCGCCGTGCCCTTCGGCATGGTGCAGCTCTCGCCGGACACCGGCCACAACACCGGCTACGACTACGCCCAGAAGAAGATCCGCGGCTTCTCGCTGATCCACCTCTCCGGCGTCGGCTGCCGCCTGGGCGGCGACCTGCCGGCGTTGCCGACCACCGGTGACGTCACGCGGACGGACTACGCGAAGTACGCGGCCGGCTTCAGCCACGAAACCGAGCAGGCGAGCCCCGGCTACTACCGGGTCGGCCTGGACTCCGGCATCCGGGCCGAGCTCACGGCCGGTGTCCGCACCGGTGTGCAGCGCTACACCTTCCCCGCCACCGGCAAGGCCAACGTCCTGCTGAACGCGGGCCAGGCGCTGCACAGGATGGTCTCCACGAAGGTGGAGATCCTGGACGACCGCACCGTGCGCACCGTGATCACCGGCCGCGGCTTCTGCAAGGACACGGTGCCGTACACCGTCTACACGATCACCCGCTTCGACCGGCCGTTCACCGCGTACGGCACCTGGGACGGCGGCGCGGTGACCCCGGGGGCGAGGACCGGGCGCGGCGGCGCCTACCTCCGCTTCGACACAAGAGAGAACCGCACGGTGGAGGCGACCACCGCGCTGTCGTACGTCGACGCGGACGGCGCGGCGGGCAATCTGCGCGCCGAGGGCGGCCGTTCCTTCGACACCGTGCGCGACGCGGCCCGGCGGGCCTGGGAGGACCGGCTGGCCGTCATCCGTGCCCGCGGCGGCGACACCACCCGGCTCCGCACCTTCTACTCGGCGCTGTACCGGGCGTTCCTGGCGCCCAACGTCGGCAGCGACGCCGACGGCCGCTACACCGGTTACGACCAGCGCGTCCACAGGGCCGGGGACTTCACCTACTACCAGAACTGGTCGCTGTGGGACACCTACCGGACCCAGGCCCAGTTCCTCGCCCTGCTCGCGCCCCGCGAGTCCCGCGACATGGCGATCTCCGTGATCCACGTCGCCGAGGAGAGCGGCTGGCTGCCCAAGTGGGGCTACGGCACCGTCGAGACGAACGTGATGACCGGCGACCCCGTCACCCCGTTCCTGACCAACGCCTACCAGCAGGGCCTGCTCGGCGGGTACGAGGAGCGGGCCTACCGGGCGCTCAGGCGCAACGCCGACGGGGTGCCGCCGGCCGGCTCGCCCGCGGTGGGCCGCGACGCCAACCCGGACTACCTCGCCCGTGGCTTCGCCCCGTACGTCAAGGGCCACGAGCCCCCGCAGCCCGGCCACTCCGACTACGCCTACGGCGCCTCGGCGACCCTGGAATACGCCCTGTCGGACGCGATGCTCGCCCAGATGGCCCGGGCGCTGGGCCACCGCGGGGACGCCGCGCGGTACGCCGCCCGGTCCCGCAACTACCGCAGCATCCTCGACCCCACGACCCGTTTCTTCCGCGCCCGTGACACCTCCGGTGCCTTCACCGGGCCGTGGAGTCCGGCCCAGAGCGTGGGCTTCCACGAGGGCACGTCCTGGCAGTACCAGTGGCTCGTGCCGCAGGACGTGCCCGGCCTGGTGCGCCTGATCGGCGGCAGACGGCTCACCAACGAGCGGCTCGACGAGTTCTTCGCCTACCCGGAACTGCTGAAGGACCCGGAGCGCACCGCCCGCGAGGTGTGGGTCGACGGGCCGTACTCGTACTACGACACCGACAAGTACAACCCGCAGAACGAGCCCGACCTGGCCGCCCCGTACACCTACCTGTCCACGGGGCAGCCGTGGAAGACGACCGACGTGGTGCACGCGGCGCTGACCCTGTTCACCGACGCGCCCACCGGGCTGACCGGCAACGACGACCTGGGCACCATGTCCGCCTGGAACGTGCTGTCGTCCATCGGCCTGTTCCCGGTGCAGCCCGGCTATCCCACGTGGGGTCTGTCCACCCCGGTCTTCGACCGCGTCGACCTGCGGCTGGACCGCCGCTACTACCCGCACGGCGCCTTGACCATCACCGCGCCGGGCACTTCCCGCAACGACCGCTACACCCAGGCGGTCCGGGCCGACGGAGCGCCGTACGACCGGACGTATCTGACCACCGGTGCCCTGCGCTCCCTGCGCACCCTGCACTACGTGGTGGGCCCGAGGCCGTCCTCGTGGGCGACCTCGGCCAAGGCGGCGCCGCCCGTGCTGAGGTGACCCCTCCCACCGGCCGGGGCGACCGTGAACGCCCCGGCCCCAACCGCCCCTGGTGTCTCACTGCTTTCACCAGGACGGGACTTAATCTGTTGTTAACTGAGCGTAGCTTGATCGTACTTGACCGTAATCGGTCGAGGGCGCTTGACTGCAAACTCATCCACCGTCGACGCGAGGCAAGCCATTGACTGCTGACCTGCTCGCTCCTCTCGACCTGGCGTTCTGGAACATCGAGTCGGCCGACCATCCGATGCACCTCGGGGCGCTCGGGGTCTTCTCGGCCCACTCGCCCACCGCCGGCGCACACGCGGCCGACCTGCTCGCCGCCCGCGCCGCCGCCGTGCCCGGACTGCGCATGCGCATCCGTGACGTGTGGCGGCCGCTCGACCTGCGCCGGCCCCTCGCCCACGCCCTGCGCCAGCCGCTCGGGTTCGGCGGCGCCACCCGGGAGCCCGACCCCTGTTTCGACCCGCTCAACCACGTCCGGCTGCACGCCCCGGCCACGGACTTCCACCGCGCGGCCGGCCGGCTCATGCAGCGCCCGCTGGAGCGCAACCGGCCGCCCTGGGAGGCCCATGTACTGCCGGGCGAGGACGGCGTCTCCTTCGCGGTGCTGTTCAAGTTCCATCACGCCCTCGCCGACGGACTGCGCGCCCTGACCCTCGCCGCGGCGATCCTGGACCCGATGGACATGCCCGAGCCCCGGCCCCGCCCCGCCGAGCCCGCGCGGGGACTGCTGCCCGACGTGCGCAGGCTGCCCGGGCTGGTGCGCGGCGCGTTGTCCGACGTCGGGCGGGCCCTGGACATCGGCGCCTCCGTCGCCCGCTCCACCCTCGCCACCCGGCCGGTGCCCGCGCTCACCGCGGAGCCCACCGGCACCCGCCGCACCGCCGGCGTGGTCGTCGACATCGACGACGTGCACCTGGTGCGCAAGGCCGTGGGCGGCACCGTCAACGACGTGCTGATCGCTGTCGTCGCGGGCGCCCTGCGCCGCTGGCTCGACGAGCGCGGCGACCGCAGCGACGGCGTGGCGCCCCGCGCCCTGATCCCCGTCTCCAGGCGCCGCCCGCGCACCGCCCACCCACAGGGCAACCGGCTCTCCGGCTACCTGATAGAGCTGCCCGTCGGCGACCCGGACCCACTGCGCCGCCTCGGCGCCGTCCGCACCGCCATGGACCGCAACAAGGACGCCGGCCCCAACCGGGGCGCGGGCGCCGTCGCGCTGCTCGCCGACCATGTGCCGGCCCTCGGTCACCGGCTCGGCGGGCCGATCGTCGGCCAGGCCGCCCGGCTGTGGTTCGACATCCTTGTCACCAGCGTGCCGCTGCCCGGCATCGGCCTGAAGCTCGCAGGCCACCCGCTCACCGCCGTCTACCCCTTCGCTCCGCTGGCCCGCGGTCAGTCGCTGGCGATCGCGATCTCGACCTACCGCGGCCAGGTCCACTACGGCCTCGTCGCCGACGCGAAGGCAGTGCCGGACCTGAACCGGCTCGCCCGCGCCGTGTCCGAGGAGGTGGAGACGCTCATCACCGTCTGCGGCCCCTGATCACGGCCGCTCCGGAGGGTCCGGCGGATCTGGAGGCGCACCGGCCGCCGCACCGGCTCCGGCCGCCCCCGCGGCTCCGGCGCCCGCGCCCTCCCGGGTCCCGGGGTTCGGGTGCCGGGGACTCGGCGTTCGGGGGCCAGGGTCTCGGGATTCGGTGGCCGGGGGCTCGGGATTGGGGGCCAGGGTCTCGGGTCTCGGGTCTCGGGATCGCGGGGTTCGGTGGCCGGGGTCTCGCGGTCCCGGGGGTCCAGGGGTCCCGGCTCCGGGGTCCGGCGGGCTCCGGCGGTCCGGCGGTCCGGCGGTCCGGCGGTGCGGCGGTGCGGCGGGTCCGGTGGTCCGGGCGGTTCCGGCGGGCCCAGTGGTTCCCGTGGCTCTGTCGGCCCCGCCGGTTGATCCGGTGGGGATCGGCGCCGGCGGATGGCCGGGGGTCCGGCGGTCCGGCGGTGCGGCGGGTCCGGGGGCGGCCCCGGGGCCCGGGTGGCCGGGGGCTGGCGGTCCGGTGGGTCCGGCGGTCCGGGCGGTTCCGGCGGGCCCAGTGGTTCCCGTGGCCCTGTCGGCCCCGCCGGTTGATCCGGTGGCGGCCGGTACCGGCGGATGGTCCGGGTCCGGGCGGCCCGGTGGTCCGGTGGCTCCGGTGGTTGATCCGGGAGGGGGAGGGCGGGCGCGGGCAACGGCGGCTGATCGGAGGCCGGGCGCGGGTACCGGCCGGTGATCGGGGGCCGGGCGGGGGCGTCTGTGGACGGCCCGGGGCTGCCTGCGGGCCCCGGTCACGGCGCGTTTGGCTCCGGGCCCCGGCGCTGACGTAAAATTCCGCGTTCGAAAGCGGGCGCGAGTCGGCGCGCTGCGCGGGTGACCAGGGAACGGCAGCGCGATGACGGTGACAGACGACGGCTCCATGGCCACGGACGAGGTGGCGTACGGGCCGGGCGACGAGGCGGCATACGGGCCCGGTATCGAGCCCGAGCGCCTCGCCGTGTGCCTCAGCGTGCTCGAGGAGCTCGACCGGATCGGCGTGGACCACCCGGACGCCGTCGCGGTGCGCCGGGCCACCGCGCACATCTACCGCATGGTCAAGCAGCGCCGCCGCCAGGAGCGCAGGGCGGCCAAGACGGCCCACGACCGAGCGGTCACCGAGGCCACCGCCACCGGGTCCGCCCAGCGCATCGACGACGAGACGGAGGGCATCCTGCCCTCGTCGGCGACGGCGGAGGGCCAGATCGCCGGCATACTCCAGCGCCCGCGCTCCTGCTACACCTGCAAGACCCGCTACGTGGAGGTCGACTACTTCTACCACCAGCTCTGCCCGGGATGCGCCGGCGAGAACCGCGCCCGCCGCGACGCCCGCGCCGACCTGACCGGCAGGCGCGCCCTGCTCACCGGCGGCCGCGCCAAGATCGGCATGTACATCGCGCTGCGACTGCTGCGCGACGGCGCCCACACCACGATCACCACCCGGTTCCCCAGTGACGCCATCCGCCGGTTCAAGGCTCAGCCCGACAGCGACGAGTGGATCCACCGGCTGAAGATCGTCGGCATCGACCTGCGTGACCCGGCCCAGGTGGTCGCCCTCGCCGACTCGGTCGCGGCCGAGGGCCCGCTGGACATCCTGATCAACAACGCCGCCCAGACCGTACGCCGCTCCCCGCAGGCGTACAGCGAGCTGGTCGCCGCCGAGTCGGCCCCGCTGCCGGCCGGTGAGCTGCCCGCGGCCGAGGTGATCGGCACCTTCGGCTCCGGCGCGGTGGCCGCGCTGCCGGTGGCGGGCGGCGGCGCGCTCACCGCCCAGGACGTCACCGGCCTGGCGCTGGTCTCGGGTTCGGCCTCCCTGGAGCGGATCGCTGCCGGCACGGCCATCGACGCGGGTGGGCTCGTACCCGACCTGCACCACACCAACAGCTGGATCCAGACCGTGGACGAGGTGACGCCGGTCGAGCTGCTCGAGGTCCAGCTCTGCAACTCCACGGCCCCCTTCATCCTGATCAGCCGGCTGCGCCCGGCGATGGCGGCCTCCGCGGCCCGCCGCACGTACATCGTCAACGTCTCCGCCATGGAGGGCGTCTTCAACCGCGGCTACAAGGGCGCCGGCCACCCCCACACCAACATGGCCAAGGCCGCCCTGAACATGCTCACCCGCACCAGTGCCCAGGAGATGTTCGAGCAGGACCGCATCCTGATGACGGCCGTCGACACCGGATGGATCACCGACGAACGTCCGCACCCCGACAAGGTCCGCCTCGCCGAGGCCGGCTTCCACGCTCCGCTGGACCTCGTCGACGGCGCCGCACGGGTATACGATCCGATTGTGCGCGGTGAGCAGGGCGAAGACCTCTACGGCGTCTTCCTCAAGGACTACGCGCCCGGGAAGTGGTGAGCGGGCACCCCGTGCGGGGGGCCACCCCGGATGAGGGGGTACTCCGTATGAGGGGTACCCGGCGCAAGGGGTTCCCTCCGACCGGTGGCCCCGTCCACCGCCGCGGTCCCGCGCTCTGGTGAGGACGCGCACACCGGGAGTTGTCATGGCGAGTGCACATTTCACCGATCCGAGCTTCATCGATCCGCGCAGCTCCGAGGATCCGCGCAACCTCTACCAGAGCGACGAGGAGTTCTACGCCGGCGACCGTCCCGAGCACCCCGATCTGCCCGAGGACCGGCCGCGCGGCGGCGAACCCGGCACCTTCTCGCTGCGGCACAGCGGGACCTGGGGGACGGTGGCTTTCGTCGTCTGCGTCATCCTGCTGATCATGCTGGGGATCGCACTGTTCCCCTGAGCGGACACCCCGTCCGGAGGGCCGCGCGGCCGGCTCCCGGGCCCCGTCAGGAGTGGGGCGTCCGTGACCGCAGCCGTTCGTGGACCGCGTACTCGCCCGCGGGGTACGCGGCCCGGACGCTGGTTCCCCCGTCCACGAGCAGATCGGCCCCGGTGACCCACTCGGCCGCGTCGGACAACAGCCACAGCACGGCCCGCGCCACGTCCCCGGGCTCCCCGATCCGTCCGAGCGGCAGCCCGGCGGCCACCCGCGCCTCGTCCGGCTCCCACACGAACCGTGCCATCCCGGTGCGGACCAGTCCGGGGGAGACGGAGTTGACCCGCACCCGCGGCGCGAGTTCGCCGGCCAGCTGCCGGGTCAGATGCAGCAGGGCCGCCTTGCTGGTGCCGTAGGCCCCGACGTTCGGCCCGGCGTGCGTGGCACCTTCCGTGCACACGTTGACCACCGCGCCGCCGTGCTCCGCCAGCCACGCCCGCCACGCGCACTGCACGAGCCGCAGCGGCGCCTCGACGTTGACCGCGAACGCCTCCCTCCATGCCTCCGGGTCGGCGTCCATGAGCGGGCCGTAGGGCTGGTTGGTCGCCGCGTTGTTGACCACGGCGTCGATCCGGCCGAACTCGCGCAGTGCCAGATCGGTCAGCGCCCGCGCGTGGCCGGGCGCGGCGACGCTTCCGGCCAGCCCGACGCCGCCCAGCTCCCGCGCGGTGCGCCGCACCTCGCCGGTGTCGCGCGCACTCACGCACACCAGCGCCCCGGCGCCGGCGAGCGCCCCGGCGACCGCCCGGCCGATGCCGCGGGTGGCTCCGGTGACGATGGCGGCCCTGCCCTGCAGTCCGTGGGACGACGTCACCGGCGTACGGTCCCACACGGAGCGTGCGACGGCCATGCCCGCGACGGAAGAGCGCGTACGCGGTCGGCCGAACAGTCGTCCTGAATCTGACGCAACGTCAGTCAACAGCTCCCAGGCGGGAGTTGCGTGCCGCGACTAGTTCCAGGACGGTCCGCCAGTCCTCCAGGACCCCGGCGTCAGGGCCGTCGGTGCGGGCCTCCTCGTCCGCCTGGCGCAGGGCCTGGGCATCCTCGTCGTGCGGGTGCCCGCCGTGGCCGGCCGCCTGCTGCCGGACGAGGCGGGAGACCCGCTCGCCGAACAGGCCGTGCACCGCGTCGGCCGCGCGGTCCGCGAAGCCGTCCCCGGCGCCGGGCCCCAGCAGCCGGCCGATGTCGTGGACCAGCCCCGCCACCTGGAGCTCCTTGTCGGCGGGACGGCGCCGGCGCAGCAGTGCGGCGGTGCGCAGTGCGTGGTCGTACGGGTCGGCCCGGCGGCCGTGCCGATCCGGCGGCACCGTGTCGCCCCGGCAGGTGTACAGCAGGTCCATCAGCTCCTCGACGCTGCGCAGCTCCATGCGTCAGTCCTCCCGCGAGACAGCCGTTGCGGTAGGTCAGCAGATCATGGCGAGCTTGCGGCTCAGCCAACGGGACCTGAACTGCACGGCCTTCGCGGCCACCGTGCGGGATGGTCCCGGGTCGTGGCTGCCGTAGCCCGGACGGGTGAATCCCCGACGGCGGGTAATGCGACAAATCAGCTCATCAGTGGCCCAATCAACACGTCCGACTCCAGATAGTTACCTGGACTTTGCAGCCCCATCGAGCGGGGGCCCGCTCATTTGGTTAATCTGGAGCGGACGGACAGCACCAAGGGGTTCCATCCACACCCATGGTCCGTCCCGGGGCAAGCCGGTGCACAACGGCCTGCTCGGACTTGAGTTGCCGGCGCCACCGCGTCCGACCTGCCTTTGACCCAGACCCGAGCGGGCGTCAAGTGCCGGAACGCAGACTGGCCGAGGCGCCCTGAGGGTGACCGACACATAAGGAGTGCGCGGTGACACCGGAGAAGACGAATCGCGAGCAGCGCCCCAAGGAACGTACGGAGCGCGCGGGCCGACGGTCCGGGGACCTCGGCAGCCTCGAGGTGTGGGCGCGGTCCGCCCCGATCCGCCTGGCGGGCTACGAGGACGACCTCGCCGAGCCGCACATCCTGCCCAGCGTGGACTGAACCGGCAGGAGCGCATCGCGATCGCCGACGGCATGGGCGTGCGAGACTCGCGCCCATGCTGATCAGAGAAGCCGCGGCCGAGGACTGGCCGCGGATCTGGCCTTTCTGGCACCGGATCGTCGCCGCCGCCGAGACCTACGCCTGGGATCCGGACACCTCCGAGGAGGACGCCCGGGCGTTGTGGATGAACCCGGCCAAACACGTCTACGTCGCCGAGGACGAGACCGGCGACATCGCCGGTTCCGCCTACGTCACCCCCAACTACGGCGGCCCCGCCGCCCGTATCGCCAACGCCGGCTTCATGGTCGACCCCGACCACGCCGGCCGGGGCATCGGCCGCGCCCTGGCCGAACACGTCCTCGCGGCCGCCGTGGCCGACGGCTACCGCGGCATGGTCTTCAACGCCGTCGTGGAGACCAACCCGGCCGTGCGGCTGTGGACCTCCCTCGGCTTCCGTGTCCTCGCGACCGTGCCGGAGGCGTTCGACCATCCCCGGCACGGCCTCGTGGGACTGCACATCATGTACAAGGCCCTCTAGGACCCGCTCCCCGCTCCCTGGTCCAGGCCGGCCGTCCGCCGCCACGGGCGCAGCCGCTCGATCTGCTCCGCCAGGTCCAGCAGCACCGCCTCCGAGCCGGGACGGCCCACCAGTTGCACCGCGCAGGGGGCGCCGGAGGGCAGCTCGCCGAACGGCACCGACATCGCGGGCCAGCCGGTCAGGTTCCACGGCGGCGTCATCGGCGAGTAGTTGGTGTTGGCCAGCACATTGCGCAGCCAGCCCCGCTCGTGCCAGGGCCCGGCCTTCGGGGAGCGGCGGGCCAGGGCCGGAGTGAGCAGCACCTCGTGCTCGGCGAAGAACGGCTCCAGCCGCCTGCGCAGCTTCTCCCGCTGCGCACCCGTGCGCACCCCGTTCAGGAACCGCCGCCCCACGGCGGCGTGCACGCGGGTCCGCCGGGCCAGCCGGCGCGGGTCCAGGTCCGCCGCGTCCACGGCCGTGCCCGCCGTCCAGTGCTGCAGGGCGGTGACCCCCAGCGACACCGGATACTGCGGCTCGGCGCGCCGCAGGCGGTGACCGGCCCCGGCAAGCAGCCTCGCCGCCTCCCGCACGGCGGTGGCGTACGGCTTGCTCACGGTGGTCCCGGCGAGCGGGCTGCGCAACGACACGGCGATGGTGTGGGCGGTGTCCGGCGTGCCGCGGGCCGCCTCGGTGTCCGCCAGGACGGAGAGCATCAGCCGTGCGTCCTCGACGGTCGTGGCGAGCGGCCCGTTCTCCGACATGCCGAACCAGTCGCCGTCGCTGATCCCCGCGGGCACCACCCCGTGACCCGGCTTGATGGTGACCAGGCCGCAGTTGGCGGCGGGGATGCGCAGGGAGCCCATGCCGTCGTTGCCGAGGGCGATCGGCACCATCCCGGCGGCGACCGCCGCGGCGCTGCCGCCCGAGGAGCCGCCCGCCGTGCGGGTGATGTCCCACGGGTTGCGGGCGACGCCGTGCACGCCCTCCGTGGTGCCGAAGACGCACAGTTCGGGCACGTTCGTCAGCCCGACCACCACCGCGCCCGCGGCTCGCAGCCGGGCCACGGTGACATGGTCCTCGGCGGCCGGGGTGTCCGGGGTCGCGGCCGAACCGATCCGGTTCGCCTCGCCGCGCACCGCGAGGTTGTCCTTGACGGCCACCGGCACGCCCGCGAGGGGCAGTTCGCCCAGATCGGCCCGGGCCCCGACCTCCTCGGCCTCGGCGAGGGCGGCCTCGGCGCGCACGGTGCGAAAGGCGCCGACACGGCCGTCCAGCCGCTCGATCCGGGCGAGATGCTCGGCCACCACCTCGCGGGGAGTGGCCCGCTTCTCGCGTACGGCGGCGGCGATCTCGGCGGCGCTGAGGCCGACCCAGCTGGTCACGGGCGCTCCTCGGGAGGGGGCGGGCAGGTTCGTACTCGCGAGTACGTAGGGAGAACTGTGCCCCGGCGCGGGCCCGGCGTCGAGAGGCCCGGAGGCTTGTGTCCGCCTCCGCCGCCACCGGGGCCCGCGCGGGCGTCTGCCGGAGGGGGACGTCCGCGAGAGGTCCGCGAGAGCGGAACTTGAGGGGAGGGAGCTTCGCCACGCCGCGACGGCGCTGCGGGCCACCCCGCGGCGGAGGCGATGAAGGAGGCGAGGGCGCACCCCGGGGCGCGTGGACCGACTCCTCGCGCCCAGGACGGCGTCGCCCGCGCCGAGGCCGGTCAGCCGGGCCGCCCGGAGGCGCGCGGCGCCCCCGTGCTCCCGCGCTCGACCAGCCGCGGCACCGGCACCCGCACCGTACGGGCCGGGCCGCCGTCCAGCAGGGCGGTCAGTTCCCGTGCCGCCGTACGGCCGAACTCCACACTGTCCCGGGACAGCGCGGACAGTCCCGGCTTGACCATGCGGCACAGCGCCGAGTCCTCCCAGGCCACCACGGACACGTCCGCCGGCACCGAGTGGCCGAGCTCGGCCGCGGCGGCGACACCGGCGACGGCCATCACGTCGTTGTCGTAGATCAGGGCCGTCGGAGGAGTGCCGGAAGCAAGGACCCGGCGGGTGACGGCGGCGCCCTCGGCGTCGGAGTAGTCGGTGGTCACCGACTCCACGCCGGTCAGCCCGCGCCGCTCGGCCTCGGCGCGCAACGTGCGGATCCGGCGCTCGGTGTGGGCGAGGCCGGGCAGTCCGGCGATGTGCACGATCCGCCGGTGACCCAGCGCGTACAGCCCGTCCACCACCGACGCCATCGCGCCCGCGTCGTCGGCCCACACCGTGGACAGCCCGGGGTGCCGCTCGTCCGGGGCGCCGCCGATCACCACGGCGGGCAGGCCGAGTTCGTCGAGCAGGCCGGGGCGCGGATCGTCGGTGCGCGGGTCCGCCACCAGTACGCCGTCCACCCGGTGTTCGGCCCACCACCTGCGGTACACCGCGCACTCGTCGACGACGTCCTCCACCACCTGGAACAGCAGGCCCAGATGACGCTCCGCCAGTACCTCCTGGATGCCGGAGACGAGCTGCAGGAAGAACGAGTCGACGCCGAGCGTGTCCGCGGGCCGCGCCAGCACGAAGCCGACCGTCGCCGCGCCCTCCCCGGACAGCGCGCGGGCCGCTGTACTGGGCCGCCAGCCCAACTGCTCGGCGACCCGCCGCACCCGGTCGCGGGTGACCTCGGAGACACCCGGGCGGCCGTTGAGTGCGAAGGAGACCGCGCTCTCGGAGACACCGGCGCGGCGCGCGATGTCCTTCATCGTCGGCCGGCGTGCCGGAGACCGCTTGGCCGGCATGGTGTTCCTCATTTCTCCGCCAGGGCGGCTAAAGCGCTTGAGTGATCGAAGACTAAAGCGCATTAGTGGCGGCTGGCAAGTTTCCGCTCAAACGCTTTTGACCTGCACTAATGTAGCGCTGATTTCTTTAGCTCGGGTGAATCCATTGACTTTCTCCCAATGCGGCGGGCATGGTCACTGCCGACCCCAGCCGCCGACGCCCCGAGGGAGCCGTGTCACCGTGCCCACATCCCACAGAACACTCGCCGTCGCCGCCGTCGCCGTCCTCTGTCTGCCGCTGAGCGCCTGCGGCTCCTCGGACGGCACGGGCGGCTCGACGGACGCCTCCGGCAAGGTCGAGGGCGACATCACCTTCCAGACCTGGAACCTGCGCGCCAACTTCAAGTCGTACTTCGACGGTCTGATCGCCGCCTTCGAGAAGAAGTACCCGGGCACCCATGTGAAGTGGGTCGACCAGCCCGCCGAGGGCTATGCCGACAAGATCAGCGCGGACGCCGCGGGCGGCACCCTGCCCGACGTCGTCAACGTCTCCCCGGACCTGGTCGCCCCGCTCGCCAGGGCGGGACTCGCGCTCGACCTGGACAAGGCCGCCGCCACGTACCGGAAGGAGTACCTGCCCGGCGCCTGGGCCAGTCACGAGATACCGGGCATGCGGGGCACCTACGCCTTCCCCTGGTACCTGAACACCGGCCCGCTGTTCTACAACAAGTCCCTGTTCGGGAAGGCAGGGCTCGACCCGGCCAAGCCGCCGACGACGTACGGCGAACTCTTCGCCGACGCCCTGACGATGGCCCGGAAGTCGGGCGGCCAGGTCGCCACCCTCGCCAACGTGCCCACCATCGAGGACTTCGGCCGCTACGGCGTCCCCCTGATGAACAAGGAGGGCACCGCGTTCGCCTTCAACGACCCCAAGGGCGTCGAACTCCTCACCAGGTACAAGCAGTTGTACGACGCCAAGGCCCTCGACCCGCAGGCGCTGACCGCCACCCCCGAGTCGACGGGGAAGAAGTTCCTCACCGGGGCCGTCGCCATGAACCCCGGCAGCGCCCTGGACCTGGACAACTTCAAGGAGCAGGCGCCGAACCTCTACAAGAACATCGGCATCACCGACCAGATCACCAGCACCGGACACGTCAACATGTACGTGATGGGCGTGATGGTGAACTCCCGCACCAGGCACACGCCCGCCGCGGTCGCCTTCGCGCACTACGTCACCGACGCCGCTCACCAGATGTCGTTCGCCAGGAAGGTCGCCATCTTCCCGAGCACCGCCGGCTCCCTGGACGACCCGTACTTCACCAAGGAGGACGGCACCGACGAGACCCGGGTGCGCGTCGCCGCCGCCAAGTCCCTGAAGAACGCGGTCAACTACACGCCCGTGCTGTTCAGCGACCAGATGAAGACGGAGCTGCGCAACGAGGTCGCCAAGGCGCTGCAGGGCAAGGAGAGTCCCGAGGCGGCTCTTGACAACGCTGTCAAGGGCTGCGACCGGCTTCTGACGCAGCAGGGATAGCGCGCCATGGCCACCTCCACCGTCTCCCGGGCGCGGCCGCCGCGCCCGGTCCGGCGCCGGGACCGGCGACCCGCGCCGCGCCGGGCGATCCGGGTGCGGCGCCAACTGCCGAGCAGCCCCTGGCTGTTGGCTGCGCCCGGCCTGCTGATCACCGGCGCCTTCATCCTCTACCCGTTCCTCTCCACGGTGATCAACGCCTTCACCGACCGCCGCACCCTGCTGCCGGGACGCTTCGTCGGGCTGGCCAACTTCCGTGAACTGCTGCACGACGACATGTTCTGGACCGGACTGCGCAACAGCGCGCTCTACGTCGTGGGCGTGGTTCCGGCGCTGGTGGTCCTGCCGCTGTTGCTCGCCCTGCTGGTGCAGAAGAACATCCCCGGTATCGCCTTCTTCCGCTCCGCCTTCTACACCCCGGTCGTCGCCTCGATCGTCGTGGTCGGGCTGATCTGGGTGTGGCTGCTGGACGAGCGCGGCCTGGTGAACTCGCTCCTGCAGTCGGTCGGGGTGGGCCGGATCGGCTTTCTCAGCGACCAGTGGCTGCTCCTGCTGAGCGCCATGGCCGTCACCGTGTGGAAGGGTCTCGGCTACTACATGATCATCTATCTGGCGGCGCTCGCCAACGTGCCGCGCGAGCTGCACGAGGCCGCCGCCGTGGACGGCGCGGGCGCGATCCGCCGCTTCCTCACCGTCACCGTGCCGGCGGTGCGCTCCACGATGGTCCTGGTCGGCGCGCTCTCCTCGGTCGCCGCCTTCAAGGTGTTCTCCGAGGTGTACCTGATGGCCGGGCCCAGCGGCGGCCCGGCGGGGGAGGACACCACCCTGGTGATGCTGGTGCAGCGCACCGGCACCGGCCTGACCGGCCGGGTCGGCTACGCCTCCGCCATCTCCCTGGTCGTCTTCGTCGTCACCGTCGCTCTGATGCTGCTCGTCCTGCGCGCCGACCGGAGGGAGGACTCGTGAGCCCCACCAAGAAGACGCCGGCCACCGGGGCGCCGGCCACCGGGGCGCCGGCCACCGGGACGCCGGCGGTCAGGACGTCGGCGCCCGTCCGCAGGCCCCGCTTCACCGACGACAACGGCCGCCGCATCCGGGTGTGGGAACTCGTCCTGCGCTACGCGCTGCTGCTCGCCGTCCTCGCCCTGACCGTCGGCCCCTTCCTGTGGCAGCTGTCCACCTCGCTCAAGGGGCCGGCCGAGGACATCTTCAGCTCCCCGCCGAGGTTCCTGCCCGGCCATCCCACCCTGCACAACTACGAGCGGGTGTCCGCGACCATCCCGGTCTGGGACTACGCCCTGAACTCCCTGAAGGTCGCCGCCGCCAACGTCGTGACCAACTGCGCCGGCTCGGCGCTGGCCGGCTACGCCCTGGCCCGGCTGCGCTACCGGGGCCGGCGCGTGGCCACCCTGGTCTTCGTCCTGGCGATGCTGGTGCCCGTGGAGGGCATCGTCATCGCCCAGTTCACCACCATGCGCGAACTCGGCCTGAACAACACCCTCGTCGGCGTGGTGCTGCCCGGCGCCATCGGCGCCATGAACGTCCTGCTGATGCGCAACGCCTTCCTCAACCTGCCCTACGAGATCGAGGAGGCCGCCTACGTCGACGGCGCCAACGTCTGGCAGCGGTTCCTGCGGATCGCGCTGCCCTCGGTCAAGGGCACCCTCGCCGTCGTCGCGATCTTCGCGTTCATGGGCGCCTGGGACGACTTCCTCTGGCCGCTGATCGTGCTCAGCGACCCGTCCAGGTTCACCCTGACCATCGGCCTCAACTACCTGCACGGCACCTTCGCCAATGACGAACGCCTCGTCGCCGCGGGCACCGTCATCGCCGTGGCGCCGCTGATCGCCCTCTTCGCCTGCCTCCAGCGCTACTTCTTCCGCGGGGTCGGCGAGGGCGCCGTCAAGGGCTGACCACCGAACCCGTCATCGCGTCACCAAGGACTCGCATGCCATCTGCCGTGCGCTTCGGCGTCAACTACACACCGAGCCAGGGCTGGTTCCACCACTGGCTCGACTTCGACCTCGACGCAGTACGCGCCGACCTGGACTCCATCGCCGCGCTCGGCCTGGACCACGTCCGGGTCTTCGCACTGTGGCCGTACTTCCAGCCCAACCGCACCCTGATCCGCCCCCGCGCCGTGCAGCAGCTGGTACAGCTCGTCGACGCGGCCGCCGAACGCGGGCTCGACGTCAACGTCGACGGCCTGCAGGGCCATCTGTCGAGCTTCGACTTCCTCCCGGCGTGGACCCGCACCTGGCACCGGCGCAACCTGTTCACCGACCCCCGGGTGCTCGACGGCCAGGCCGCCTATCTGCGCACCCTCGCAACCGCCCTCGGCGGCCGCCCGAACTTCCTCGGCATGACGCTGGGCAACGAGGTCAACCAGTTCTCCGCCGGACCGCACCCCGACCCCGACCGGGCCACCACCGACGAGATCGACGCCTGGCTGGAGCGGATGCTCACCGCCTGCGAGCAGGGCGCCCCCGGCAGGCTGCACCTGCACGCCGAGTACGACGCCACCTGGTACCAGGACGACATGCCCTTCACCCCGGCCCAGGCCGCCCGGCACGGCGCCGTCACAGCCGTCCACTCCTGGGTCTTCAACGGCACCGCCCAGCGCCACGGCCGTGCCTCCGTCCCGACCGAACACCACGCCGCGTACCTGATCGAGCTCAGCAAGGCCTGGGCCCACGACCCGCACCGCCCCGTCTGGCTCCAGGAGGTCGGCGCCCCCGCGCCCCTGATCCCCGCCGGGCACGCCGCCGCCTTCACGGAGGCGACCGTCGCCCACGCCCAGGACTGCCCCGACCTGTGGGGCATCACCTGGTGGTGCTCCCACGACGTCTCCCGCGACCTCGCCGACTTCCCCGAACTCGAGTACACCCTGGGCCTGTTCGACAGCGACCGGCAGCCCAAGGACATGGCGCGCGTCCTGGCCCGCGCGGCCGGCCACCCCACCTGCGCCCCCGCCCCGCGCACCACCGCCCTCGCCGTCCCCGCCGACCCGGCCGCACGCTCCCGCTGCGCCCCCGGCGGCGACGTCTTCGAGGCCTTCTTCCGGCTGACCGCCGACGGCGCCCGCCCCACCACCGTCCTCGACACCCGGACGGCCGACCGGGCCCATCTCGCCGCCCGCGGCATCACGGAAGTCGTCACGTCCGACCAGGTACTCCCCACCCCCCAAGGAGGCACCCGCACGTGAACCCCACCAGACGCACCGTCCTGCTCGCCGGGGCGGCCACCGCTGCCGCCCTGCTGCCCGGCCGGGCGACGCCGGCGGCAGCAGCCCCCGAGGCCGCCGCCGTGCTCCAGCCGTACGCCTCCTACTGGTACCCCGACTCCCTGCCCTCCGGCAGCCCGGGCACCAGCATCACCTGGCGCAGCCTCAAGACCTGGCGCCCCGCCACCGACGCGGACCTCGCCTTCAACGCCGCCTCCGTCCCGCTCGCGCCCCGCTTCACCCCGACCCCGGCCAACACCACGGCCCGCTCCGGGCAGGCCCGTATCCAGTCCCTGGTCTCCTTCGGACCCACCTCCGCCAACCCCTCCCAGGGCTCGGCCACCGCCGACTACTACGCCCTCACCCACTGGGCCTACGTCGACGAGCTGGTCTTCTGGGGCGGCTCGGCGGGCGAGGGCCTGATCCTCGCCCCGAACGCGCCCGTCGTCGACGCGGCCCACCGGCACGGCGTACCCGTCCTCGGCAACGTCTTCCTGCCGCCCACCGCCTACGGCGGCCGGCTGCGGTGGACACGGGACCTGGTGCAGAAGGACGCCGCCGGCCGCTACCCGCTCGCCGCCCAACTCGTCGAGGTCGCCGCCGCGTACGGCTTCGACGGCTGGTTCGTCAACGCCGAGACCGGTGGCGGCGACAGCGCTCTGGGCGCCGACATGCTCGGCTTCGTCGGGGAGCTGAGGAGGCTCTCCGCCGCCAGGGGCCAGCGGGTGACCTGGTACGACGCGATGACCGTGAACGGCACGGTGAGCTGGCAGGGCGCGCTGAACAGCCAGAACCAGGGCCTCTTCCAGGCCGCCGACGACATGTTCGTCGACTTCCGCTGGAGTGCCGGATCGCTCGCCTCCTCAGGCCGGAACGCGGTGCGACTGGGCCGTGGCCGCTACGAGTTGTGGGCGGGCGTCGACGTGGAGTCGAACGGGTCCAGCACCTCGGTGGACTGGGACGCGGTCGTGCCGGCCGCCCAGCCGCACGTCACCTCGATCGGCTTCTACCGGCCCGAGTGGACCCGCAACCACCTGCCCGCCGGCCACACCCCGGAGGACTTCCACGCGGCCGACGACCGGTTCTGGACCGGCCGCTCACTCGATCCCGCGCGCCCCGACGCGACCGACGGCTGGCGGGCACCCGCCGTGTCGGTGGCGGACCGGTCGACCGTCACCTCGGTGCCGTTCGCGAGCGTCTTCAACACCGGACACGGGCTGCGCTGGTACGAGGACGGAGAGGTCGCCTCCGACACCCCCTGGAACCACCTGGGCCTCCAGGACCGGCTGCCGCCCCGGCGCTGGGTGGTGCGCACACAAGGGCAGCGGCCCGCCGTCGGGTTCGACTTCGCCCACGCCTGGCGCGGCGGCAGCAGTGTGCTGGTCGACGGCTCGCTGGACGCGCCCGCCGAGGTGGACCTGTACGCGACCCGGCTGCCGATCACCAAGGACACGGCGGTCGAGCTGACCCACCGTACGGACACGGGCGCGGTCCGGGCCGAACTGGCGATCGCGACCGCCGAGCCGGGCGAGGCCGGGACGGCACCGCCGTACACGTATCTGCCCATACCCATACCCGGGGACGGGGACGGGGACGGGGACGGGGGCGTGGGCGGCTACGGGTCCGGTGGCGCGGACGGCGGCTGGCACACCGCCACCGTGCGGCTCACCACACTGACCGGGACGGTGCACGCGATCGGCGTCCGGCTCACCGCGGCCGGCGACGGCCCGGGGCCCGTGCGCTGGCGGCTCGGCGGCCTCGCCGTCCACGACACCCCCGAGACGCCGACCGCGCCTTCCGGGCTGCGGATCACCGCCGCGTCCGGCGGCGACCTGCGCCTGGCCTGGAACGCCGCCGCAGGTGCCGTACGCCACTACACCCTGCACCGCCTCCTGCCCGACGGCACGCGCCGCTTCCTCGGCGCCACCTGCCAGCGCGCGTACTTCGCCGGCGGCCTGACGCCCGCACCGGGCGAGCGGGCCGCACGGTTGGAAGTGCGCGCGGTGGGGGAGCTGTACACCTCGTCGGCCCCCGCGACCGCCACCCACCCCTGGTAACCACCCGCTGACGCACGACCTACGGAGCACCCCGCATGCATGACGACCGCAGCCTGGTCGAGGCCCGCCTGAGGCGCGTCCTGGACGAGCGCATCCGCCCCGCCGTGTACCCCGAGTCCGTTCCCCTCCAGGTGGCGGTCTGGCACGCGCCCGGCGAGCCCGTACCGGTCGCCGAGGGACTGGCCGCCGAGCCCGGGCCGATCGAGGTGGGCACCCGGTGGGGTGCTCCGTGGGGCACCAGCTGGTTCCGGGTGACCGGGACCGTGCCCGAGGAGTGGGCCGGGAAGACCGTCGAGGCCCTCCTCGACCTCGGCTTCGACGAGAACATGCCCGGCTTCCAGTGCGAGGGACTGGTCTACCGGCCCGACGGCACCCCCGTGAAGGGCCTCAACCCGCGCAACCAGTGGGTCCGCGTCGGCGGCCCCGCGGCCGGCGGTGAGGAGGTGCGCCTGCACATCGAGGCGGCCTCCAACCCCGTCGTCCTCGACTACCACCCCTTCCTGCCCACCCGGCTCGGCGACAAGGACACCGCCGGCAGCGAGCCGCAGTACACGCTGACCCGCATGGACCTCGCGGTGTTCGACGAAACCGTGTGGCAGCTGGTGATGGACCTGGAGGTGCTCGGCGAGCTGATGGCCGAGCTGCCGGTGGACTCGCAGCGCCGCTGGGAGATCCTGCGCGCGGTCGACAGGGCACTGGACATCGTCGACCTGCAGGACGTCAACGGCACGGCGGAACGGGCGCGTGCCCAGCTCACGCAGGTGCTGGCCGCGCCCGCGGTCCCCTCCGCGCACCGCATCAGCGCGGTCGGGCACGCGCACATCGACACGGCGTGGCTGTGGCCGCTGCGCGAGACCGTGCGCAAGGTCGCCCGTACGACGTCCAACATGACCGCGCTGCTAGAGGAGGAACCAGGCTTCGTCTTCGCCATGTCCCAGGCCCAGCAGTGGGCGTGGATGAAGGAGCACCGGCCCGAGGTGTGGGCACGGGTGAAGAAGGCGGTGGCGGAGGGACGGTTCGTGCCGGCCGGCGGCATGTGGGTGGAGTCCGACACCAACATGCCCGGCTCGGAGGCGATGGCCCGCCAGTTCGTGCACGGAAAGCGGTTCTTCCTCGACGAGTTCGGCATCGAGAACGACGAGGCCTGGCTGCCCGACACCTTCGGCTTCGCGGCCGGACTGCCGCAGATCATCCGGGCGGCGGGCACCACGCGGCTGCTGACACAGAAGATCTCCTGGTCGCAGACGAACAAGTTCCCCCACCACACCTTCCAGTGGGAGGGCATCGACGGCACCCGGATCTTCACCCACTTCCCGCCCGTCGACACCTACAACTGCTCCATGAAGGGCAGCGAGATCGCCCACGCGGCCCGCAACTTCAAGGACAAGGGCGTCGCCCGGCACTCCCTCGCACCCACCGGCTGGGGCGACGGGGGCGGTGGCACGACGCGTGAGATGGTCGCCAAGGCGGCCCGGCTGCGCGACCTCGAAGGCTCGGCGCAGGTGGTCTGGGAGACCCCCCGGGCCTTTTTCGACAAGGCCGAGGCCGAGTACCCCGATCCGCCCGTCTGGGTCGGCGAACTCTACCTGGAGCTCCACCGGGCCACCCTCACCAGCCAGGCCAGGACCAAGCAGGGCAACCGGCGCAGCGAACACCTGCTGCGGGAGGCCGAGCTGTGGGCCGCCACGGCCGCGGTCCGCACCGGGTTCCCGTACCCGTACGAGGACCTGGACCGGATCTGGAAGGCCGTCCTGCTGCACCAGTTCCACGACATCCTGCCGGGCTCGTCCATCGCCTGGGTGCACCGGGAGGCACGGGCGACGTACGAGCGGATCGCGTCGGAGCTCGAAGGCGTCATCGAGACCGCCCAGCGCGCGCTGGCGGGCGAGGGCGCACAGCCGCTCGTCTTCAACTCGGCCCCGCACGCGCGCTCGGGAGTGCCGGCGGGCGGCGCGGGCGCGCCGGCGACCGAGGGCGGGACGGAGCTCAGGCCCCGCCGAGAAGGCGGTCACGTACTGGACAACGGCCTGCTGCGGATCGAGATCGACGCCCGGGGCCTGGTCGTCTCGGCGTACGACATCGGGGCAGACCGCGAGACGATCGCCCCCGGCGCGGCCGCGAACCTGCTCCAGCTCCACCCCGACTTCCCCAACATGTGGGACGCCTGGGACGTGGACGAGTTCTACCGCAACACGGTCACGGACCTGACGGACACCGAGTCGATGGCGGCCGGCGAGGACGGCGCGTCGGTACGGGTCGTACGGTCCTTCGGGGCCTCCCGTGTCACCCAGGTGCTGTGGCTGCCACCGGGGGAGCGGCGGCTGGTGCTGGACACCGAGGTCGACTGGCACGAGACGGAGAAGTTCCTCAAGCTCGCCTTCCCGTTCGACGTGCACGCCGAACGGTACGCCTCCGAGACCCAGTTCGGGCACTTCCACCGGCCCACCCACACCAACACCTCCTGGGAGGCGGCCAAGTTCGAGGCCTGCAACCATCGTTTCGTGCACGTGGCCGAGCCCGGCTGGGGCGTGGCCGTGGTCAACGACTCGACCTACGGCCACGACGTGACCCGTACCGTCCGCACCGGCGGCGACCGGGGTACGACGACCACGGTCCGCGTCTCCCTGCTGCGCGCCCCGCGTTTCCCCGACCCGGAGACCGACCAGGGCGTCCACCGCTTCCGGCACGCGCTCGTGCCCGGCGCGGGCATCGCGGACGCGGTCCGCGAGGGCTGGCGCGTCAACCTGCCCGAGCGCCGGGTGACCGGTGCCGGGCAGGTCGCTCCGCTGGTGACGGTGGACCAGGACGCGGTGGTCGTGACGGCGGTGAAGCTGGCCGACGACGGCAGCGGCGACGTGGTGGTCCGTTTCCACGAGGCCCACGGGGGACGGGCCCGGGCGACGCTCACGGCCGGGTTCGAGGTCGCCGGCGTCACGGTCACGGACCTGCTGGAGCGGCCCCTGCCCGACGTGCCGGCCCCGAGGTGGGACGGCGACCGGATCGAGTTGCGCCTCCGGCCGTTCGAGCTGACGACCCTCAGGCTGCGGCGCGAGTGAGGCCGGAGGGCCGGGGCGGGCCACGGCGAGCGCCCGCCGCGGACCGCCCGGCCTTTCCCGGCACGCTCCCGGGCCACGATGATGTGGCGATGAGACGAAGAAGGGTCCCCGACCACTCCTGGGCCTCGGAGCCGGATCCCCTGCTGGCCCTCGCCCGGCGGGAGCTGGCGTTCTACGCACGCACCTGCGACCGGGCGCGGAGACTGCACCATCTGACCGAGCTGGGCGCGCTGGCCGCCACGTCGACCACGGTCGTCGTCGCCGCTCTGCACGCCCCCGCCTGGGTGACCGCGCTGATCGCGGGCGGCGCGGTCTTCTTCACGGGCATGCGGCAGCTGTTCGACTCCGGCTCGCGCTGGGTGCTGGCGGCCCGGGCACGCGAGACGCTGCGCCGGGCCATCGACCGGTATCTGCTGCTGCCCGGGCCCGAGCGCGACGCGGTGGCCCGGCAGGCGCTGCAGAGCGTGATGGAGGAGGTCGGCGCCAACGAACTGCGGGAGTGGTCCGAGGCCCAGGGGCGCCGTCCCGAGCCGCCCGTGCCCGCAGCGGGATCCTGACCCCGCTCACGCGCCGGCCGCGCCCTGACCGGTGCCCTCAGCAGGCCGAACGCGCCGCGGTCTTCGAGGAGACCGCGGCGCGCGTCCAAGGCCCGGCTCAGCCCAGTTCGTAGTCGAACCAGATCCGGTGCGTGCCGTCGGCCTCGACGGCCAGGCCGCCCGAGCCGGTGATGCCCGCCAGGTCGCCGGTGCCGCTGGCGGGCACGACGGTGAAGAACTCGGCGGTGCGGTCGGTGCCGGTCGTGGTGGCGGAGTGGACGAAGTTGAAGGTGCCCTGCCGCTCGTGCAGGGCACCCTCGAAGGACTCCATGGCGACATAGGTGCCCACGCCGGACTCCTGGTCGTACGCGGCGGTGAACAGGGTCGCCGCGCGGCCGCTGACCTCGCCCTCGAAGTGCTTCTCCAGTGTGGCCACGCCCACCGGCAGGGCCGTGGAGATGTCCGGCTCCGGCTTCACTCCGGCCGGAGTGAAGGACTTCACGCTGAAGGTTCCCGTAGCTCTCATGCCCGCGACCGTATCGGAGGGCACCGACACCGGGCCCGACGTCACCCGTACCCAAGATCGCGTGAGTGCGCGGCCCGCCTGTCACCGGCCCGCGTCAGCGTCTTCCCGCCATGCCCGCCAGCCGGGTCGGCGGCAGGAACTCGCGAACGTACACGCGATCCCAGCAGGCGCCTCTCGCGCGCAGTTCGCGCCAGCTGGTGTAGCGGTAGCGGAAGAGGCGGGCGCGGACGTAGCGCGGTGGTTCGCCGGGCGGGAAGGGGGAGCGGCGCAGCAGCCTGAGGGTGTCCCGGTCGTTCTCCAGGAGCCGTTCCACCATGGCGCCGAACCAGGCGCCGGCGTACGCGGGGGACAGCGCGGCGAACCACATCAGCCAGTCCAGCCGCAGATGGTAGGGCGCGAACTGGCGCGGCCAGCGCCGTGGATCGCCGGGTTTGCCCTTGAACTCGTACTCCCGCCAGTCGGAGTCCTCGTGCGGTACGTCGTCCAGCGTGCCCTCGACCACCACCTCGTAGCGGACGCGGCTGATGCTGCCGAACGCGCCGTAGGTGTTGACCAGGTGCAGCGGGTCGAAGGAGCGGTTCATGATCTGGCGGCGGGAGAGCATGTTCACCACGGGGCGGTGGCTCAGGAACGCCACCAGCGCGGCCACGGAGAGCACCGCGACCTCGTACCACAGCGGGGTCGCGGGCACGGACGCCGGATGCGCCGGGAACCGCACCGCCGACAGCGCCAGCACGATGGTGATCCAGTTCAGCCAGGAGAAGTTGCCCGACAGCACCAGCCACAGCTGGGTGACGATCATCAGCGCGGCCCCGGCCGTGGCGATCGGCTGCGGGGTGAACAGCAGGAACGGCACCACCAATTGCGTGAAGTGGTTGGCGGCCACCTCGGCCTTGTGCAGGGGCGCGGGCAGATGGTGGAAGAACCAGCTGAGCGGGCCCGGCATCGGCTGCGTCTCATGGTGGTAGTACAGGCACGTCAGCTTCCGCCAGCACGCGTCGCCGCGCAGTTTGATCAGCCCCGCGCCGAACTCCACCCGGAAGAGGATCCAGCGCAGCAGGAACAGCACGACGACCGGCGGGGCCACCTCGTCGTTGCCGAGGAACACGGCGAGGAACCCGGTCTCCAGCAGCAGCGACTCCCAGCCGAAGCCGTACCAGGTCTGCCCGACGTTGACGATCGACAGGTACAGCGCCCAGGGGACGGCCCACAGCAGCATGCCGCCCCACAGCGGCAGTTCGGAGTCCAGCCCCGCCAGCAGAGCCGCCGACGCGGCGCACCCGGACCACGCCACCGCCGCGAAGAGCCGGTCGGAGTAGCGCAGGTGGAACAGGCTCGGCGCCCGTCTGAACGGCACCCGCTCCACGAAGCGGGGGATCGGCAGCATGCCGCGCTCGCCCAGCAGCGCCCGGAACTGCAGGGCCGCCGTCAGGAACGCGACGAGATACACCGCGGCCAGCGCCCGCTGGAAGACCAGTCGGCTCAGCCAGTACTCGGGTGCGGTGAACCATCCCACGGCCGTGCACGCTCCTCTCCTCCATTGTGACGCCGGCCGCGGCGGGCGTGCGGGCCCGTTCGGCTTGCGTCACCTCGGTGGGCGCGGCGGACAATGGTGACGGTCCGGCTACCCCACCCCGGCTCGAAGAATCAGGCAAATCCTGGCAAGGTGGCTCCATGGCTGAACGGGGAGCGCGCGCCCTGTCACTCCCGGACGACTGGCCCGCCCACCCGGATCCGATCCTGGCGCTCAACCACATGGGCAGCTTCGACTGGGATCTGGACACCGGTCTGTTCAGCATGGACGCCCAGGCGCACGAGATCTTCGACGTCACCCCCGAGGAGTACGACGGCCACCCCGAGAGCCTGGCCCCGAGAGTCGCCGGGGGCGAGGGCAATCGCCTGGACGCCCTGGTGGCCCGCGCCATGAAGGACGGCCGTGAGAACTACGGCACCTACATCCGCCTGCGCCGCCGGGACGGCTCCCTGCGCTGGGCGTACACCCAGGGCTACATCCGCCGGGACGAGACCGGCCGCCCCCGCCGGATCATCGGGATCATCCGGGACGCCACCGAGGAGCTCAACGACAACGCCGGCCGTCAGGAGCGGTCCGCCCTGGACGCCGCCCGGCGCCAGCAGACCAACGTCGTCCAGGTCGCCACGGCCGCGCTCGCCCACGCGCACACCGTCCAGGACGTCATCGACGTCGTCAAGGACACCCCCGGCCTCGCCCTCCTCGGCTCCACCAGCCTGGTCCTGGGCCTGGTCGAGGCCGGCCGCATCCGGCTCGTCGCCGAGGGCCCCGAGGGCAGCTCAGTGCCCGGCACCCGCGTCACCCGGATCGACGAGCCGTACCCCATGAGCGAGGCGGTGCGGACCCTCAGCCCGCGCTTCATCGAGTCACCCGAGGACTTCGCCGCCCGCTACCCCATCCTGTGGCCGCACATCACCGACCTGAACATCACCTCGGCCGCCTATCTGCCGCTGATCGCCCAGGCTCGGCCGATCGGCGGCATGGGCCTGCTCTACAGCGGGCGGCACGGCTTCTCCCAGGAGGAGCGCAACGTCCTCGTCGCCCTCGGCAGCAGCATCGCGCAGAGCCTGCAGCGGGCCATGCTCTACGAGCAGGACAAGGACCTCGCCCAGAGCCTGCAGCAGGCCATGCTGCCGCGCACCATCCCCAGCGTGCCGGGGGCCGACGTGGCCGTGCGCTACCGCTCCGGCTACGCCGGGGGCTCGCTCGGCCGGGACATCGGCGGGGACTGGTACGACCTGATCCCGCTGCCCGGCGGCCGGGTCGGCGCCGTGATCGGTGACGTCCAGGGCCACGACACGCACGCCGCCGCCGTCATGGGTCAGCTGCGCATCGTGCTGCGCGCCTACGCCGCCGAGGGCCACACCCCGGCCACCGTGATGGCCCGCGCCTCGGTCTTCCTGCACGAACTCGACACCGACCGCTTCGCCACCTGCCTGTACGCGGAGGCCGACCTGTCCACCGGCGTCGTCCAGGTGGTGCGGGCCGGGCACATCGATCCGCTGATACGGCTGGGCGACGGAAGCTGCCGCCGGGTCGCCGTGGACGGCGGCCTGCCGCTCGGGCTGTCCGCCGAGTTCGGTAGCCTGGAGTACCCGGTGTGCGCCATGGAGCTCGACCCCGGGCAGTCGCTGGTGCTGTGCACCGACGGCCTGGTCGAGCAGCCCGGTGCCGACCTCGACGACGGCATGCGGGCCCTGGCCGCGTCCATCGCCGCCGGACCGGAGGACGTTCGGGCCCTCGCCGACCGGCTCATAGACATGGCCGATGCACGCGGCGGCGACGACGACGTGGCCCTGCTGGTCCTGCGCCGCCGGGCCCTCGCCGAGCGGCAGCCCGCCGGCCGGCTCCAGCAGCACGTGGCCCCCGGCGACCCCGAGGCCCTGACCCGGGCCCGCCACCTGATCCGCAGCGCGGTCCGCTCCTGGGGGGCCCGGGAGCGCTCCGACGAGATCGAACTCGTGGCCGACGAACTGATCACCAATGCCCTGATGCACACCGAGGGCGCCGCGATCGTCACCCTGCGGGTCCTCAACGGCACCGACCGGCGGCTGCGGGTCGAGGTGGAGGACTCCTCCAGCGCCCTGCCGCGCCGCCGCGAGCCGGGGGAGCAGGGCGTCTCCGGGCGGGGCCTGCTGCTGGTCGACCGGCTCACCGATGTGTGGGGCGTGGAGGCACGCGGCGGCGGCAAGTGCATGTGGTGCGAGTTCGTGGTCCCGGAGCGGGACTGAACAGCCGCGGGAGCGGGCGAGCGGTTCAGCGCACCGTGTGGCGCCGTCGGTCCCGGGTGGCACCCTGGGGCTATGCCGGAACTGCCCGAGGTCGAAGCGCTCAGGGACTTCCTGACCGACAACCTGGTCGGCCACGAGATCGTCCGCGTGCTGCCCGTCGCGATCAGTGTCCTGAAGACGTACGACCCTCCCGTCACCGCCCTCGAGGGCCACCGGGTCACCGAAGTGCGGCGGCACGGCAAGTTCCTCGACCTGAACACCGACGCCGGTCTGCACCTGGTGACGCATCTGGCCCGCGCGGGCTGGCTGCAGTGGAAGGACCGGCTGCCCGACGGCCCGCCGCGCCCGGGCAAGGGCCCGCTCGCCCTGCGCGCCGCCCTGGAGACCGGCGCGGGCTTCGACCTCACCGAGGCCGGCACCCAGAAACGGCTCGCGGTGTACGTCGTACGGGATCCGCAGGAGGTGCCGGGGGTGGCCCGCCTCGGCCCCGACCCGCTGTCCGAGGACTTCGACGCGGCCCGCTTCGCCCGGCTGCTCGCGGGGGAACGGCGGCAGATCAAGGGCGCGCTGCGCGACCAGAGCCTGATCGCGGGGGTGGGCAACGCCTACAGCGACGAGATCCTGCACGCGGCGCGGATGTCGCCGTTCAAGCTGGCCGCCTCCCTGACACCGGAGGAGACCGGAAGACTGTACGAGGCGCTGCGCAGTACCCTGACGGAGGCGGTCGAGCGGTCCCGGGGCGTCGCGGCCGGCCGGCTGAAGGCGGAGAAGAAGAGCGGTCTGCGGGTGCATGGCCGCACCGGCGAGCCCTGCCCGGTGTGCGGCGACACCGTCCGCGAGGTCTCCTTCAGCGACTCCTCGCTGCAGTACTGCCCGACCTGCCAGACGGGCGGCAAGCCGCTCGCGGACCGCAGACTGTCCCGGCTGCTCAAGTAGCCTGGCGCACGTGGCGCGCGCTTTTGCCGGGCCGGCGGGGTGGTCAGGAGGGATCGAGCTTCACCAGCGGTTGCCCGTCCGCCGTGCGCACCTCGAAGCGGGCGATCTGGCCGGGATGCATCGCCGCGCCGCCGGCCATCGTGTTGGCGTCGGCGTTGTGGGCGGGCACGGCCCAGCTGGTCACGGTCTGCTCGGAGCCGTCACGGCCGATCACGACCAGCCGGCAGGAACGGGGACCGGCTCCGTCCTTGACCCGAAGCTCGACCGAGCTGCCCCAGTCCGCGTCCGCCGCTCTGACCTCGGCCCACACGCCCGTCTTGGCGTCGGTCGCCGCGACGTGCAGGGGCCCGGCGTCCCCGTGCCCGGCCATGGCGGCGACGGCCGGTCCGCCCACGGCCAGCGCCACGGAGGCGGCCAGGCCGTACAGCAGCCGCCGGCGGCCGGCCCGGTGGCGCCGGGCCACGTCGCCGACCAGCCGGTCCAGCAGCCGGGGGCCGGGCTGGGTCATGGGGTGCACGAAGCGCGGCGTGGCGCGCCGGTACAGCATCAGCTGCCGTGCGGGGGGCCCGAACTCGGTGACCTGTGCCGCGCACCGAGGACACTCCATGAGGTGGTCCTCGAAGCGGAAGGCGTCCGCCTCGTCCAGCACGCCGAGCGCGTAGGCGCCGACGTCGCGATGCCGTTCCAGGGACCTCATGCCGAATCCTCGTGACCGTGGGGTGTGGGTGGGGTTACTCCTTGCTCCCACCCGTACGCACCAGACAGCCGAATCACTCAAGCCACGTACAGAATCGTAATCAAGGGGTTCGGAGCGGCCGGGCCCGTGGATTGGTCGGAATCCAGAAAACTAGAAAAGATGGATGGCCAGATGTCCGAGGGGCAGTCCGAGCTGCCAGGCCGGTGTCCACACCTTCGGCCCCTCGTCCTCGCCGAGTCCGCCCACGCCGCCCGGCACCGCGTCCAGGTCGGGTGCGAGCAGCTCGGTCTCCTCCAGCCACCGCCAGGCCACCTCGGCCAGCGCCAGGTCCGGCGAGGGCACACCCAAGGCGTGCACCTGGGCCGTGAGGTCGGCCATCCGCTCGCACACCCAGTCCTGCCACGGCTGGTCGTAGGCGGTCAGCGACAGCCAGGTCTCCAGCTGGGAGACCACCCGGATGCCGGAGAGCTCGCCGCCGGTGTCGGACAGGAAGATGGTCAGCGCCAGCGCGTCCCGCCCGGCGCGGAACTCGAAGGACGTCGGCGGCATCAGATCGCCGGTCCGCAGCAGCTCGTCGGCGATGTACTCGGCGTACAACCAGGCCATGGGGACGGCCAGTTCACCGCCGCCGTTGCCGTCCGTGCTCTCTTGACCTCTGTGCAGCATCCCTTCCTGCCTTCCTCCGGTGCGTGCGCGTCGCCCGACCCCGGCTCCTGGGACAGAGCCCATCCGGAACACGGATGAGGACAGCCGATTACTCAACGGTGGTCCACAGCAAGGCGCTTTACGGAGGTTTGACTCGGCAGTCGGTTTCACCGCAGGTCGGTCGCGTATCCCGGAAGCACCCGGCGCAGGGCGCGCAGCGCGTAGTACGCGCGGGACTTCACGGTACCGGGCGGAATCCCCAGGGTTTCGGCGGCCTCCGCCACACTCGCCCCCTGGAAGTACACCAGCACCAGGACTTCACGGTGCTGCGGAGTGAGTGTCTTCACAGCGCGGCGCACATCGAGCGTCGCGGCGGAGCGTTCGGCGTGGTCGGCGATCACCCGGGCGTTCTCCAGCACCGCGTCCCCGACCTCCGGCGGCCTGGCCTGCCGGGCCCGGCGCGCGTCGATGGCGAGCCGGCGCGCGACGGTCAGCAGCCAGGGCCGCACGGAGTCGAAGGCGTCGGCGCGCAGCGCCTCGGGGTGCTGCCAGGCACGCACGAGCGTCTCCTGGAGCAGATCCTCGGCGCGCTGCCGGTCGCCGTCGCACAGCCGCAGGAGCAGGGCGAACAGCGGCCGGCCGTGCTCGCGCTGCAGTTCGGCGAGTTCGTGTTCGGCGGTCGTCCGTGCGGCGGTCGTCCGTGTGGCGGTCGTCCGTGTGGCGGTCGTGCGGGCAGTGGCCGTGCAGGGCGCAGTCGTCCGTGTGGCGGTCGTGCGGGCAGTGGCCGTGCAGGGCGCAGTCGTCCGTGCGGCAGTCGTCCGTGCGGCGGTCGTCGTCCCGCGCGGGAGGGTGGTTCCGGCCGTCATGGCCGTATGGCAGCGCAGGGCGGTGGACGGGGACAGGGCGCGCGCACGACCGTGCGGCGGACGGTCGATCGCGTCGGCGAACGGTTCGGCGAACGGTCCGTCAGGACGCTTGCCACACACCCATCGGGCGTACGGGAGGGTCGATACCGTTTGCGGCGGCGGTCAGAATCGTACCCATTTGTATGTCCATATGACGACCCTGTTTCCCGTGCTCGCAGTGGGGTGAACCGATGATCGCACGCAGACGGCAGGTGGCCCTGCTCATGACGGCCCTCCTCTCGGCGGGCGCCGCCTGCCAGGCCCACCACCGGGAGCAGCCGCACGCCGCGTCCGCACACCCGGGGCCCTCGGTCCGGCCGGCGGCCCCCAACGCCTTCACCCTCGTCGCCTCCGGCGACATCCTGCCCGACGGCTCGATCGTCGACCGCGCCCGCTTCGACTCCGGCGGCGCCGGAGTCGACTTCCGCCCGATGCTCGCCGGCGTGCGGCCCCTCGTCTCCCGCGCCGACCTGGCGCTGTGTCACCTGGACACCGGCTTCGGAGCGACCGGCGCGCACACGGACGTGTCCCGTTTCAAGGCGCCGCCCGAGCTGGCCCAGGCCCTCGCGACGACCGGCTACGACAGCTGCTCGACCGCTTCCGAGCATGCCCTGGACAGCGGCCCCGAGGGCCTGCGCAACGCCCTGGACGCCCTGGACCGCGCCGGGGTGCAGCACGCCGGAACGGCACGCGCCGCGGCCGAGGCCCGCGGCACCCTGGTGCGCGCCGGCGGGGCGCTGGTCGCCCACCTCGCCTACACCTACGGCTCGAACGGGCCGCTCCCGAGCGGGCAGCCGTGGGCGGTCCGCCTCATCGACGACGACCGGATCCTCGCCGACGCCCGGGCGGCCCGGCAGGCGGGCGCCGACGTGGTGGTCGTCTCCCTGCACTGGGGCAGCGAGTGGCAGGACGCGCCCGGCGAGCAGCAGCTGGCTCTGGCCCGGCGGCTGACCGCCTCGCGCACCGGAGGCCGCCCCGACATCGACCTGATCCTCGGCACCCACGCGCACATCCCGCAGGCCTACGAGAAGGTCAACGGCACCTGGGTGGTCTACGGCATGGGCGCCCAGATCGCGGGCCAGCCGGCCGGCGACCGCGGCCTGCAGGACCCGCGCGGCAACCAGAGCACCCTCGCCCGGTTCACCTTCGCCCCGCCCGCGCGGCCGGGCGGGCGCTGGGAGGTGGCCCGGGCCGAGTTCGTCCCCGAGGCCTTCGATCCCGACGCCGGCCGGGTGGTGAACCTCAACGAGGCCATCGCCAAGGGCGCCGACCTGCAGGCCGTGCGCGACCGCATCCAGAGAGTGGTGTTCAGCCGGGGCGCGGGGAAGGACGGGCTGATGATGGGACAGTGACCGGGGACACCGCTTCTCCGCCGACGCCACCCGCACCCCGCCGTCCGGGCGGGTGCGGACCTCCTCCGCGCCCTTCCGGCCCGCTGGAGCGCCCGGGTGTCCGTGATCAATACACCTAGGGCGCTGTCGCCTGTCGCCCGGCCAGCACCGACCGCTTGTACGAGTAAAGGAAGTAGATCACGCACCCGATCACGAACCACACGGCGAACCGCACCCAGGTCTGCCACTGCAGGAACGTGATCAGCCAGATCGAGAAGACGATCCCCAGCGCCGGCACGAACGGCATCCAGGGCGTGCGGAAACCGCGCGGCAGGTCCGGCTGCCGGTAGCGCAGCACGATCACCGCCGTGCACACCACCACGAACGCCAGCAGGATGCCGATGTTGGTCAGTTCGGCCGCCTCGGCGATCGGCAGGAACCCGGCGATGAGCGCCGACGCGACCCCGACGATCCAGGTCACCCGGGTCGGCACGTGCCGCGTGGGGTGCGTCTTCGCGAACCACCTCGGCAGCAGCCCGTCCCGGGACATGGCGAACCACACCCGGGTCACGCCCAGCATGAACGTGAACATCACGGTGAGGATGCCGATGATCGCGCCCACCGCGATCACGTCCGCGAGCCGGTTCAGCCCCACCGACTTGAACGCCGTCGAGAACCCGCTCTCCTTGTCGATGTCCTTGTAGTTCTGCATACCGGTCAGGACCAGACAGGCCGCCACGTACAGCACCATCGCGATCGCCAGCGAGTAGATGATCGCCTTCGGCATGTGCCGCTGGGCGTCCTTCGACTCCTCGGCCGCCGTCGACATCGCGTCGTAGCCGAAGACCGCGAAGAACACGGTCGCCGCGCCCGTGAACGCCCCACCGACGCCGTAGGGGAAGAACGGGTGGTAGTTCGCGGTGCTGATGTGGAAGACACCCACCCCGATCACCAGCAGCACCACCAGGACCTTCACCACCACCACGAAGGTCTCGAAGCGGGCCGCGTTGCGGATGCCCAGGGTCAGCAGCCAGGCGATGAGAAGGCAAAGGACCGCCGCGAACAGATCCACCCGGTGCCCCGCGCCGGTGCCGGGCGCGCCCAGCATCCACGCCGGCAGCTTCGCGCCCATGTCCTCGACCAGGAAGCTGAAGTAGCCGGAGATACCGATCGCGACGACCGCCACGATCGCCGTGTACTCCAGGAGCAGGTCCCAGCCGATGAACCAGCCGGCGAACTCGCCGAGCACCGCGTAGCCGTAGGTGTAGGCGGAGCCCGCCTTGGGGATCAGGCCGGCGAACTCGGCGTACGACAGCGCGGCCGCCGCGCTCGCGATACCGGCGATCAGGAAGGAGACGAGCACCGCCGGGCCCGCCGTGCCGTTGGCCACCGTACCGGCGAGGGTGAAGATACCCGCGCCGATGATGCCGCCCACACCGATCGCGGTCAGCTGCCCCAGCCCCAGCGAGCGTTCGAGCTGTGGGCCCTCGCCGACTTCCGTCTCTTCGATGTGTTCGATGGGTTTGCGACGGAGAATGCCCTCACCCATCCGGAGCCCGGCCATGCGCCTCACCTCTTCGCCGACGGCAAACGGCTGATGGCGGATCATGATGGCTCAGGGCCGACGGGTACGGAAGACGCCACGCACGGGGGGACGGCCGCGGGAGACAGGCACGCCGCAGTGGCCTACGGCCCCGCGCCCACGGGCGCTACGGCCCCGCGCCCACGGGCGCTACGGCACCACCGTCACCGGCCACCGCCCCGCCTTGACCAGGCGGATGGCGACCGAGCCGATGATCCGGTGCCCGGCCTGCTCGGAGGCGCCCACCACCACGGCGTCCGCCGTCAGCTCGTCGGCGGCCTTCATCAGGCCGTTGTACGGGTCGCCGGGAAAGGTGTGGAACTCCCAGCGGACCTCGTATATCCCCCTGAGCCGCTCGGTCGCCTCCCGGATCTGCTGCACCAGGTCCTCGGCGATCTCATCCGTCGTCCCGGCCACCGGCGCCCCCAGCGCGGCACCGGCCGTCATCACCGGCTGCACGTACACGAGGGCGAGCAGCGCGCCCTGCCGGCGGGCGAGGCCGGCAGCATAGGCCGCGGCCCGCATCGAGGAGTCGGAGCCGTCCACCCCGGCGACGATCACCTTCGGCCCGTCCGTGCCCCGCTCGAACCCGTACTCGTGCCGCTCGTGCCGCTCGTGCTGCCCGTGCTGTTCCGTCACGTCTGCGAGGCTATCGGAATGCCCGGCCCGCGCCGCCTCGTGGGGACCTCCCGACGGGCGCCACCGGCGCGGTGTTCCTACAGTCGGAACCATGAGTGCCACCCTGCCAAGGTCATGACCACCACCGCCGGTGCCGCCCCGCCCAGGGGCGCCGCGGAATCCGCCGAGCCGCCCAGGAGCGGCTTCCTCGGCCGTGTGCCCGAGGGCTTCGCCACCTTCTTCGGCGCCCTCGGCCTGCTCTGCGTGCTGCTGGATCTCATCGCCCCGCTGCGCGTGCTGCTCCGCCCGGTCGTCCACCTCCTCGACCTGTTCCTCGTCCCCGTCAGCGCCAACCTCGCCTACGCCGTCTTCCTCTTCCTCCTCGCCGGCGCGACCGCCGCCCGCAAGAAGGTCGCCTGGTGGCTGGTCGTCGTCTACCTGGGCCTGGTCATCCTGAGCGACGGCCTCGGCCTGGCGCTCGGCCACTACACAGGGTCGCTCCCCTCCTTCGTCCTGTGCGGCCTCGCGCTGCTGCTGCTGGTCGTGGCCCGCGGGGAGTTCTACGCCGCCTCCCGGCGCGGGGCCGTGTGGCGGGCCCTCGCGGTGCTCGCCGCCGGGCTCGCCGTGGCGATCCTGGTCGGCTGGGGGCTGGTCGCCCTCTTCCCCGGCACCCTCCCGCCGGACCTGCACCTGGCGTGGTCCGCCAACCGGGTGCTGGGCGGACTCGTCTCCGCCCGCGACTTCGACGGCCGCACGCCGCGCTTCGTGACCTTCCTGCTCGGCCTGTTCGGCGCGCTCGCCCTGCTCAGCGCCGCGGCCACGCTCTTCCGCTCCCAGCGCCTGGAGGCGGCCCTGCACGGCGACGAGGAACCGCGTATCCGCGCCCTGCTCAAGGCCTACGGCGAGGACGACTCCCTCGGCTACTTCGCCACCCGCCGCGACAAGGCCGTCGTCTTCTCACCCAGCGGCAAGGCCGCCGTCACCTACCGCGTCGAGGCGGGCGTGTGCCTGGCCAGCGGCGACCCCATCGGCGACCGCGAGGCCTGGCCGCACGCGATCGCCGCCTGGCTGAGCGCGGCCCGCCGCTACGCCTGGACGCCCGCCGTGATGGGCGCCTCCGAGGAGGGCGCCAGGGCCTACGTCCGCTCCGGGCTCGGCGCTCTCCAGCTCGGCGACGAGGCGATCGTGCACGTCGCCGACTTCGACCTCGACGGCCGGGACATGCGCGTGACGCGGCAGGCCGTGCACCGCGTGCGCCGCACCGGCGCCACCTGCCGCGTCCGCCGCCATGCCACCCTCACCGACGAGGAAATGGAGGAGGTGATCGACAAGGCCGACGCCTGGCGCGACACCGAGACCGAGCGCGGCTTCTCCATGGCGCTGGACCGGCTCGGTGACCCGGCCGACGGCGACTGCCTCCTCGCCGAGGCCCTCGCTGCCGACGGCCGGCTGCTCGCCCTGCTCTCCTTCGTGCCCTGGGGCCGTGACGGCATCTCCCTGGACCTGATGCGCCGGGACCGCGCCGCACCCAACGGCGTCATGGAGTTCATGGCTGCCGAACTGTGCGCGGCCGCCCCGAAACTGGGCGTGCACCGCATCTCGCTGAACTTCGCCGTCTTCCGCTCGGTGTTCGAGGAGGGCGCCCGCATCGGCGCGGGCCCGGTGCTGCGCCTGTGGCGCCGGATGCTGCTGTTCTTCTCCCGCTGGTGGCAGCTGGAGGCCCTCTACCGCTCCAACGCCAAGTACCACCCCGAGTGGTACCCGCGCTTCATCTGCTATCGCGAGACCGCCTCCCTGGCCCGGATCGGCCTCGCCTCCGCGATCGCGGAGGGCTTCGTCTCCGTGCCCTCGCTGCGCAAGCTGTGGGGCAAGGGTCACTCCCGCTCCGGACCGCGGCCCGCCACCACCGAGGGCCTGCCCTCGCTGACCGCGCTCGGCCTCGACGAGCGGGAGCGGGCCGCCGCGGCCGACCCGCTCGCCGGGCTGCCCGAACAGGTCCGCATCCGGCACGCCCGGCTCGAGCGGCTGCGCGCGGCCGGCACCGACCCCTACCCGGTGGGCGTCCCGGCCCGCACCCGCACCCTGGCCGAGGTCCGCGAGGGCGAGCAGGTCACGGTCGCCGGCCGGATCATGCTGGTGCGCGACTTCGGCGGCGTCGTCTTCGCCGTCCTGCGCGACTGGTCCGGCGAGCGCCAACTCGCCCTCACCCGCGACGAGACCGGCCGGCCCGCCCTGGACCGCTTCACCGCGGACACCGACATCGGCGACCACATCACCGCCACCGGCCGCTCGGGCGTCAGCGACAAGGGCGAGCCGACCGTCTTCGTCACCTCCTGGCAGCTGCTCGCCAAGTGCCTGCGCCCGCTGCCCGACAAGCGCCGGGGCCTGGCCGATCCCGAGGCCAAGGTACGCATGCGCTACCTCGACCTGGTGGCGAGCCCAGCAGCCCGCGACGTGGTCCGGGCCCGCTCCACCGCCGTGCAGGCACTGCGCCAGGGCCTGCTGGACCGCGGCTTCCTCGAGGTGGAGACCCCGATGCTGCAACGGGTCCACGGTGGCGCCAACGCCCGCCCCTTCACCACCCACATCAACGCCTACGACCTCGACATGTATCTGCGCATCGCCCCCGAGCTGTACCTGAAGCGGCTGTGCGTCGGCGGGCTCGAGAAGGTCTTCGAGATGGGCCGCACCTTCCGCAACGAGGGCATCTCCTACAAGCACAACCCCGAGTTCACGATGCTGGAGGCCTACCAGGCCTACGCCGACTACGACGTGATGCTCGACCTCACCCGCGAACTGATCCAGGGCGCCGCGACCGCCGCCTTCGGCCGCCCGGTGGCCCGCAAGGACGGCACCGAGTACGACATCTCCGGCCCCTGGCCGGTCAAGTCGGTGCACGGCGCGATCTCCGAGGCGCTCGGCGAGGAGATCGGCTCCGGCACGGACCTGGCCGCGCTGCACCGGCTCTGCGACCGTGCCGGCGTGCCGTACACCGCGGACGACAGTCCCGGCGAGGTCGTGCTGGAGATGTACGAACGGCTGGTGGAGGAACGGACGGAGCTGCCCACCTTCTACAAGGACTTCCCGACCGACGTCTCCCCGCTCACCCGGCAGCACCGCAGCGACCCGCGGCTCGCCGAGCGCTGGGACCTCGTCGCCTTCGGCACCGAACTCGGCACCGCCTACTCCGAACTGACCGACCCCGTCGAACAGCGCCGCCGCCTCACCGCCCAGTCCCTGCTCGCCGCCGGCGGAGACCCGGAGGCGATGGAACTGGACGAGGACTTCCTCGGCGCCCTCGAGTATGCGATGCCCCCCACCGGTGGCCTCGGTATCGGCGTGGACCGCCTGATCATGTTCCTCACCGGTCTCACCATCCGGGAGACGCTCCCCTTCCCGCTGGTCCGCCCCCGCTGAACGCCCTGCCGGACCGAGTGTCGCGAGGTGTGCCGCGCTGGGCCGGGCGGGTGCTTTCGTGCCGCCGTACCGGTGCCGCGGTGGTGAGCCGGTCAACTGATGAGTCATGCAAAAGGATCAGTTGCTCACGCGGCGCCGGGCGCTGCTCGCCGGGGTCGCCGCTCTCGGGGCGGCGGGGGCGGCAGGCACGGCAGGACTGCTGCTCTCCGGCTCCTCCGACACTCCGGCGAGGCCCGCCGCCCCCGCCGCGGGCCCGGCGGCGCGCAGCGCCCTGAAGCCCTCCGCCTACCGCCTGCGGCCCCTGACCGGCGAAGCCGCCCTGCCCGCCCGGCCCCTGCCGACCAGGGTGCGGCACGCGCCGATCCTGCACATGTCCGGCCGCGGCAACACCATGCTGCTCACCTTCGACGACGGCCCCCACCCCGTGTACACCCCGCACATCCTGGACACCCTGGCCAGGTACGACGTCCGGGCGACCTTCTTCGTGTGCGGGGAGATGGCCGAGTGGAACCGCGACCTGCTGGCCCGGATGGCCGACGAGGGACACGTCGTCGGCAACCACACCTGGACCCATCCGCTGCTCACCCAGCTCAGCCGCTCGGAGATCCGCTCCGAGATCGAACGCACCAGCGAGGTGATCGAGAAGGCCTACGGTGAGGCGCCTCTGTGGTTCCGCGCCCCCTACGGCGCCTGGAACCGGGCGACCTTCCAGATGAACGCCGAGATGGGCATGGAACCGCTGGCCTGGACGGTCGACAGCTTCGACTGGACCACCCCCGGTACCGACAGCATCGTCCACCACGTCGAGCACGGTGCCGCTCCCGGCGTCGTGGTGCTCTCCCACGACGCCGGGGGCGACCGCTCGCAGACCGTCCAGGCGCTGAGCAGGTATCTGCCGTGGCTGCTGGATGAGGGCTACCGCCTCACCGTGCCGCGCCGGACGTACATCTGACCGGGCCCTCGCCCGCCCGGCCGGGGAAGGGGGGCCCGGAAGGACTCAACGGACCTCGACCAGGCGGGCGAAGACGACGACATTTCCCTGGTATCCGGTCTGCTTGGTGTAACCGCCACCGCAGGTGATGACCCTGAGTTCCGGTGTGCCCTTCGAGCCGTAGACCCGGTCGCCGGGGAAGTTGTTCTTCTGGAAGACCTCCACGCCGTAGGTCTCGAAAACAGCCGTCTTCCCGTCCTGGCGGCGGATCTCGATGTGATTCCCCTTCTTCAGGGCGCCGAGTCCGTAGAAGACCGCCGGACCCGCCTTGTTGTCCACATGGCCGACGACGACCGCGGTCCCCCTTTCTCCCGGCGTGACGGCGCCGCTGAACCAGCCGGCCAGATTCGGGTCCTCCGGCGGCGGCGCGGCGACCCAGCCGTCCGGGTCCACGCCGACCGGTGTGACGGGCGCGTCGACCTGGATCACGGGGATCCTGACCCGGTCCGGCATCGAGCGTGGCAACGGCTCCTGGGCCCCGGCGGAGGGGGTCGGCGCCCGGCTGCTGTCCGGCGCGGCCGCCGTCGCCGGCTGCGGCGGACCGATGTCGAATTCTCCCGAACCATTGCGGATGAGGGCGAGCCCGGTGAGCAGAAGAAGCGCTATCACACCCCACGGGGCACGCTTCTTCCGCGGCTCCCGCTCCTCCTCTGCGGCCATTCTGGGCAGCTCGCGCACATACATTCGCCATCCCCTCTCGACGTGGCCGTCGCCCCGTCATTCGCGCATAAGAGAACGCTAAGTCTCGCGTGCGCAACCGGCGACGGGGCAGCAGCGAACGGGTGGAGCCCGGGCGAGCGGCAGCTGACGGTGCGCCATCCGGGTCGTCCGGACCGAGATCATCTGACGGTCCGTGACCTGCGGCGTTTTCCGAAGGGGTGAATACCGTCGTGTGTCGGCTCACCAGTACGGACCAGCGCCGAAATGCGCCCGCGTACAAGGCATCTGAGGGTATTTCTGGGAGGTGCTTTCTCGCCGATCGTCCGGGTACGGGTCCCGGGGCGCCTTCCGCGGAGGATCACATGCGTACTGCTCGCACCCCCTCGGCGGTCCTGCTCGCAGCTGTCGCCGCGGTCGGGCTCGCCGCCCCGGCGGCCGTCGCGAAGGGCAGCGGCTCCCCGGGCGCCTCATCGGACGTAGCTCCGGGCGCCGGCGGTCCGGGCGCCGGTGGTCCCGGCGCTGATCAGCAGGGCGGATTCGATCCGGGGACCGGAAACGGCACGGGCAACGGAGTCGGAAGGGAATTGGAGGGGCAGTCCTCGAGCGGCGGCAACGTCTCCGGAACCGAGCCGTACTCGGGCGTCGAAGGCGCTCGGGGCGGCGGTTTCGACGAGCAGTTGCCGGGTGCCACCGGGGACCGTCAGGACAGCGACCTCGGGTTCGGTGGTCCGCGCGAAGGCTCCCGCTCCGGTTCGGGCCCTGCCCCCAGCATCGTCGTCAGGCCCAGCGTCATCACCCGCGGCGGTCAGCTGTCAGTGACGGTCGAAGGCTGCCGCGACGGCAGCACCATGGACTCGAGCGTCTTTCCGAAGACCCCACTGCGGCCGGTCAACCAGGCCGGGGAGACGGCCCGGGGAAGCGCGACGATCCATCCGGACGCCCGCCCGGGTACGTACACGATCCGGGTCGTCTGCAACGGCCGGCCTCTGGTCCGCCCGGCGGCCTTCACCGTCATCGGCGGCGTGCAGGGCGGGCTGGGCGGCGGCACCACGACCGGCGCCACCCCGACCGACATGGCCATCGGCGGCGGGCTGATGGCCACGGGCGTCGTCGGGGGAGGCGTGTTCTGGATGCGCCGCCGGACGCACAAGCGCCTCTGAGGCGCGCCACTGCACAGTCCCGCCCCTGCGCCTGCGATCCGGTCTCCCTCCGGGGAGGCCGGATCTCCTTTCTCCCACGCACGTCGACAGGCCTTCGCCCCGGACCTCGAAGGGTCCGGGGCGAAGGCCTGTGGTGATGACCGAAAGACGGTCAGGCGACGCCCTCCTCGCCGGTGCGGCGGCGCGAGAGGTAGTACGCCGCGCCGAGCGAGCCCGCGATCAGCGCGGTGCCCATGCCGATCTCCTTGAGGTCGAAGCCGGCGATGGTGCCGCCCTCGCCCGCGCGGACACCGTGCTGGAAGTGCTCCGACTTGCCTCCGCCGCGGCCTTCGTCGTCACCACCGCCGTAGGAGTGACGGCTCCCGCCGCCTCCGCCGCCGTGGCTCTCCTCGTCGCTGTCACCGTCGTCGGAGCGGCCGCTGCCGCCTCCGCCGCCGTACGAGGAGTGGCCGTCGCTGCCGCCGCCGTAGGAGGAGTGGCTGGCACCGACGCCGGCGAAGGCGACGGGTGCGGAGAAGGTGAGGGCGCTGACGCCCAGCAGTGCGGCCGAAACGACGCGTATTGCGCGCATGATGAATCCTCCGGGTCCCCGAGGAGCAGCTGCGGACCTTTTCCGCTTGTGCCGGAAATGCACCTCGATGATCAAAACGCTAGGAACAAGCGCACTCCGGCGCGATCGCACTCGGGCGAACGGGGCAACCGCGTGGGCCGCACAGGGGACGGCGTTCGTGCGGCCGGGGGACCGGGACGGCCCGCCGGGGTGAAGGGCTGTCAGACCCCGCAGGCCGTTCGGCGGTGAGGAACCGTCAGCCACCCCCTCGGCCCGTCAGGTGCGGGAGCAGGTCCAGGAAGGGTCCGGCCGACGCCGACACCCCCCGGCTGTAGGGCGCGTCGAAGTCCCAGATCAGGAAGAGCAGGAAGGCGATCAGCGCGGAGAACAGCCCGGCGAGGACCAGCTCCCTCGGCGTACGCCGGATCTGCAGCGCGAACACCATGCCGATGGTGACGACGGCCCCCGAGATCAGCCCGAACCACACCACTGCCGGCATCGTCGCCCCGGTGGAGTGGGCCCGCGCGGAGCGGGCCTGGGCGGCGGCGGCGACCTGGTCCACCAGCGGCTGGTAGGCCTGCGCCTCGAAGTCCGACTTCGGCCGGTAGTCGGTGACGTCCGCGCGGACGCGGTCGAGCAGCTGGTCGCCCCGCCCGGTGACCCGGCCGTGGGCGGTCATCGCCTTCCACTCGGTGGTGACGACGTGTCCGGCATAGGCGTTGACATCGGAGCGAATGCGGTCCCGGACGTCCGGCGGGTAGACCCGGACCCGCTCGGAGATCTCGTGCAGCGCCTGGGCCTCCGCCTGGACGTGGTCCTGGGCGGCGACACGCGCCTCCCAGACCCCGGCGATGGCCAGGCCCAGCACGATGGCGTACACCACGCCGATCCACATCGTCATGTACTCGATGACGTCCGGGGTCTCACTGGGGTCGTCGTCCTCGGCCGCCGTGCGGTGCCGCAGGAGGGTGATGACGACGACCACGGCGCACGCGGCCAGCATCGCGAGGACGAGAACAAGCCATTCCGACAACGGGTTCCTCCAAGGGGGCGGTGGGGTGGCGGATCAGCGCGGACGGAGCGCGGCGACGGCGGCCAGTGCGGGCACCGCGATCAGCAGGACGTAGGTGAGCGGCGACGGGCCGTGTCGCGGTGGCCGCCGGTGCGGCTGCGGGTGGTACCTCGGGTACGTCACCGGCGACACCGAGGGACGGGGGCGGGGCTTCGGGGCCGGTTCGAGAGCGGGGGCGGGGCTTCGGGGCGGGGGCGGTGGGGGAGCCGGGCGGGGCGGCGGAGTCGCGGGGGCCGGCCGTGGCGGCGGCGCAGGCACGGGCCTCGGCCTGGGCGGCGGGGTCGGCTCGGGGGCCGGTTCCGGCGGAGGCGGGGGCGGGGGCGGAGGTGGTGGCGGAGTGGGGGTGGGCGTGGGCGTGGGGGTCGGTGGGGGTGGCGGGGGCGTGGGTCGCCGGCACGGCGGCGGCAGCGAGGGCCACGAGCCGCCGGCCACCGACACGGCCACCATTGCGTCCGGCCCCGTGGAGGCGTATGCGCAGGCGTCGGCCGCGGCCGGTGCGGCCGGTGCGCCCACGCACGTCCAGGCCAGGGTCACCGGCGCCAACACCCTCAGCACCAGGGCGAATCGGGTCGGTTCGGGTCGTTGCACGACCGAGATCATGAGCTCTGCCGGGCCGCGGTACGCCGCCGCGCCCGGGGAATGCCCCGAAGGAAGGAGCAGGAGGCCCACGGCGGTTTGACCGGCGGGTCCCCCCGGAGCCGCGGATGGGCACACGCGTACGGCCGGCCGGAACCTGTCGCGGGTTCCGGAAAGAAATTCGCGCGGAGGTTGAACACAACCGCCACTCCCGTGCGTACCCAGTGTTGTGCGGCGGCGCAGCAGGGCGCTGCAACACCCTTGGGATTATGTGGAGTTGACAATGAACACCTCCTGGCGGAGCGTCTCACTCGTGGCGACGGCCGCGGCCGTACTGGCGTTGACGACGGCGTGCGGTCAGGAAGGCACCCCCGCGGCGGGCAGCCAGAACGTGGGTGCGACCGCCCCGGCCGGCGGGTTCGGTGGCACCGGCGCCGGTGCCGGAACGGGCACCCAGACCGGTACGGGCGCCGGCAACGGCTATGGCGCCGACGGCCAGCAGGGCTCCGCCGGTGCGTCGAAGACCGCCGGCCAACTCGCCGTTTCCAGCAACCCGGAACTCGGCAAGGTGCTGACCGACAGTGCCGGGATGACCCTGTACCGCTTCGACCAGGACACCGCCGAGCCTCCCAAGTCCAACTGCGACGGCGACTGCGCCAAGGCCTGGCCGCCCGTTCCCGCGGACGACGCCACGGCCGGCGCCGGTATCGACAAGGCCCTGCTGGGTGAGGTCACCCGCTCCGACGGGACCAAGCAGCTGACGGTCGCCGGCTGGCCGGCGTACCGCTATGCGAAGGACACCAAGGCCGGTGACGTCACCGGCCAGGGCGTGGGCGGCAAGTGGTACGCCATGGCGCCCAACGGCAAGAAGGCGTCGCTGGCGAGCCTGCCGGGTCTGTCGGTGAAGAAGACCGAACTCGGCGACATCGTCGTCGACAAGAACGGCATGACCGTCTACCGCTTCCTGAAGGACAAGGCGTGGCCGAAGTCCGTGTCGGCCTGCACCGGCGCGTGCCTGGAGAAGTGGCCGGCCGTGGCCCCCGTCCCCGCGAACGAAACCAAGGGCGTCCAGAAGAAGGGCCTGATGGGCTTCACCCGGCCGGACGGCGTCAAGCAGATGACCGTGAACTGCTGGCCGATCTACACCTTCTCCGGGGACAAGGTGCCCGGGGACATCAACGGTCAGGGCGTCGGCGGCACGTGGTACGCCGTCTCCCCTGAGGGAAAGCCGGTCGGCGCGCCGAAGTAGAGATCACCTCCCCAGGGTCGATCACCCCGCCCAGCGGTGTCGGGACGCGGAAGGGAGGGACGAAGCGAAAAGCGAGAGTGCCGGACGAACACGACGGCGCACAACAGACCGGACCGCCCCCTCCGCACCGCACGGAGGGGGCGGTTCGCCGTGCCCGCACACCGGCGCAATCCACCGTGATGCGGGCGCACGGGACAGGCGAGCGCCGCAGGTGGTGACCGGGAACGGATGGTCAATTTCCGTTTCCGCTCGCCCCTTTGGCGGGCGATCAGTAGCCTCAGCTCGAACACTGGATCGCCTACGCCTGGGAGAGAGAAGATGGAGCGTCCTGCTTGGGCCCCACGGAGTATCGACATCTCGGTGCCGAGCGTCGCTCGTATCTACGACTACTACCTGGGCGGATCGCACAACTTCGAGGTCGACCGGGAAGCCGCCCGCAGGGCCATGGAGTTCATGCCGGGGCTGCCCAAGATCATGCAGGCGAACCGGGCGTTCATGCGCCGCGCCGTGCGCTTCGCCCTGGATCAGGGCATCACCCAGTTCCTGGACATAGGCTCCGGCATCCCCACCTTCGGCAACGTCCACGAGGTCGCCCAGGCCGCCCACCCGGGCGCCCGCGTGGTGTACGTCGACCACGACCCGGTGGCGGTCACCCACAGCCAGGCGGTCCTCGCGGGCAACGCCGGCACGGAGGTGGTCGCGGCCGACCTGCGCAAGCCCCAGGAGATCCTGACGAGTTCCGGTGTGGAGCGACTGATGGACCGGAATCGGCCAGTGGCGCTGCTTCTCGTTGCCATACTGCACTTCGTGGAAGACGCGGACGACCCCTACGCCGCGGTGGCCGAGTTGCGCGATGCGCTGGCGCCGGGCAGCCTGCTCGTCCTCACGCATGCCTCGTACGAGGGAATCCCGCTGGCGCAGGCGCGGTCCGAGGGCGCGGTCGACGTGTACAAGGACATTCGCAACCCGCTGATCATGCGCTCGCGCGAGGAGATCGCGCGGTTCTTCGAGGGGTACGACATGGTGGAGCCCGGACTGGTGCCCATGCCGCTCTGGCGGCCGGAAACCGCACCGGAGGACGAAGATCCTTATGCCTTCTCCGGTTTCGCCGGCGTGGGACGTACGGCGTGACCGCGGAACCGGACGGGCCGGAGGGCAGACTGCGCCGGCTGACGACGATCTGGAGCCGGGCGGTCTTCCCGGTCACCTCCACGTCGCTGACCCGCCCGGAGTTCGAGGAGCGACTCCTGCCGCTCGCGGCCCGGTTGAGCAGTGCGCTGCGGGCCAGGGCGTTCGACGCGGACGCGGGTGAGGCGGTCGGCGCCGGACTGGTGGACGCGCACTGCACCGCGCCCGAGGCGCTCAGCCGCTCCCTGGACTGCGTCGACGCCTACCTCGTGCTCTACTGCGGCGAGGACGGCGACCAGGAGGAGCTGCGGGCCCGCTCCGCGCGGCTTCAGCACGCGATGGCCGCCGGGTTCGCGCGGGCGCTGCGCGAGCGCACACTGGCCGAGCAGGAGGCCATCGCGCAGGCCGCGCTGCGTGCCCAGGGCGTGGTCGCGCAGGCGCTGCACGCGAGCGAGGCCCGCTTCAGGGCGGTGTTCGAAGGCGCGGCCATAGGCATCGGCATAGCCGACCTGGACGGCAACGTCCTGCAGGTCAACGGCGCGCTGGCACGCATGTTCGGCGGCTCCGAGCGGAGCATGCGCGGGCGCAACGTGCGGGACTGGACGCACGCCGAGGACGCCCCCCAGGTCTGGCGGCTCTACGAGGAGCTGGTGGGCGGCGAGCGCGAGCACTACCACGTGGAGAAGGCCTTCTACCGCCCTGACGGAACGGTCCTGTGGACCAATCTGACGGTCTCCCTGCTCCGCGACGCCGACGGCAACCCCCAGTACCAGCTGGCCCTCATGGAGGACACCACCGAGCGGCGGCTGCTCAACCTGCGGCTGCGCTACGAGGCCACGCACGACGCGCTCACCGGCCTGCCCAACCGCACTCTGTTCTTCGAACGCCTGGAGAAGACGCTGGGCGCGGGCGAGGGCCGGCGCTTCGGTTTGTGCTACCTCGACCTCGACGGCTTCAAGACCATCAACGACAGCCTCGGGCACGCGGCCGGCGACCGGCTGCTCGTCGAGGTCGCCGACCGGCTGCAGGCCTGCGCGACCGCGCCCGGCGAGATGGTCGCCCGGCTCGGCGGCGACGAGTTCGTCGCGCTGACCACCGGGCCCGGCTCCCAGCGCGAGGTCGACGAGCTCGCCGCCCGCATCATGAACGCGCTTCTCGCCCCGATCCGCATCGAGGGACGGGAGCTGACCGTGCGCGGCAGCATCGGCGTGGTCGAGGGACCGGTGGGGGAGCGCAGCGCGGCGGAGGTGCTGCGCAGCGCCGACATCACCATGTACCGGGCCAAGTCGGCCGGCGGCAACCGGTTCGAGCTCGCCGACCCGGAGGCCGACGCCCGCGCCATCACCCGGCACGGGCTGACCACCGCGCTGCCGACCGCCCTGGAGCGGGGCGAGTTCTTCATCGAGTACCAGCCGCTGGTGCACCTCGGCGACAGCAGCGTGCGGGGCGCCGAGGCGCTGGTGCGCTGGCTGCACCCGCAGCACGGCGTCCTCGGCCCCGACCGGTTCATCCCGCTGGCCGAGCACACCGGGCTGATCGTCCCGCTGGGCCGCTGGGTCATGGAGCAGTCCGTGCGCCAGGCCCGCGAATGGCGGGAGTCGCACGGTGACGGGTCCGAGGGCCCGCTGCGCATCAACGTCAACCTCTCGCCCTGCCAGCTCCATCATCCAGGCCTCGTCCAGGACACCGTGGAGATCCTGGAGCGCACCGGCGTGGCACCCGACGCGCTGTGCCTGGAGGTGACCGAATCGGCGCTGATCGGCGCGGACGACGATCTGCTCAAACCACTGCGCCGGCTGGCCGAGATGGGCGTGGACATCGCCCTGGACGACTTCGGCACCGGTTACTCCAACCTGGCCAACCTGCGCCGGCTGCCGGTGCGTGCCCTGAAGCTGGACCGGTCCTTCACCCAGGGCATGCAGCACTTCCCGGCCGACCCGGTCGACCTCAAGATCGTCGAAGGGATCGTCGCCCTCGCCCACAGCCTGGACCTCGCGGTCACCGTCGAGGGCGTGGAGACCGCCGCCCAGGCCGAACAGCTGCGCCTGCTGGGCTGCGACACCGCTCAGGGCTGGTACTATGCCCGCCCGGGCCCACCGGACCGCCTGCACGAGCTGGCACTGGCGGACGCGACCGGCTGAGGCGACGCGGTCGTACGCGGTCCGTCCACCCCCCACCCCGCGTCGATGCCCCCCTCCGCCCTGCGTCCGGACGCTCTCCCGGGCTCCCGACGGGCAAGTGGTCTCCCGTCGGCCCCGCTCATCCCCGTTGATCCGCCGCAGCCTCGCGCCCGCGGCCCGATCAGCCGGACAGGCCCCGGCCGGCCTTCCGTTCCCCGGCGGCTTCGGCCACGGCCACGGCGGTGCGGACCAGCGTTGCCGTGGCCGTCGAACGGGACTGCTGCGGCCAGGCGATGGTGAGGACCGCGGGCGGTGCGTCCGGGACCGGCCGGTAGACGACTCCCGGGCGCGGATAGCGGGCGGCGACGGAGGCGGGCAGCACTTCCGAGGGCATGGCGCAGGTCATCTCCGAGGTGCTGCGGCGGCCCGTCCGGGTGCGGCGGACCGGTGTCGCGGACTACCGGGCGTCGCTGCTGGAACGCGGGGCGTCCGAGGGCTGGGCGCAGGGCCTGGCGGACATGGCTCAGGCACTCGAGGACCAGGGCTTCTACGGCGCCGACGCACCGAGCACCCCCGAGACCGCGCCCACCGGCCTGCGCCAGTGGTGCGAGGAGGTCCTCAAGCCGGCCGTCCTCGGCTGAGCCGGGGCCGCTTCACCGCTCCAGCAGCATCCGCTGCAACTCCCTTGCGGCGCGCGGCGGGGCCACGTCGCTGCGGTGGGCCAGGGCGATCGTGCGGTACAGTCCGGGCCGGGCCAGCGGGGTCACCCGCAGTCCGCGCCCGGACCGGGTCGCGACCATGCGCGGGACGACCGCGAGGCCCAGTCCCGCCCGCACGAATCCGAGGACCGCGTCCATCTCGCCGCCCTCCACCGCGAAGTCCGGCTCGAAACCCTCCGCACGGCACGCGGCCACCGTCAGTTCCCTGAGGTCGTAGCCGTGCCGGAACATCACGAGCCGTTCCCCCTCCAGGTCCGCGACCCGTACCGTCCGCCGGCCCCGCCCCGGCGCGGGCGCCTCGGGGGAGGAGACCACGACCAGGTCCTCACGCAGCAGTTCCACCGTGGTCAGCGCGGGGGAGGGGGTGGGCAGCGGGAGGACGACCAGGGCCAGGTCGAGGGCGCCGCGGGCCAGTTCGCGTACGAGATCGTGGGAGCCGCCCTCCTCGATCAGCAGCCGGATGCCCGGGTAGCGGTCGTGGAAGGCGCGCAGCACGTCCGGCAACAGGCCCGTGCACAGGCTCGGCGTCGCACCCAGCCGCACCCGGCCGCTGCGCAGCTGGACCAGTTCCTGCACCTCGTGCCGGGCCGTGTCCGCGTCGGCGAGGATCCGCCGGGCCAGCGGCAGCAGTGCCTCCCCCGCGTCGGTGAGCGTGATGTTGCCCCGCGCCCGCAGGAACAGATCCGCGCCAAGCTCCCGTTCCAGCGCCTTGATCTGCTGCGACAGCGAGGGCTGCGCGACATGGACCAGATCGGCGGCCCGGGTGAAGTGTCGGGTCTCGGCGACCGCCACGAAGTACTGGAGCTGCTGGAACTGCATCCAGCAATCATAGCCGTGCCCTATCGAAACCAGCCGTACCATGTCTTGGACCGATAGGGACCTTCGGCCCTAGCGTGCTGACTCATGGCACTGGCAACGCGGACGGACCGACGGCCGTCCATGGCGCGCACCGTATGGGACTCGACCGTCGGCAAGAAGACCGTGATGGCGGTCAGCGGCCTCATCATGCTGCTGTACCTGGTCGCCCACATGATCGGGAACCTGAAGATCTACTTCGGGGCCGGCGAGTTCAACCACTACGCCCACTGGCTGCGGACCGTCGGCGAGCCGTTCATGCACTACGAGTGGACGCTCTGGCTGATCCGGATCGTGCTCGTGGCCGCGGTCGTCGCCCACGCCGTCTCCGCCTACCAGCTCAGCCGCCGCGACATCAGGGCGCGGCCGGCCAAGTACGTGCACTCAAGGCCCCGGGCGAGCTACGCCACGCGCACCATGCGCTGGGGCGGCATCATCCTCGGCCTCTTCGTCGTCTGGCACCTCCTCGACCTGACCACCGGCACCGTGCACTCCGGCGGCTTCCAGGAGGGCCACCCGTACCAGAACGTCGTGGACACCTTCTCCACCTGGTACGGCGACGTGATCTACATCGTCGGCATGCTGGCGCTCGGCCTGCACATCCGGCACGGCTTCTGGAGCGCCGCCCAGACCCTCGGCGTCGGCAGCCGCACCCGCGACCGCGCCCTGAAGACCGTCGCCAACCTTCTCGCGCTGCTGCTCACGGCCGGATTCATCGCCGTACCCGTGGGCGTCATGACCGGAGTGGTGAGCTGACATGACCGCATCCTCTGACTTCACGGACTACACGACCGGAGAGCCGGTCGCCGACACCAAGGCCCCCTCCGGACCGATCAACGAGCGCTGGGACAAGCGCCGTTTCGAGGCCAAGCTGGTCAACCCGGCCAACCGGCGCAAGCACACGGTCATCGTGGTCGGCACCGGTCTCGCGGGCGGCTCGGCGGGTGCGACCCTGGCCGAACAGGGCTACCGCGTCGTCCAGTTCTGCTACCAGGACTCCCCGCGCCGGGCCCACTCCATCGCCGCGCAAGGCGGCATCAACGCGGCGAAGAACTACCGCAACGACGGCGACTCGATCCACCGCCTCTTCTACGACACCGTCAAGGGCGGCGACTTCCGCGCCCGCGAGTCCAACGTGCATCGCCTGGCCCAGATCTCCGTGGAGATCATCGACCAGTGCGTGGCCCAGGGCGTGCCCTTCGCCCGCGAGTACGGCGGTCTGCTCGACACCCGCTCCTTCGGCGGCGTCCAGGTCTCCCGCACCTTCTACGCCCGCGGCCAGACGGGCCAGCAGCTACTGCTCGGCGCCTACCAGGCGCTGTCGCGGCAGATCGCGGCCGGCAACGTGGAGATGCACCCGCGCACCGAGATGCTCGACCTGATCGTCGTCGACGGCCGGGCCCGCGGCATCGTGGCCCGTGACCTGATCACCGGCAGGATCGACACGTACTTCGCGGACGCGGTCGTCCTCGCCTCCGGCGGCTACGGCAACGTCTTCTACCTGTCGACGAACGCCATGAACTCCAACGCGACCGCCATCTGGCGGGCGCACCGGCGCGGCGCCTACTTCGCCAACCCCTGCTACACCCAGATCCACCCCACCTGCATCCCGCGCACCGGCGACCACCAGTCCAAGCTCACCCTGATGAGCGAGTCGCTGCGCAACGACGGCCGCATCTGGGTACCGAAGGCCAAGGGCGACAACCGCCCGCCGAACGAGATCCCCGAGGACGAGCGCGACTACTACCTGGAGCGCATCTACCCCTCCTTCGGCAACCTGGTACCACGTGACATCGCCTCCCGCGCCGCGAAGAACGTCTGCGACGAGGGCCGTGGCGTCGGCCCCGGCGGCCAGGGCGTGTACCTGGACTTCGCCGACGCGATCCGGCGCATGGGCAGGAAGAAGGTCGAGGAGAAGTACGGCAACCTCTTCGACATGTACGAGCGGATCACCGCGGAGAACCCCTACGAGGTGCCGATGCGGATCTACCCCGCCGTGCACTACACGATGGGCGGCCTGTGGGTCGACTACGACCTGCAGACCACGATCCCCGGCCTGTTCGCGGTCGGCGAGGCCAACTTCTCCGACCACGGCGCCAACCGCCTCGGCGCCTCCGCGCTGATGCAGGGCCTGGCCGACGGCTACTTCGTCCTCCCGGCGACCATCAACGACTACCTCGCCCGCAACCCGCACCAGGAGCCGGTCACCGACGGCCACCCGGTCGTCCGGGAGGCCGTCGCCGAGACCGAGGACCGGCTGGGCCGGCTCCTCTCCGTCGACGGCGACCGCACCCCCGACTCCTTCCACCGCGAGGTCGGCGAACTCATGTGGGAGTTCTGCGGGATGGCCCGCACCGACACCGGCCTGCGCAAGGCGCTGGAGCGCATCCCGCAGATCCGCGAGGAGTTCTGGCGGCGCATCAAGGTGCCCGGCACCGGCGAGGAGTTCAACCAGTCGCTGGAGAAGGCCAACCGCATCGTCGACTACCTGGAGCTCGCCGAGCTCATGTGCCTCGACGCGCTGCACCGCAGCGAGTCCTGCGGCGGTCACTTCCGCGAGGAGTCCCAGACCCCCGACGGCGAGGCCGCCCGCAAGGACGACGAGTTCGGCTACGCGGCCGCCTGGGAGTTCACCGGCACCGGCCGGGCCCCGACCCTGCACAAGGAAGACCTGGTCTTCGAGTACGTCCACCCCACCCAGCGGAGCTACGCATGAAGCTCACCCTGCGCGTCTGGCGGCAGAAGAACGCAGACGCCGAAGGCGCCATGTCCACCTACGAGGTGGACGGCATCTCGCCCGACATGTCCTTCCTGGAGATGCTGGACGTACTCAACGAACAGCTCATCCTCTCCGGCGAGGACCCCGTCGCCTTCGACCACGACTGCCGCGAGGGCATCTGCGGCGCGTGCAGCCTCGTCATCAACGGCGACGCGCACGGCCCCGAACGCACCACCACCTGCCAGCTGCACATGCGGTCCTTCAAGGACGGCGACACGGTCGACATCGAGCCCTGGCGCGCCGCCGCCTTCCCGGTGGTCAAGGACCTGGTCGTCGACCGCTCGGCCTTCGACCGGATCATCCAGGCCGGCGGCTACGTCACCGTCCCCACCGGCTCCGCGCCCGAGGCCCACGCCACGCCCGTACCGAAGCCGGACGCCGACTTCGCCTTCGAGCACGCCGAGTGCATCGGCTGCGGCGCGTGCGTCGCGGCCTGCCCCAACGGCGCGGCGATGCTCTTCACCTCGGCCAAGATCAACCACCTCAACGTCCTGCCCCAGGGCGCCCCGGAGCGCGAGACCCGCGTCCTGGACATGGTGGCCCAGATGGACGAGGAGGGCTTCGGCGGCTGCACCCTGACCGGAGAGTGCGCGACCGCCTGCCCGAAGGGCATTCCGCTCACCTCGATCACCGGCATGAACAAGGAGTGGCTGCGGGCGACCCGCAAGGTGGCCAAGCGCCAGGTGCGCTGACCCGAGGGGTTGTCCGCGCGGGAGAACGTTCGCCGGCAGGGTGCGGACGGGCGGGACCGGGGACCGGTGCTCGTCCCCGGTCCCGCCAGGCACCCCGGGCATTCAGCAACCGCACACCCGGCCTCTCCGCACCGGTCACGTGAAGGTCAGCGGGCCTCGGAAGAACAGGGACGGCGGACCGTGGGCCACGGTCCGCTCCCGTTCCCCCGGCCCGTGACCAGGAGAGTGCCATGACCGGCGTCACCACGCTCGAATGCCCCCCGCAGCCCGCGGCACCCACCCGCTACACCGTGACCCTCGCCCGCGACGAGGCGGACGTGCGGGCCGCACAGCGGCTGCGGCACGACGTCTTCGCCGGCGAGATGGGCGCCCTGCTGTCCACCCCGCAGCCGGGCTACGACATCGACGCCTTCGACGCCTACTGCGACCACCTGCTCGTGCACGACACGGTCACCGGGCAGGTCGTCGGCACCTACCGGCTGCTGCCGCCGGAGCGGTCCGCGATCGCCGGACGCCTGTACTCGGACGGCGAGTTCGACCTCACGCCGCTCGACGCGATCCGCCCCGGCCTGGTCGAGGTGGGCCGCTCCTGCGTGCACCCCGACCACCGCGACGGCACCGTGATCGGACTGATCTGGGCAGGGATAGCGCACTACATGGTCGACCGGGGCCACGAGTGGCTCGCGGGCTGCTGCTCCGTCCCGCTGGCCGACGGCGGCGCGCTCGCCTCCGCCACCTGGAACCGGGTGAGCGCCGGGCACCTGGCACCGCAGGAGTACCGGGTGCGCCCGCTGCTGCCGTGGATCCCGCAGACCGCCACCATCGCGCCCGCCGCCACCGCAGTGACCACCGCGCCGGCCGTGACTGCCGCGCCGGCCGTGACTGCCGCGCCGGCCGTGACTGACGTGACCACCAGGACCACCGCCGGCACCGCGCCCGACGCGCCCGCCGCCCGCACCGAGCTGCCGGCCCTCCTGCGCGGCTACCTCCGCCTCGGCGCCTGGGTGTGCGGCGAGCCCGCCCACGACCCCGACTTCGGTGTCGCCGACCTGTACGTACTGCTGCCCATGCGCCGCGTCAACCCGCGCTATCTGCGGCACTTCCTCTCCCTGGTACCGGCCGCCCGATGAGCGTCTGGCTGCCCAGCGCGCCCTGCACCCCGAGGGCGTGCGTGGAGGCGACGGGGTGCGCGACGGCCACACCGCGCGCCGTACTGCGGCTCACGGCGGTCGCGGTCCTGCTGCTCGCCGGGACCGCGCTGACGCCGCTCGGCGGCCGGATCCCCGCCGTCTGGATCCGGCGCTGGTGCCGGGCGCTCGTACGGGCCTGCGGGGTCCGCGTCCGCATCACCGGCACGGCCCCGCACACCGGCGGCCTGCTGCTGGTGGCCAACCACATCTCCTGGCTGGACGTCCCGCTGCTCGCCGCGGTCCGCCCGGCCCGGATGCTGGCCAAGACGGAGATCCGCCGCTGGCCGGTGGCGGGCCCGCTCGCGGCCCGCGGTGGCGCCCTGTTCATCGAACGGGACCGGCTGCGCGCCCTGCCGCACACGGTCGCCCGCATCACCGAGGCGCTGCGCGCCGGCGCCGCGGTCGCGGCCTTCCCCGAGGGCAGCACCTGGTGCGGCCGGACGGAGGGCCGCTTCCACCGGGCGGTCTTCCAGGCGGCGCTCGACGCGGGCGTACCGGTCCAGCCGGTCCGCGTCCGCTACCGCCGCACCGGCGGAGCGGTCAGCACGGCCCCGGCCTTCGTCGGGGACGACTCCCTGCTCGCCTCCCTGTGGCGGGTGGCGTCCGCCCGCGGCCTGGTGGCCGAGGTCGAGGTGCGGCCCGCGCTCCTCCCGGGCACCCACCCGGACCGCCGGGCGCTTGCCACGGCGGCCCAGCAGGGCCGGGCGGACGGGCAGGGCCGGGCGGACGGGCAGGGCCGGGTGGACGAGCAGGGCCGCAGGCACGCCGTTCAGGGCGATCAGGTGCCGGCCGCCGCGTAGCCCCGGACGGTCGCCTGCCGCTCCGGGCCCCACCGCCGGCGCACTCCTTCACCCCGAGTCCCGCAGGTCACCGCCCAGCACGCGCGCGAGATACGGAGCCGTGGCGCTCCCCTCCGCGCGCGCCACTTCCTCCGGCGGCCCCGCCGCCACGATCCGGCCGCCCGCGTCACCGCCGCCCGGCCCCAGGTCGACGACCCAGTCGGCACCGGCCACGACGGACATGTCGTGCTCGACGACGATCACCGTGTGACCGGCGTCGACGAGGCCGTGCAACTGCCGCATCAGCACCTCGACGTCGGCCGGGTGAAGCCCGGTGGTCGGTTCGTCGAGGAGGTAGAGGGTGTGGCCTCGACGGCCGCGCTGCAACTCGCTCGCCAGCTTGATGCGCTGTGCCTCGCCGCCCGACAGCTCGGTTGCGGGCTGGCCGAGGCGCAGATAACCCAGACCCACGTCGACAAGGGTACGCAGGCTCCGGGCGACGGCCGGGGTGTCGGCGAAGAACTCCGCTGCGCTGTCCACCGTCAGGTCCAGCACCTGGGCGATGTTCCGCCCGCGGTACGTCACTTCGAGCGTCCCGGGGTTGTAGCGGGCCCCGCCGCAGTCCGGGCACGGCGCGTACGTACTCGGCAGGAACAGCAGCTCAACGCTCACGAACCCTTCGCCCTGGCAGGTCTCGCACCGCCCCCCGGCCACGTTGAAGGAGAACCGCCCTACGCCGAAACCCCGTTCGCGGGCGCCGTCGGTGGCCGCGAACACCTTCCGTACGACGTCGAAGAGCCCGGTGTAGGTGGCCAGGTTGGAGCGAGGGGTGCGCCCGATCGGCTTCTGGTCCACGGAGACCAGCCGCCCGGCGCCGGCCGTCTCCTGCGTGATCTCGCCGATGAGCGTGGACTTCCCGGACCCCGACACGCCCGTCACGGCGGTGAGGGCGCCGAGCGGGAACTCCGCGGTCACGGCACGCAGGTTGTGCCGGGTGACCGGCCCGACCCGCAACAGCCCGTGGCCCTTGCGCACTTCACGTACCGGCGCGCGGGACGGGCCGAACAGGAACCGGGCCGTCGCCGACTCCGCGACCCCCGCCAGCTCGGCCACGGGACCGCTGTGCAGCACCCGCCCACCGTGCTCCCCGGCGCGCGGCCCCACGTCCACCAGCCAGTCGGCACCACGGACGACATCCAGATGGTGCTCCACCACGAACACCGAGTTCCCGGCGGCCTTCAGCCGCTGCAGCACCGTGAGCAGGGCCTCGGTGTCGGCCGGGTGCAGCCCCGCCGACGGCTCGTCGAGCACGTACACGACTCCGAACAGACCGGACCGCAACTGCGTGGCGAGCCGCAGCCGCTGCAGCTCGCCCGCCGAGAGGGTGGGCGTGGACCGGTCGAGGCTGAGATAGCCGAGCCCGAGCTCGACGACGGGCGCGATACGGGACTTGAGGTCCTCGGTGAGCACTCGCGCGACCTCGGACGTGCCCTGCAGCCTGCCCGCCAGCTCGGTCAGCGGCAACGCGGCCAGATCGGCGATGGTGCGCCCCGCGAACGTCACGGCCAGTGCCTCGGGCCGCAGCCGGCTGCCACCGCACACCGGGCAGGGTGCGGAGGTGAGGAATCGCTCCGCCCTCGCCCGCAGCGCCGGGCTCCTGGAGTCCGAGAACGTCTTCATCACATACCGCCGGGCGCTCATGTACGTGCCCTGGTAAGGCCGTTGAATCCGATCCGCATCCCGCAGCGGATGCACGGTCACCACCGGCTGCTCGTCCGTGAACAGGATCCACTGGCGCTGCCCGGCGGGCAGCTCGCGCCAGGGCCGGTCGACGTCGTACCCGAGCGCGTCGAGAATGTCCCGCAGGTTCTTGCCCTGCCAGGCCCCTGGCCAAGCGGCGATCGCGCCCTCGCGGATCGACAGCGACGGATCGGGAACCAGTGACTGCTCCGTCGTCCCGTGGACCCGCCCGAGCCCATGACACTGCGGACACGCCCCGGCCGCCGTATTGGGCGAGAAGGCGTCCGAGTCCAGCCGCTCGGCGCCCGGCGGATACTCCCCTGCCCGCGAGAACAGCATCCGCAGGGAGTTGGACAGGTTGGTCACCGTCCCCACGGAGGAACGGGACGAGGGCGCCGACCGCCGCTGCTCCAGCGACACAGCGGGCGGCAGCCCGGTGACCTCCCCGACCTTCGGTGCCCCCGCCTGATGAATCAGCCTGCGCGCATACGGCGCCACCGATTCGAAGTACCGCCGCTGCGCCTCCGCATAGATCGTCCCGAACGCCAGCGACGACTTCCCCGACCCCGACACCCCCGTGAACACGGCCAGCGCGTCCCGCGGAACATCGACGTCCACGCCCTTGAGATTGTGCTCACGTGCACCGCGGACACGGACGTACGGATCGTGCGGGGTGTGCATGGCGGAGCTCCGTACGGGACTGCGGACGGCCTGGCAAACCACACGATTCTAAAGGCGGCCGCCGCGTTGCGCGGGCGTCCGCTTCCACAAGAGCTGCTGCGGCGGCCCGGGTCACCGCCCGCGCACCCTGCGGGAGATCCGCGAGCGGATGACGTACGCCCGCCGCAGCGGCGAGCCCTTCGCCCTGGCCCTCGTACGGCCCGAGGTGCCGTGACGGAGGACGAGGCCGTCGACGGGGGACCGGCGCCCGGCCGGCAGGTGGACGAGGCGACGGTGGTCGGGGAAGTCGTGGCCGAGGGCCCGGCCGGCCGCCTGACGGTCGCCTGCCTCCGGCGTCACGATGTGGGGGGTCAACCCCGCCCACGCCGGGCAGACCATTCAGGACCATCAAAACCCGCGGCGGCAGGAGGCGTTGGATGCCCCGTCCGTCGCCGTGCGCCCCATCGATGCCGGTCGTCCCTACCCGAGGGGTGTGGACTGACTCCGGCCCTCGCCGGCTCGGCGGAACCGGGCCGTGAAGATCCGGGCCAGCCGCCGGTATGAGTCCACCAGTGTCTCGCGGTCGTACGTGCTCGTGGTGACCAGGACCTCCTGTGCGCCCGTCTCCTTGAGGACCGTCTCCAGTTCGTGCGCCACCTGGTCCCCGGTGCCGGCGAGATGGCCGGTGAGCCCGGACTCGTAGAAGCCGCGTTCCCTGCCGGTCATGGTGAGGGTTTCGACGTGGTCGGCGGGCGGCAGCGGCGGGAAGGTGCCGTGGGTGCGTGCGTGTGCCATCGACCAGGACTCCGGGGCCAGGAGGCGGCGGGCCTCCTCGGGAGTGGCCGTCACCGCGATCGTGCCGGAGATGACGACGTACGGTTCCGGGGCCCAGGGGGAGGGGCGGAAGTGGGTGCGGTAGGTGTCGATGCCGCGCAGCATCTTCTCGCGGTCGCGCAGGTCGCCGATGACCATCGGCAGGCCCGCGTGGGCGGCGATCGTGGCGCCCTCGCCCATCGCCAGGACGAACGGCGGTACGCGCAGGCCCTCGGCGGGCCGGGCGTGGACGCCGGTCGGGGACGTGCCCTCGAACCAGCCGAGGAGTTCCGCCAGCTGCGCCGCGAAGTCCTCGGCGTCGCCCTTGCCGCGGCCCAGGGCCCTGCGTACGCCGTCGGTGAAGCCTACGGAGCGGCCGATACCCATGTCGATGCGGCCGGGGAACAGCGACTCCAGCACACCGAACTGCTCGGCCACCAGCAGGGGCCGGTGGTTGGGCAGCATCACCCCGCCCGTGCCGACCCGGATCGTGGAGGTCGCGGCGGCGACCGCGGCGGCCAGGACGGTCGGCGCGGATCCGGCGACGCCCGGCACGCCGTGGTGCTCGGACACCCAGAAGCGGTGGTAGCCGAGGCGCTCCGCCTCCTGGGCCAGGCGAACGGTGTCCCGCAGGGCCTCGGCCTCGGGGTGGCCCTCGCGGGTGCGGGAGCGGTCGAGGACGGAGAAGCGGGTGGACGCGATCAGGGAGCTGGCACTCACACAGGGTTCAACGCGCGGCCGCTCCCGCAATTCCCCGCCGTCAGGGGGAGGCGCCGCCGGTCTCGGGGCCCCAGTACTCCGGGCCGCCGCCGCGCCAGTCGATGAGCGGGGAGACCGAGACCTCCACGGGGTCGACGTCGAGGCCGGCGCGGCGCAGGAACTCGGCGACGTCCGCGACGCTGTACGCCAGTCCCAGGATCTCGCCGTTCACACGGACGCGCCGGCCGCCCGTCGGGGAGGGCGGGTGCACGATCACGGGCAGTGGTCCGGACATGTACCCAGCATCGGGGGCAGATCCCGGGCGCGCATCCGGACGGGGCCCGGCCGCTCTACGCTGAGCGGCGTGACGGACGACAGCAAGCGGCCCCTCGCCGTGTTCGACCTGGACAACACCCTCGCCGACACGGCGCACCGGCAGCGGTTCCTGGAGCGCAGGCCCCGGGACTGGGACGCCTTCTTCGCGGCCGCGCCGAAGGACCCGCCGATCGCCGAGGGTGTGCGGCTCGCCCTGGACAGCGCGCGGGAGTGCGAGGTCGTCTACCTCACCGGGCGGCCCGAGCGCTGCCGCCGGGACACCCTCGATTGGCTCGTCGCCCAGGGGCTGCCCGACGGGCGGGTGTACATGCGGCGCGACCACGACCGCAGGCCCGCCCGCCGCACCAAGCTGGAGATCCTGCGCCGGCTCGCCCGGGACCGTGATATCCGCGTTCTGGTGGACGACGACGAGCTGGTGTGCGAGGACGCAGAACGGGCGGGTTTCCGTGCCGTCCGGGCTCGCTGGGCCGCACCGTCGGCCGACCTGAAGGACGCGCAGGAGCGCGAGGGGCGGACCTGAGCGGTCAGTCCGCGTCCTCGATCCGGAAGCCGACCTTCAGGCCCACCTGGAAGTGCTCGATCCGGCCGTTCTCGATCTGGCCCCTGACCTGCGTCACCTCGAACCAGTCCAGGTTGCGGACGGTCTGCGAGGCACGCGCGATGGCGTTGCGGATGGCCTGGTCGACGCCCTCGTGCGAGCTGCCGACGATCTCGGTGACCCGGTACGTGTGATCGGTCATGCGGGTATTCCTCTCCGTCCGTAACGGATGTGTCACGCGTCACTCCACCGTGCCGTATGCCGAGGCGGAGCGCGAGACGTACGGCCGGCGGGCCGGATGCCCCTTGACCGACGCATTGGTCCATACCAAACTCCGTACCGAACTCCGGCACACCCCGTACGAGCCTCGCTCGACCCCCCACGTCGGGAGCCCGCCCCTGTCCGCCAGACAGAACAGGACCCCCCGTGAGACGTCGCCTCCTCGCTCTCGTCCTCGCGTCCACCTTCCTGGCCGGCGCCTGCGGTGTGCTGCCCGGCAGCTCGGCCGGGCGGCACACCGTCACCGTGTGGCTGATGAAGGACAGCGCGTCGCAGGAGTTCCTGCGCCGCTTCACCGAGGACTTCGAACGCACCCACGGTGACCTGCGCCTCGACATCCGCATTCAGGAGTGGACCGGGATCGGCCGGAAGGTGCAGAGCGCGCTCGGCTCGGACGCCGCGGACGGCCCCGACGTCATCGAGGTCGGCAACACCCAGGTCGCGCAGTACGTCGAGGGCGGCCGGCTGACCAACCTCACGCTGGAGTCGATGCGGGACTGGGGCATGAAGGACTGGCTTCCGGGGCTGGCCGAGCCGGGGCTGGACAACTCCGCGCAGTACGGCATCCCCTGGTACGCGGCCAACCGGGTCGTCATCTACCGCAAGGACCTGTTCCACACGGCGGGCATCGCCTCCCCGCCCCGCACCCGGGCAGACTGGCTGGCCGACACCCTGAGGCTCAACTCGGGTGGCAACCAGGGCATTTACCTGGCCGGGCAGGACTGGTACACGCTGTCCGGATTCATCTGGGACGAGGGCGGCGACCTCGCGCGGCAGAACGACAGCCTCTGGAAGGGCACGCTGGACACCCCGGCCGCCCTGCGCGGCATGGACTTCTACCGGCGGCTGCAGGCCCTCGGCAGGGGCCCCGCCGGCGACGACGAGGAACACCCGCCGCAGGCGGGGGTGTTCGCCGCCGGCAAGGTCGCGCAGATCGTGGCCGTGCCCGGGCTCGCGCAGGCCATCGTGCAGCGGAACCCCGCCCTGAAGGGCGAACTGGGCTTCTTCCCGGTGCCGGGCACGACGGCCGCCCGGCCGGGCACCGTCTTCACCGGCGGCTCCGACCTCGTCGTCCCCGGGAACACCGATGACCGGGACGCCGCCGTCGCCGTGGTCGCGGCCCTCACCGGCGCCAAGTGGGACACCGAGCTGGCCCGCACCATGAACCACGTCCCCAACAAGACGACGCTCGCCGGGGCCGTGTCGGCCGAGGAGGGGGTCGCGGCCATGGCGGCGGGCGCCGCGCACGGCCGGGCGACCCCCAGCACGCCGCAGTGGGCGGCGGTGGAGGCCGGCAACCCGATCAAGGACTACATGACCAAGGTGCTCACCGGATCCGACCCGGTGACCGAGGCCCGTCGCGCCTCACGCCGGATCACCCGGGAACTGGCCCCGGACCCGGGGTGACGGGCGGCCCGCCGGTCCCAGGCCCGGGGCAGGGCCGCGTTCCTCAGCGCACCACGCTCAGCGACAGCGCGAAGCGGCCCGCGCCGTCGGTCCACCATCGCGCCAACTCCAGTCCGGCGGTCGCCAGTTCCCTGGCCACCCCCTCCTTGCGGAACTTCGCCGACACCTCCGTGCGCAGCTCCTCGCCCGCCGCGAAGTCGACGGCGAGATCGAGCGCGGGCACCTTCACGGTCTGGGCGGTGCGGGAGCGCAGCCGCATCTCGATCCACTCGTTGTCCGGGTCCCAGAGCGCCACATGGTCGAAGGCGTCCGGTTCGAAGTCGGCGCCCAGTTCGCGGTCGACCACGGCCAGTACGTTCTTGTTGAACGCGGCCGTCACCCCGGCCGCGTCGTCGTACGCACGGACCAGGACGGCCTCGTCCTTGACCAGGTCGGTGCCGAGCAGCAGGGCGTCGCCGGGGGAGAGGAGGGCGCGCGCCCCGGCCAGGAACTCCGCGCGCTCCCCGGGCAGCAGGTTGCCGATGGTGCCGCCGAGGAACGCCAGCAGCCGTGGCCCGGGCGTCTCGGGCAGCGTGAGACCGGCGGTGAAGTCGGCGATCAGCGCGTGCACGTTCAGCCCCGGCCGCTCGGCGACCAGTGCCTGCCCGGCCTGAGTGAGAGCGCTGTCGCTGACGTCCACGGGGACGTAGGTGTCCAGTTCCGTGAGCGCGTCGATCAGGTACCGCGTCTTCTCCGAGGAACCGGAGCCCAGTTCGACGAGCGTGCGTGCGGGCAGGGCGGCGGCGATCTCGCCGGCCCGGTCGGCGAGTATCTCGCGCTCGGCGCGTGTCGGGTAGTACTCGGGCAGTTCGGTGATCCGCTCGAACAGCTCGCTGCCGTGCGCGTCGTAGAACCACTTCGGCGGCAGCGTCTTGGGGTCGGTGGTCAGGCCGTGCTGGACGTCGGCGCGCAGGGCGGCCGCCATGGCGTCCTCGGGCAGGGTGCGGGTGACATGGAACGGACTCAACGGCGGGGCTCCTCGGATGGTGCGGATGCCAGGTCCTCGGTGAGGTCCTTGAGCGGGGTGAGCAGGACGTCCGTGCGGGTCGCCGCGAGCAGTGTGCGGTCGGGGACCTGCAGCCAGTGCGGGTCGTCGTCGTAGGGTTCGGACGCCACGACCGTGCGGCGGCCGGGCTCGGCGAGGTACCACATGGTGTCGCCCCAGGCGGTCGCGGTGATCGTCTCGCCGTCGGTGAGCAGCAGGTTGAGCCGGGAACCGGGGGCGGCCGCGGCGACCTCCAGCACGGTGTCGGCGAGCGCCTGGCCCGCTTCGTCGCCCGCGCGCAGCCGGGCCAGCACCAGCGCCCACACGAGCGCGGAGTCGGTGCGGGCCTCCAGGGACAGCAGGTCCAGCGGCGGCAGGGTGCGGGACACCGCGGCGAGCGAGCCCGGCCAGCCGGTCACGGCGCCGTTGTGGCTGAACAGCCGGCCGTCCGCGGCGAACGGCGCCGCCGCGGCCTCCGCGTCCGCGCCCGACAGGGTCGCGTCCCGCACCGCGGCGAGCAGCGCGGTGCTGCGCACGACCCTGGCCAGGTCGGCGAAGGACAGGTCCGCCCAGATGGGCCCGGCCCGGCGGTACCGGGCCGGCGCCGGGTCGCCCTCGGCGTACCAGCCGACGCCGAAGCCGTCGGCGTTGACCGTCCCGTACCGCTGCTGCCGGGGTGCCCACGACTGGCGGTACAGGCTGTGCGGCGGCTCCACGAGAAGCCGGCCGAGCGGCTCCGCGGGCCCCAGATAGGCCAGGTGACGGCACATCAGGAGCCCTCCGTGCCGGCCGTGCGGGCCGTGCGGAACCCGGAGAAGATCTGCCGCCGGATCGGGTAGTCCCAGTTGCGGAACGTGCCGCGGCAGGCGACCGGGTCCACGGCGAACGAACCGCCGCGCAGAACCTTGTACTCGGGCCCGAAGAACACCTCCGAGTACTCCTTGTACGGGAACGCGCCGAAGCCCGGGTAGGGGAGGAAGTCGCTCGCCGTCCACTCCCAGACGTCGCCGATCAACTGCCTTACGCCGAGCGGAGACTCGCCCGCGGGATAGCTGCCGGCCGGGGCCGGGCGCAGATGCCGCTGGCCGAGGTTGGCGTGTTCGGGGCCCGGATCGGCGTCGCCCCACGGGTAGCGCCGCGAGCGGTCGCCCGCGGGGTCGTGCCGGGCCGCCTTCTCCCACTCGGCCTCGGTGGGCAGCCTGCGCCCGGCCCAGCGGGCGTAGGCGTCGGCCTCGTACCAGCACACGTGCAGCACCGGCTCGTCGGGCGGTACGGCCTCGGTGACGCCGAACCGCCGCCTGAGCCACTGCCCGCCGTCGCGGCGCCAGAACAGCGGCGCGGTGATCTCGTGCCGCCGTATGTGGGCCCAGCCGTCCGGCGCCCACCAGCGGGGGTCGTCGTAGCCGCCGTCCTCGGCGAACGCCTGGTAGGCGGCGTTGGTCACCGGTGTGGTGTCGATCCAGAACGCCGGTACCTCGCGCACGTGCGCGGGCCGTTCGTTGTCCAGCGCCCATGGCTCGGTGGAGGTACCCATGGTGAACGGGCCGCCGGGTACCAGGACTTCGTCCGGGCCGGTGAACAGCGGCGCGGGCTCCGGGTCCGGCGCGGTCAGGGCCTGCGGGCCACTGCGGAGCTGATGGGTGATCAGCATGGTCTCGTCGTGCTGCTGTTCGTGCTGCGCGATCATTCCGAAGGCGAAGCCCGCCTCGGTCAGCCGGGTCCCGTGGAACGCCGTGGACTCCAGCAGGTCCATCACCCGGCCGCGCACCTCCGCCGCGTACCTGCGGGCCTCGTCGGGCGACAGCAGCGGCAGCGAGGGGCGTTCGGCGCGAGGGTGCTCGAAGGCGTCGTAGAGGCTGTCGATCTCGGGGCGCATCGCCTCCCGGCCGGCGACCGCCCGCAGCAGCCACAGCTCCTCCTGGTTGCCGATGTGCGCCAGGTCCCACACCAGCGGGGACATCAGCGGGGAGTGCTGGGCGGTGAGGTCGGGCTCCTCGACGCAGGTGGTCAGGAGCGTGGTGCGGTCCCGGGCCGTGGTGAGCGTGCTCAGCGCCCGCGCGCGCAGCGTCTCGGAGTCGTGGGCGGCCCCGGAGGCGGTCTCGAGTGCGGGGTCGGTCATGTGCGGACGTCCTTCCCGTGGGCGGTGGGGGTCTCCCCGGTCGGGTGAAGGCGCGACGGGGTGAGATCCGCACCGCGCAGTCGGTCGAGCAGGTCGTCGGCGGGGCATCGGCCCTTGCGGACGTAGCGGTCCTGGAACGCCCGTACGGCGTCCGTGACCTCGGTGGTGGCTCCGAGCCGGGGCAGGGCCTCCACCGCGGCGTCGAAGCAGGTGACGGCGGCCTCGTGCAGTTCGCGGTCGGCCAGCCCGGAGCGGGCCGCCTCGGCCCACAGCGGGTTGTGCGGCGCGGGCAGCGGCCCGGCCCGCTCGGCGAGCGGCTTCACGGCCCGGTACGCGGTCTCCGCCGCCTGTGGGTCGTCGAAGAGCGCCGCCGCCGTTGCCAGCGGAACGATCCAGCCGTCGTCGCCGGGCTGCGCGTCGATCATGCGCAGCTCCAGATGTCCCCGCGGTCTGACCGGCGGGAACAGGGTGGTGAGGTGGTACTCGAGGTCCTCCCTGGTGGCGGGCCTGGGCAGGCCGGTACGGGTCCACTCCCTGAAGGTCAGGCCCTCGGGTACGTCCCACGGACCGTCGTCGCTCCGTACGCACATCACGGGCGCGTCCAGGACGTGCCGGGCCCACGTGGTGCGCGGGTCGCCGCCGAGCGGGGGAGCGCCCGCCCGGCCCGGGCCGATCTTCGCCCACAGCAGCTGCCGGGTGGAGCGCCAGCCGGTGGGCCGTTGCCCGACCAGCGGGGAGTTGGCGAACGCGGCCACCAGGACCGCGCCCAGCTGGTGCGCGAGCCACCAGCGCCGCCCGTGGCCGAGCGGGCCGGGCTCCTCGTGACCGGCGTCCACGCACACCTGCACGGAGGCCGAGGTGCACATCATGTGCCGGCCGGCCGGGCCCCCGCGGTCCAGGCAGGTCTCCAGGGCGTCGTAACGGCGCTCGCGCAGGAACCGTCGGGGCAGGTGCCAGGGGTCGTGGCCGATGCCGACGAGACGCAGACCGTCCTCGGCCAGTACGGCGCGGACGGCGTCGAGGTCGGCGGAGACCGTGCCGATGCACTCCATGAGGGAGGCGGCGGGCGGCGAGCTCAACTCCAGCTGGCCGCCGGGCTCGACGGTGAGGGCCGAGCTCAGGGGCACGGTCCGCAGTGCGGCGTAGGCCGCCTGCAGGCGTTCGGGTGTTACGGGGAGCCGCGGTGTGCGCAGCTCGTGGACCAGCCACTCCACTTCGACACCGATCGCGCGGGGCGGTCCGGTCTTGAAGCAGATGCCGCTGACCAGGGCCTCGACCTCGGCTTCGGCTTCGGTGACCACGGTACGGGGCTCCGTACAGTGGCTCTCCGAAGCAGGATGTGCATCGGACATGTCGGGATCCTCCTGAAGATTCCACCATGCCACCGGCCCGGGAGTCGCTGAGCCGGGACGGAGTCATACCGTCCCACCCAAAACCCTGTGGCCGATTCGCACAAGGGCGCAGATCATGACAAGCCTGCTCCCAAATCTCCGTTCTCGCGATGTTTCCCGAGGCGTCACGGCCCTTCCGTGACGGTCCGGCGCCGGGAAACTCCGTTGCGTCGCAGGTCCAGGATCGCTCACGATGCCTTCATGGGCACGACGGGGGAAAAGCCCGGGCCGCGCTCATGGCGCGCACGGGGGTGGCGCCATGAGCGCGCGCCTGCGCGGTATCGCCCGGCAGAGTGAGCGCATCGGCCCGCACCGCCGGCTTTCTGGCCACCGCCGCGCCGAACGTCGTGGTGGTCCTGCGTGACGCGACCGGGCGGGCCGCCGAACCGGCGCGCGCTCTGGCGGTCCGCGCCCTTGGAGCGCGTGGTGTTCGGCGCGTGCTGGACCGCACGCCGGGGAATGTGGTCCGCGAGGTGCTCGTACGTGTGTTCGCCCAGGTGGTCCTGACCGGCCACTCCCGCCGGGCCGACGCGAACGGCCGGCCAGGACCTGGCGGCCGCCGCGCCGGTGAGCCGCGGGCCCGCCGGCCGCCCGCACAACCGCCCGTCCGGCGCGGCCGGGGGCTGTTCAGCTCCAGCCGTACCGCTCCCGCAGCCGGTGCACCACGAGGTTGAACCGCATCCGGTCCAGCGCGCACGCCTCGCGGCGCATGCCCTCCTCGTACAGTCGCAGCACCCGGTCCACGTCCACCCATGAGTCGCGCCCGGAACGGTCCCAGGGGCCGTTCCCGATCGGCACCCACTCGCGGTCGCCGTCGTGCGCCTTGCTGGACAACTGCACGGCGAGAAAAGTTCCGGCGGCCTCCCGGGCCACCACGAGGACCGGCCGGTCCTTGCCCCGCCCGTCGTTCTCCTCGAAGGGCACCCAGGTCCAGACGATCTCCCCGGGGTCGGGGTCGCCGTCGTGCGCGGGCGAGTACTCGGTGCGCACCCGGCCGACCCGGCGGGGGTCGGCCTCGGTGGTCGCGGTGGTGCCGTAGCGGCCGGGGGCGTTCTCATCGGTGAAGGCAGTCACGGGGGCACCTTAGATCGTGCCCCCGCCCGCACCGTCGGCGGGCGTACGGTGCTGAAACGCCGTCAGGAGACTTCGCCGCGCGACCGGATCCGCATCCCGGGCCGGCGTCGGTGGACGCTCAGGCAGGTGAGCCCGTCCTGGCCCGCGGTGATGCTGCGCGTGGAGCCCTGCGGCAGCCAGACCGTGGCGCCCTCGGTCAGCCGCCGGGGCTCGTCCTGCGCGCCCGCGCCGAGGATGCCGGTCCCGGAGACGACGAACAGCAGCACGTCCAGGTCCGGTTCGGTGTGCGGCGCGACGCGCCCGCCCGGGGCGACGCGGACGAGATTGGCGTCGAGCTGGCGTCCGGCCTCCTGGAGCTTCCACAGCACGCCCGCCGGTGGGGGCGGGGCCGCGGTCAGGGCCCGGGCGTCGCACAGCACGCGCGGTTCAGGCTGTGCGGGCGTGTCCGGCTCGCCGTCGCGCCCCGAGGGTGACGTCATGGTGTACCCGCTCTCCTTCGGCCCCGCTGCCTCGCCTAGAATTATTCCATGTTGCATTCATAGAAAATAACCGCAGGTGAGAGAGGGGCAGGCGGGCATGGTCACCACACGGGAGGGCCCTCGTCGACGCGAGGTGCCGCGCGTGCTGCGTGCCGCCGCCGGACCGCTGGACGTCGCGGAGACGGCCGGGCGGATCGGGATCCGCCCGGGCACCGTACGGTTCCATCCGGATGCCCTGGTGTCCGAGGGCCTGGTCGAGCGGCGGGTCGAGCGGCGGGCCGGGGGGCGGGCCGGGGGGCGGGCCGGGGGGCGGGCCGGGGGGCCGGCCGAGGGGCCGGCCGAGGGGGCCCCGGAGCCCGGACGTCCACGTTGCGTCCACGCCCCGAGGCCGGGCATGGACCGTGGCGGGGTCGGCCGCCACCGCCTGCCGGTGCGGATGCTGCTCGGCCGGCCTGCGTCCCTGGGCCCCGAGGCGCGGACGGCGGGCCACCGGGGCGGGCCGGGGGTGGGCCCGCTCCCTCGCCGACCTGCTTCCTCGCAGGCCCGCTGCCGCCCGGGTCTGTGCCGGCGGCCGAGCGGTCGGCGGCTCGTCCGGTCGCCTGCTGGACGACCTGGGCTTCGACCGGGCGCACGGGAAAGGCGGCGACGGCAGGCCGCCGGGGCGGATCCGGCTGCGGCCCCGCCCCTTCCCGGAACCGGCCGAGGAGAGCGGCCAGTCGGGGTGCCCCGTCCGTTCCGGGCTGATGCGGGGGTGCCGGCGGAACCGGGAGGCCCGCGCACCGTGACCGGCCTGGAACCGCTCGCAGCCCCCGACTCATGTCCGGCCCGACCGGCCTCCCGACCGGCCTCCCGACCGGCCGGGGCATCCGCCGCATGACCTGAACAGGCCGCGGCCCCGCGCCCCGCCAGAAAGGCAGCACATCGATGAACACCACGTCGGCCGCCACGTCGAGTGCGGTCACCTTCGTCTGGCTCGGAATGGTGCTGGCGATCTCCTTCCTGGAGGCGCCCCTGAAGTTCCGCGCCCCGGGCGTGACCGTCCCTGTCGGCCTGGGCATCGGCCGGCTCGTCTTCCGGGCGCTGAACCTGGTGGAGACCGCCCTGGCCGCCGTGCTGATCGTCGCGGTCGCCGCGGGCGGCGCCCCGACGCGGATCACCGCCCTGACCGCGGCGGTGGCCGTGCTGCTCCTGGCCCAGCTGGCCTTCGTCCGCCCCCGCCTCAACCGCAGGTCCGACCGTGTCCTGGCGGGCGAGGACCTGCCCCGCTCGCGCGGCCACCTGGCCTATGTGGCCCTGGAGATCGCCAAGGTCGCCGTCCTGATCGCCCTGGGGATCAGCCTGCTGACGGTGTGACCGACGGCCCGGAGGCCCTCCCCGCGGAGGGTCCCCGGGCCGCCATCCCGTGCGCGAGCCGCTTCCGGTCAGCCCTCGTCGGGCTCCACCTGCACCCGTTGCGCTGCGGGCGGCACGGTCCCGTTGAGCGACACCGGCACGCCGCTCGGGGCCTGGCCCTGCCCGTTGTGGTTCATCGACGCGAGCAGCTGACGGGCGAGCCCGAGGCCCGTACCGCCCATGGTGAGCGCCTTGGCGAACAACTCGGCCATGCCGTCGGCGCCGTTGAGCAGCACCATGTTGTCCACGTTGCCGAAGGCGGACGCGCCCGCCTTGACGATCTCCGGCCAGTTCTCCGCGAGTTGCTGGGCGACCACGGCCTCCTGGTTCTCGGCGAGGGCGGCCGCCCGTGCCTTGATCGCCTCCGCCTCCGCGAGGCCCTTGGCCTTCGCCGCCTCTGCGTCCGCCAGACCCTTCGCCTGCGCGGCCGCCGCCTCGGCCTCACCGGTGGCCCGGGTCGCCGACGCGGTGGCCGCGCCCCGGGTCTTGGTGGCCTCCGCCTCGGCGCCCGCGGCCGTCTTGACCCGGGTCGCCTCGGCCGCCGCCGCCAGCTCCGTCTCCTTCGCCTTGGCCTCGGCCGCCGAGATCCGCGCGTCGCGCTCGGCCTCGGCCAGGGTGCGCTTCTCGTAGGCCATGGCGTCCGCCGGTTTGCGCACGTCCGCCTGGAGCTGCTGCTCGCGCCGGTCGGCCTCCAGCTCGGCGACCCGGGTCTCCTGCACGACGACCTCCTGCCGGGCCGCCGCCTCGGCGAGCGGACCGGCCTGGCGCGCCTTCGCGGCCGCCTTGTCCCGCTCCGCCTGGTAACCGGCCTGCAGGATCTCGCTGTCCCGGGTGGCCTCGGCCATCCGCGCGAACGACTGCTGCTCGGCCTCGGTGGCGAGACGATTCGCCTCCGCCTGGGCGATGCGCGCGTCCCGCTGCACGGCGGCCGCGTGCGGCATCGCGAGGTTCTGGATGTAGCCGGTCGGGTCCTCGATCTCGTGGATCTGCAGCGAGTCGACGATCAGGCCGAGCTTCTCCATCTCCGTCCCGCAGGCCGCCCGGGTCTGCCCGGTGAGCTTCTCCCGGTCGCGGATCATGTCCTCCACCGTCAACCCGCCCACGATGGAGCGCAGATGACCGGCGAAGACGTTGTGCACCCGCTCCGACATCAGCTTCTGCTGGTCCAGGAAACGGCGGGCGGCGTTCGCTATGGACACGAAGTCGTCGCCCACCTTGAAGATGACCACGCCCCGCACCTTCAGCGGAATGCCCTGGTGGGTCACGCAGTCCACGTGCAGTTCGGTCTCGTTCAGGTCGAGCGAGAGCTTGCGCACCGCCTGCACCCCGGGCAGCACCAGGGTGCCGCGACCGGTCACGATGCGGAATCCCATGCCCTCCTCGAGGCCCTCGGTCCGGTGCTTGGAACCGGAGATGATCAGTGCCTCGTTCGGTTCCGCGACACGCCACATCATCTTGAACAGACCGATCAGAACGAGGACGGCGACGAGCGCCACCCCCGCAACGACGCCGACGATCATCGGCATACGCCCCCTTTGCATGGTGCCCTGTCGGCACCGAACGAAGGGAGTGTGCTCCTTGGCGGGCCCCTGCTGAAGACGCCGGCCGATCCTTGTTGCAATCTTGACGCCGACGGCTCTCACCTGCGGCGAGGCGGGCTCAACTGTCGTACGCGGCAGTGACGTAGACGGTCCGTGGCGCCAGGTACTCCACCACCATGACCACCGTGCCCCGCTCGATGCGGCCCGTGCCGTCGGCGGGGTAGGCCAGGAAGTGCTCGGCGCCGCCGCGCACGCGGACGATCACCTCACCGACGAGCCCGGGCCCCACCGTGCCGGTGACCCGCCCCATGAGCCCGACCATCGACGCATCGTCCATGGTCACAGGGTACGGGCGCCGGCGCTCAGGCGGCCGGGGAATCCGTGACGGCCGGCTGCGGCGGCCACCACCCGTGCCAGCCCAGCTCCGCCTCCAGCTGCGCGGCCAGCGACACCAGCAGCGCTTCGCTGTTCGCCGGGCCGAGCAGCTGGGCGCCGACCGGCAGACCGCCCGCGACGAAGCCCGCGGGCACGTTCACACCGGGCCAGCCCAGCACGTTCCACGGCCAGGCGTAGGGGCAGGCGGCGATCATCGCGCGGTCGGTGGCCCAGCCGCTCAGCCCGGCCATCGCGCCGATCCGGAGCGGGGGAGCGGCCGTTGTCGGTGCGAGGACCACGTCGTGGGAGTCGAAGAACGCGCCGATACGCCGGTGCAGCACCGCCTCGGCCCGGCGGGCCGCCCGCAGCGGCACCCCGCCGAGCAGGCGGCCCAGGCGGGCGGCGCCGTGGGTGCGCGTATCGAGCAGCGCGGGCTCCGGCGCCTCCCGTGCCCGCTCGGCGATCCCGGCGGTGGCGCGGGGCACGAAGGTCAGCCCGATCTGCCCGTACGGCGGATCGGCCTCCTCGACGAAGTGTCCCAACGCGCTGAGTTTCTCCGCGAGTTCCACGGTCCGGCGGCGTACTTCGGGGTCCAGGCGGGCGGGCACGGCGGTGAACGGCGGCTTCAGGGAGAGCGCGATGCGCAGCCGTCCGGGTTCGCGCCGCACGGCGGCGCGGAGGTCCAGGGGCGGCGGCTGGTGCGGGTCCTGCGGGTGGTTGCCGGCGGCCGCGTCCAGCAGCAGGGCGGCGTCGCCGACCGTACGGGCCAGGGTGCCGTTGACCGTGATGCCCTGGAAGGACTCGCCGTGCGGCCAGGTCGAGACGCGGCCGCGCTGCGGTTTGATGCCCACCAGATGGGTCCAGGCGGCCGGGATGCGCACCGAGCCGGCGCCGTCCGAGCCGAGCGCGGCCGGGACCAGGCCGGCCGCGACCGCGGACGCCGAACCGCCGGACGAGCCGCCCGGCGTGCGGTCGGTGTCCCACGGATTGCGGGTCGCGCCGAACGCCGGCCCCTCGGTGAAGGGCCACTGCCCCAGCTCGCAGGTGTTGGTCTTGCCGACGATCACGGCCCCCGCCGCGCGCAGCCGCCGTACCGCCTCGCCGTCCTCGGACACCACGGGGAACGCGCCCGGGCAGCCGAACGCCGTCGGCTCGCCGGCGACGTCCATGTCGTCCTTGACCGCCACCGGCACCCCCAGCAGCGGCAGCCGCGCCCCGGCGGCCAGTTGCCGGTCCGCGGCGTCGGCCTCGGCGAGCGCGGCCTCGGCGCGGACGATGCGGAAGGCGTTCAGGGAAGGCTGCGTCGCCTCGATCCGTGCGAGGGTCTCTTCGACCAGCGCGCGGGACGACACCTCCCCTCCGGCCAGTGCGCGGGCGGTCTCGGCCAGACCTGCGGCACGGTCGAGCGTCATGCGGGACACCTCCGGGAGCGCGTTGTCTACCGAACGGTAACGTCCGTGCGGCGGAAGGGGAACGACGCCTGCGCGACGGGCGTGCCCGCGTGCCCGCGCGCCCGCCTCGTCCCCAGGACCGCGGCCCGGGGCGTGTGGGCGCGTGGGCGCCCGTGACGAGGACATCGCGGTGCACGGGGCGGCGGCGGGCAAGCCGTGACGGACGGGCGGGCGCCGGATCCCCGACTAAAATGTCCGGTACGGGAAAGCGGCCGGGCCGTTCTCGACCCGCCCCGGCCCCCTTCCGCCGTGACGTGAGGTGACGGGGGTGCTCGATGGAGCCGTCGTCGGACGACGTGAGCCGGTACGACAACCGGCCCTCCGGTCTGACCGGCACGGAGATCGCGGGCTACCGGGTGGAGCGCGAGCTCGGCCGGGGCGGCATGGCCGTCGTCTACTGTGCGAAGGACCTGCGGCTGGACCGCACGGTCGCACTCAAGCTCCTGGCTCCCGGGCTTGCCCGCAACGACACCTTCCGCCGCCGGTTCACCCACGAGTCGCGGGTGGCCGCGGCCATCGAACACCCCCATATCGTCCCCATCTTCGAGGCCGGGGAGACGGAAGGCGTCCTGTACATCGCCATGCGCTACGTCTCCGGCCTCGACCTGCGCGCCCTCCTCGACCGGGACGGCCCGCTGCCCGTGGCGACCGCCCTGCGCATCGCCGGCCAGCTCGCCTCCGCGCTCGACGCGGCCCACGAGCACAACCTCGTCCACCGGGACGTCAAACCCGGCAACGTCCTGGTCGCCAAGGGCGTGGACAGCGACCACCCCGAGCACGTGTACCTGACCGACTTCGGGCTGACGAAGAAGTCGCTGTCGCTGACCGGGTTCACCACCGTCGGGGAGTTCGTGGGGACACTCGACTACGTGGCCCCGGAGCAGATCTCGGGCCGCCCGGTCGACGGCCGGTGCGACCTCTACAGCCTCGCCTGCGTCGTCCACGAGATGCTCACCGGTGCGCCGCCCTTCCAGCGGGACGAGGACATCGCCCTGCTGTGGGCGCACCAGTACGACCAGCCGCCCGCCCTGACCGAGAAACGGCCGGACATCGCGCCGGCCGCCGACGAGGTCATGGCCAAGGCTCTGGCGAAGGTCCCCGAGGACCGTTACGACTCCTGCCTCGAGTTCGTGGCGGCCCTGCGCGCCGCCACGGGCGACCCCTCGGGACGCGGTCGCCGACCGACGCAGGTGGACGCCCGCGCGAGCATCCTCCCGGAGGGCCGAGCCCTCGGTCTCCCGGCGGATCCTGCCTCCGGTCTCCCGGCGGAACCGGCACTCGGCGAGCCGCCGGATCCCCCGTCGTGGGCCCTGCCCGTGCTCAAGGGGCGTGCGGCTGGTTCCGGGGCGCACCCGGTCAGGGCGTGGTGAGGGACTGTTCGGCCCAGACCGTCTTGCCGATCCGGTCGTGCCGGGTGCCCCAGCGCTGGGCCAGCTGCGCGACCAGCAGCAGCCCCCGTCCCCCTTCGTCGAAGGTCCGCGCCCGGCGCATGTGCGGGGTGGTGCTGCTGGAGTCGAAGACCTCGCAGATCAGGGTGCTGTCCTGGTGGATCATCCGCAGCTGGATGGGCGGCCGGCCGTAGCGGAGGGCGTTGGTGACCAGTTCGCTCACCATCAGCTCGGTGATGAAGCCGGCGTCGTCCAGGCCCCAGGTGGTCAGCTGTCGGGCGGCGTGGTGGCGGGCGTCGCCGACCACGGTGGGCTCGAAGGCCAGGTCCCAGGCGGCGACCCGGTCGGCGTGCAGGGCCCGGGTGCGGGCCACGAGCAGGGCCACGTCGTCGTCGGGGCGATGAGACAGCAGGGCCGTGAGCACCCGGTCGCAGACCGCGTCCAGGTTGGTGGCGGGGCGGGCGAGCGCGGCGAACATCTTGTCCAGCGCCACGTCGATGTCGTGTTCGCGGGCTTCGAGCAGTCCGTCGGTGTACAGGGCGAGAACACTGCCCTCGGGCAGCTCGGTCTCGACCGCCTCGAAGGGCAGACCGCCCAGGCCCAGGGGCGGACCGGCGGGGACGTCCAGGAAGCGCACGGCGCCGTCCGGTGTCACCACGGCGGGCGGCGGGTGGCCGGCCCGGGCCAGGGTGCAGCGGCGGGAGACCGGGTCGTAGACCGCGTACAGGCAGGTGGTGCCGATGCCGCCTGCGGTCTCCGCGGCCGGGTCCGTCCCGCCGCCCTCCTCGACCGACAGATGCAGGACCAGATCGTCCAGGTGGGTGAGGAGTTCGTCGGCCGGCAGGTCGACGTCCGCCAGGGTGCGCACCGCCGTACGCACCCGGCCCATGGTGGCGGAGGCGCGGATGCCGTGGCCGACCACGTCGCCCACGACGAGGGCCACTCGCGCCCCCGACAGCGGGATCACGTCGAACCAGTCGCCGCCCACGCCGGCCTGGCTGCCGGCCGGCAGATAACGCGAGGCGATGTCGAGCGCCGTCTGGTCGGGCAGGGTCTGCGGGAGCAGACTGCGCTGCAGGGCCATGGTCGTGGTGCGCGCCCGGGTGTGCCGGCGGGCGTTGTGGATGCTGACGGCCGCCCTGGCCGCGAGCTCCTCGGCCACCAGCACGTCCTGCGCGCCGAACGGCTCGCGGTGCTGCCCGCGCCCGAAGAGGACCACGCCGAGCGTGCTGTCGTGGGCCAGCAGTGGCACCGCCATCAGCGAATGGATTCCGTGCTCGCGCAGCCACGCTGCCCCCGGGTCGCGCTCCAGCCACCGTCCGAACGACGGTTCGGCCGCCTCGTACCGGGCGGGGCGGCCCGTGGCCAGGCACTCCGCCGGGGGCGACGCCGCCGGATACGCCGTCGTCCCGCCCACGGCGTCCGCGGACTCGGGGCTGCCCGCCACGACCGACCGCAGCGCGGCGCGGCGCAGGACGACCGGCTCCGTCGCCGCGATGGGAGCCTCCTGCGCGGACCGGGGGAAGTCGAGCAGATCGACCACCGTGACGTCGGCGAGCGGGGGGACCGTGACGTCGCCGAGTTCCTGCACGGTCCGCCCGAGGTCGAGGGTGGTGCCGATGCGTGCGGCGGCGTCCTTCGGCACCAGCGCCGGCTGCGGGGCGGGGGAGCCGAAGCCCGGGAGGTCCTGCGGCGCGGTCAGGCACACGGCGCGCACCCGGCCGTCCGGGTCCTTGAGAGGAGTCAGGGAGGCGGACCGGACCGCGCCCGCGGCGGGCGGCGCGACCTCCGCCTCCTGCGGTTCACCGGTCCGGAGCACCGCCAGCATCCTCCGGACGGTTTCCTCGCCGCCCGGACCCGGTGCGATGTCGGCCAGCCGCAGCCCGCGCAGCTCGTCCTGAGTGCGGGAGAAGGCGCGTTCCATGGCCGCGTTGGCCCGCGCCACACGCAGGTCCGTGTCGAAGATCGCCAGAATGCAGGGGGACTGGCGGAACGCCCACTCCTCCAGCGCGGCCGTGCCCGTGGGCAGCGATTCGGGCGGGGCCTCGCGCGCGGTCTCGGGCTGGGCCGGGCGCTCGTCGGGAGTGGTGGGGAGTCGCTCCATCGCCGCTCATCTCGCCGTTGCTCGTTCGTCGTTCCCGCTGTCGCTGCGTGGACCTGTACGGCCGGGCCCTACTGACAAGCATCTTCCCGACGAGCACGGAGCACCAATTGCGGAGCGTTCAGCGGGCTGTGGTCCGCGCCCGGCGAGGCCGACATCTCGCAGGCCGGCGCGGAACCGGGTCCGGCCGCGCACGTGAAGGTGTCCGAGCAGCGGGAGGCACGGGTGCGTACGGCCCCGGCGGCTCGCTCAGGATCACCGCGCGACCGCGGCCGGTAGCGCCGCGTGCTCCAGGGACAGGGCCGTCGCGCGCCATTGCCACAGGGCCGATGCGCGCTCCGGTGACCAGTGCCGCCGCACCCCGCAGGTCACGAGGAGGCGTCGCGGGCGCAGGCGGCGTCCCCGTCTCCGGCCGCCTTCCCGCTTCCCGTCTCTCCCCCTCCGATCCCTCCGCTCTCCCTGCCCTCCCTGCCCTCCCGGTTCCGCGCGGACCCGGAGCGCAGTTCGACGCAGCAGACGCCCGGGTGCGGCGCCAGTACGGCGGTGGTCTCACGGTCGCCCGAGCCGGCGAGGTAGCCGCACAGGAAGGCGTGGTTCATCGCGCAGACCAGCTCCGGCGCCTGGGCGGCGACCGGGTGGAAGGGGCAGTTGTGCAGGACCGTACGGCCGCGTCCCTCGGCGGCGGGCTCGAAGCCGAGTGCCTCCAGGAAGGCGGTCGTGCCGCCCGGGTGCGCCTGGCCGCCCAGCGCCTCACCCCGCTCGCGGGCCACCCGGAGCGAGGCGTCGCGCGCGCTCTCGTGCGGCCGCTCGGTCGTCACCGCCTCGGTCAGCAGGGAGGCCAGCAACTCCTGCCGGCGCGGGGGCAGGCTGACCGCCACAGTGTGCGGACCGGGCTCGTACACCTTCGGCGCCCGGCCCACCCGGCGCGGCCCGTGGCCGCCGTGCCGGGCCTGAAGCAGCCCCGAGGCCACGAGCTTGTCCAGGTGGAACGCCGCCAGCTTGCGGGAGATCCCGATGGCCGCGGCCGCCTCCTCGCGGGTCACCGGCCGGCGCGCACGCCGTACGAACTCCAGCAGGCCGCGCCGTGACTCGTCGCCGAGGACGGCGAGCGCGGCCATCGCGTCGGCGCCGGACGGCGAGGCCGGTATGGGTGCGGTCGGGTCGGACGTCACCCGCTCACCGTAACGCCGACCCGCCGGCGTGAGCGGGGCGGTGACGGAGCACTTGACCTCAGCGACGAATAAGACCAACAATCGTTGGTGAAATAGCTCACGGGCAGCGCAGGGGCGAGGTGCCGGATGGCGTCGAACAGCGATCTCAGCGACCGCGGCAGTGATGTTCACAGCGGCCTGCGTCAGGCGAAGCAGCCGGTCAGCGCCGCGCTGGCCGGGCCGTACGGACATCCGTTCCATCCGATCCTCGTCACCGTGCCGATCGGGGCCTGGGTGGCAGGCCTGGTCTTCGACATCGCCTCCCGGATCGTGGCGCGGCCCGGCTTCCTGGCCCATGGATCGGCCTGGCTGAGCGCCATAGGGGTGCTGGGCGCACTGGCCGCCGCCTGCGTCGGCTCCCTCGACCTGTTCGCCATCCCCACCGGCACCCCGGCCTTCCGTACGGGCTTGGTGCACATGGGGCTGAACCTGATCGTCACCGCCGCGTACGCGGCCGGTTTCGCCTGGCGGCAGGGCGGCGGCTACCCCGAGGGGCGGGGAGTCGGCTACGGGCAGCTGGCGCTCTCCGCCGCCTCGCTCGCCGTTCTCGGCCTGTCCGGGTACCTCGGCGGCAAGCTCGCCTACCGCTACGGCGTGCGCGTCGCCGAGGAGTCCGTCCAGGCCGAGGGCTTCCGCACCCGGCCGGCGCCCTGATCGACCCGACCACGAGTACCGCGCCGCGCGGCAATGCACCGCATCGCACCGCACGGGCGCCGCACAACACCGCAACACCGCATGGCACAACACCGCATGGCACAACACCGCACGGCACAACACGGCATCGCACAACACCACATCGCACGGCACCACATCGCACGGCACCGCGCACCGCGCCGTACTGCATCGCATCGCATCGCACCGCACCCCGCACCGGCATCCCTGGAGACCGACATGGACATCGCCGCTCTCATCGCCTGGGTGGTCACCGCCCTCGGCGGATTCTTCCTGCTCGCCCGGTGGATCGCCGGTGGGGGCCTGCGCGGACAGCGGGCCGGGGCGGCCCGCTTCCCGGCACCGCTCGTCTTCGGCCACTTCCTGCTCGCGGCCGCCGGACTGATCGTCTGGATCGTCTACCTTGCCGCCGACCGGGGAGCCCTGGCCTGGACGGCCTTCGGGATCCTCGTCGCCGTCGCCCTGCTCGGCTTCACCCTGTTCGCCCGCTGGCTCCCGGTGTACCGCACGGCTCCCGCCCCGCCGGCTCCGGCCGCAGCGGCGGGCCCCGGGGGCGACGCGACGCCGCCCGAACGCCATCTGCCACCCACCGTGGTCGCCGCCCACGGCCTGCTCGGCGCCGCGACGCTGGTGCTGGTGCTGCTGGCCGCGCTGGGAGTCGGCGGAAGCTGACGGCCGGGTGCGGCCACGGGCGGTCGCCTCACCGCGCCAGCAGCCTGCGCAGCCAGTCCAGATGAGCCGCCCGGGCCGACCGCGACAGCGCCGCCTGCGGGGCGAAACCGTCGAAGCCGTGGAAGCCGCCGGGCCAGACGTGGAGTTCGGCGACGCCGCCGGCCTGCCAGATGCGGGATGCGTAGGCGACGACCTCGTCGCGGAAGGTCTCCGCGGAGCCGACGTCCAGGAAGGCCGGAGGCAGTCCGGAGAGATCCTCGGCGCGCGCGGGCGCGGCGTACGGCGAGACGCCGGGCCCGCCGCGGCGGTCGCCGAGCAGTGCCGTCCACGCGGTCTCGTTGGCCGTACGGTCCCAGGTGCCGACGCCCGCCATCTGGCGGGCGGACGGGGTGTCGTTGCGGTCGTCGAGCATCGGGCACATCAGCATCTGGCCGATCGGCCGCGGGCCCCCGCGGTCGCGCAGGAGCAGCGCGAGCGCGGCGGTCAGGCCGCCGCCCGCACTGGCGCCCGCGATGACGATCCGGTCGGGGTCGCCGCCGAGTTCCTTGGCGTGCTCCGCCGTCCACAGCAGCCCCGCGTAGACGTCCTCGACGGGCGCGGGGTGCGGATGCTCCGGGGCCAGCCGGTACTCCACCGACACCACGACCGCCTCCAGCTCCTTCGCCCAGGCCAGGACCACGTCCACCCCGACCCGGTTGGTGCCCAGGACCAGGCCCCCGCCGTGCACGTGGTAGAAGACGGGCCGCGGGATGCCGTCCGCCGGCACGGTGGGACGGCAGATCAGCAGGGAGACGCCGGGCGCGCCCCGGGGCCCGGGCACGGTCCGGTCCTCCACCTCGAAGGCGCCGCCCACCGTCAGGTCCAGCGCGGCCAGCAGCTCGATGGCAGGGCCCTGCCGCGCGGCCTCGACGTCCTCCAGGGTGAGGCCCGGCTGCAGTACGTCCCCGGTCGCGTCCAGGGCGGCGGCGAGCTCGGGGTCGAACGGGGGCGGAACCTGCGTCATGGCGTCTCCTCGCGGGCTGTCGGGGCGGCTCGTACGGCCACGGGGGCGGGTACCCGCCCGGGGCGCGGACGCCGCCGTACGGCGCAGGTTGTCCGCCGGGTTCGCCTGCACGGGCGTGCCGGCGAGACCGGTGACGACCCCGGCGCCCTGCCGCGGGACATCGAGACGGGTGGGGCGGAGGGGCCGGTGGGCGGGTACGGCGGAGGGGCCGGAGCCAACGAAGGCTCCGGCCCCTTGCGGCCGTCGGTGCGAGGCGGTGTGATCAGGCGGCGGCCACGGTCTCGCCGGCGTGGCCGTGCAGACGGGCGACCACCTCGGTCAGCTGGGTGGCGACCTCGGCGTCGTCGACCGGGTGCGTCTCGGCGAAGCGGGTCAGGGAGCCCGGGATGGACAGCTTGATGTCCTCGATCACCTTGCCGCCGGCGATGCCCACGGCCTTGCGGGTGTCGTCCTGCGCCCACACACCGCCGTACTGGCCGAAGGCGGTGCCCACGACGGCGACCGGCTTGCCGCCGAAGGCGCCGGCGCCGTACGGGCGGGACAGCCAGTCGATGGCGTTCTTCAGGACGGCCGGGATGGTGCCGTTGTACTCGGGGGAGAAGAGCAGGAAGGCGTCGGCGGCCTGCGCGGCCGCACGCAGCCGGGCGGCGGCGGCCGGCGTGCCGCCCTCGACGTCGATGTCCTCGTTGTAGAACGGGACGTCGGCCAGGCCGTCGAACAGCTCCACCTCGGCGCCCTCAGGGGCCAGCTTCACCGCCGCCTCGGCCAGCTGACGGTTGTGCGAACCGGCGCGAAGGCTGCCGACGAGCGCGAGAATGCGAACAGACATGGGGGACTCCAAGGGGGGTGAAAACACTGCCTCAACGATCCGGACCGAGGTCCGGTTAATTTTCTACCAGGCTAACCGGACCGCGGTCCAGTTTTGTTCCCCATGCTTTACGCTGTCTTCATGTCCAGCGCGCTGCCGCCCTTCCCCAAGCCTCAGGAGCCCGTGGAGAAGCCGGTGCTGATCGAGTTCGGCACCGGTGAGGACGGGCCGTGCCTGCGGGCCGACGCGGCGCGCAACCGCGCCCGCCTGCTGGACGCGGCCGCGCGCCTGGTGGCCGAGCACGGCGCGGCCGGGGTCACGATGGAGGCGGTGGCCGCGGCGGCCCAGGTGGGCAAGGGCACGGTGTTCCGCCGCTTCGGCGACCGCACCGGCCTGCTGACGGCACTGCTGGACCACTCCGAGAAGAAGTTCCAGGCCGCGTTCCTCAGCGGCCCGGCCCCGCTGGGCCCCGGCGCGCCGCCCGTGGAGCGGCTCAGGGCCTTCGGCTGCGCCGCCCTGCGCCGCGCCGCCGACGACCTGGAACTGCAGCTGGCGGCCGAGCCCTGCCCGGACCGCCGCTTCGTCGTGCCGGCCCGCCGGGTCCGGTACGGCCATGTGGTGATGCTGCTGCGGCAGGCGGTTCCGGACGCGGACGGCGAACTCCTCGGGCAGATGCTGCTGGGGTACCTGGAACCCGCCCTCATCTTTCACCTGACCCGGCAGTGCCGGATGCCCATGGAGCGGCTGCAGGCCGGCTGGTACGACCTGGTCGCGCGCCTGACTCGTACCGAGCCGCCGGCCTGAGCCTGCCGGTGGGACCGCCGAGCGTGCCGGTGGGACCGGCTCAGTGGTGGGCGGCGAACATGTCCAGCAGGCCCTGCGGTGCGTCCTCGCGGAACAGCAGGGCCGCACCCCGCGCCGACTCCGCCGCGGCGGCCGCGCAAAGCGGGAACAGTGCGTCCTCAGGACACGGGCGAGCGTGAGACCGCCGAGTCCGGCGCCGATCACGGCCATGGGGTGGTGGGGCATGGTCATGGGGACCCTCCTCGGGTCGGTCGGGATGGATCGGCCGTGCGTGTTCCCCGGGACGGCGGGCCGCCTCACTCGGGAACGGCCGCACGGTGTACGCCGTGAGTACCCGCTCCAGCCGCTCGCGCCAGGTGCCCTCCGCGGGGGCCGGACCGATCGTGCCGAGCAGCTCGTCCAGCACGGCCGCGTGCAGCTCGGCGGTGTTGCGCACATACACGTTGAGGGAGGCCGGGCCGGTGTCGAGCTCCTGGGCCGGACGCCGCGTGGTCACCTTCTCCAGGCCCTCGGCGCGCAGCACCGCTACGGCGGTGGCGACGATGCCCTCCCTGGTCAGGGCGGACTTGGCCGGGCGCTCACGGTGACTGCGCGGGGCGGTGGGGCGTGCTGTCGTGCGTCCGAGCCTGACAAGAACATGTTCGCTCCGAACAGGTTCGTTACGAACCTGTTCGTCAATGCGAGTGCGGAGCAGCGCGAAGCCGGACGGCCGGGGCAGCCGGACGGCCGTACCCCGTGGCTTGTCCGGTTGCTTCCCCGCCCCGGCCTCCCTACCCGCCGTCTGCCAAGATGCGGTACGTCATGGTGCAGATACCGAAACCCGCCGGGCGCTCGTCACCCGCCCCGCGTTCCGTGCCCACCAGCGCCGACGTGGCCCGCCTGGCCGGCGTCTCGCGCGCGACCGTCTCCTACGTCCTGAACAACACCAGCGCCGTACGGATCAGTGAGCCCACGCGCCGCCGGGTGCGCGCGGCCGCCGAGGAACTGGGGTACGTACCGCATGCGGCCGCGCGCAGTCTGCGCGCAGGGCACAGCCGGATGGTCCTCATGCCCGCCCCGGCCGTCCCGGTGGGCCCGCTCTACGGCCAGTTCGTCAACGAACTCCAGTGGGCGCTCAGCCGCCTCGACTACACGGTCGTGCAGCACGGCACCGTCGGCCTGCACGGCGACGAGGCCGCCCGCGCCTGGGCCGAACTGCGTCCCGTCGCCGTCCTGGTGCCCGGCTCCGGTCTCGGGCCCGAGGGGGTCGCGGTGCTCAAGCGCTCCGGCGCCCGTGCCGTGGTCACTCTCGGCCCGCAGTCCGTCGACGGTGCCCACGCCCTGCTCATGGACCACGAGAGCGTCGGCCACCGCGCCGGCGCCCACCTGTACGCCCGCGGCCGGCGCCGCATCGGAGTGGTAGTGCCGAAGGAGGGTGGCCTCGACGTGTTCTCCGGGCCGCGCCTCGCCGGCGTACGGCGCGCCCTGCAGGGCACCGAGGGCACCGTGACCGAACTGCCCCTCGGCTACACCGAGCAGTCGGCGGCCCGCCTCGCCGCCCGCTGGCGCGGCCTCGGCCTGGACGCGGTGTTCGCCTACAACGACGAGTACGCGATGCTGCTGATGCGCGCCCTGCAGGACGAGGGCGTTCGCGTCCCCGGGGAGACGGCCGTGATCGGCGCCGACGACCTGATGCTGGGCCGGCTGCTGCGGCCCCGGCTGAGCACCGTGCACATCGAACTGCCCGCCGGCCGCGACCTCGCCGAACTCGTCGACCGCGCCGTACGCGACCCCGGCGCCGAGCCCGAGCGGCACACGGTGCTCGGTGCCACGGTGGTGCATCGCGAGTCCAGCTGAGAACGCGACAGGGCCCCTTCCCGTTCGGGGGAGGGGCCCTGTGGGTCGGTACGCCCGGTCGGACGGCTCGTGTGCGCGGCGGGAGCAACAGGCGGGGCAGACGGATGGCGGATGGCGGGGCTGCCGGGGCGAGTCCCTGCCCTACTGGCCGTTCTGCTCCACCTGCGCCTGCTGCTCGGCGACCGCCTTGCGGACCTCGTCCATGTCCAGCTTGCGGGCCTGCCCGATCACGTCCGCGAGGGCGGCCTCGGGCAGCGCGCCGGGCTGTGCGAACACCGCGACCTGGTCACGGACGATCATCAGGGTCGGAATGGACTGGATCCCAAAGGCCGAGGCCAGCTCCGGCTGCGCCTCGGTGTCCACCTTGCCGAACACCAGATCGGGGTTGTCCTCGGCCGCCTTCTCGTACACCGGGGCGAACTGACGGCACGGCCCGCACCACGAGGCCCAGAAGTCGATGAGAACGAACTCGTTCTCGGTGACCGTCTGGTCGAAGTTCTCCTTGGTGAGCTCCACGGTGCTGCTCATGGCGTATTCCCTCTTCCTGGTGTGGGCGAAGCCGTCGGCACAACACGGCCGACCTTATGGGTATTCCGCGCACGTACCCGTGTGGCCACGGCGCACACCACCCACCAGACTGACCCCATGACGGAAACGGAAACCATCGCGTACGACGTCGTGGTGCTCGGTGCCGGACCCGTGGGGGAGAACGTGGCCGACCGCACCCGCGCGGCCGGACTGTCCACCGCGGTCGTGGAGAGCGAGCTGGTCGGCGGCGAGTGTTCGTACTGGGCCTGCATGCCGAGCAAGGCCCTGCTGCGCCCGGTCATCGCCCGCGCCGACGCCCGCCGCCTGCCCGGTCTGAGCCAGTCCGTGCAGGGTTCCCTGGACGCCGCCGCGGTTCTGGCCCGCCGGGACGAGTACACCTCCCACTGGCACGACGACGGCCAGGTGCGCTGGCTGGACAGCATCGGCGCCGACCTCTACCGCGGGCACGGCCGCCTGGCGGGTCCGCGCACGGTCACGGTCACCGGCCCGGACGGGGCGATCAGGACGCTGACCGCCCGGCATGCCGTCGCCGTGTGCACCGGCACCCGTGCCCGGCTGCCCGACCTGCCCGATCTCGCCGCGGTCCGGCCGTGGACCAGCCGCGAGGCCACCAGCGCCAAACAGGTGCCCGGCCGGCTGATCGTGGTCGGCGGCGGTGTGGTGGCCACCGAGATGGCCACCGTCTTCCAGGCCCTCGGCTCGCAGGTCACCGTCCTGGTTCGCGGCAAGGGGCTGTTGTCCCGTATGGAGCCCTTCGCCGGCGAACTGGTCGCCGACGCCCTCACCGAGGCCGGCGCCGACATCCGCACCGGTACCTCCGTGGAGTCCGTGACCCGCGAGAACGGCACCGTCGTGGCCGTCACCGGCACCGGCGACCGTATCGAGGCGGACGAAATCCTCTTCGCCACCGGCCGTGCCCCGCGCACCGACGACATCGGTCTGGAGTCCGTCGGCCTGGAGCCGGGCTCCTGGCTGCCGGTCGACGACACCCTGCGGGTGGAGGGCAGCAGCTGGCTGTACGCGTGCGGCGACGTCAACCACCGCGCCCTGCTCACCCACCAGGGCAAGTACCAGGCCCGGATCGCGGGCGACGTCATCGGCGCCCGCGCCGCGGGCGTCCCCCTGCTGGAGACGGACCTGTGGGGCGCGCACGCCGCCACCGCCGACCACCACGCCGTCCCCCAGGTCGTCTTCACCGATCCGGAGGCCGCCGCCGTGGGCCTGTCGCTGGCGGAGGCCGAACAGGCCGGCCACCGCGTACGCGCCGTCGACGTGGACCTCACCTCGGTCGCCGGGGCGGGTCTGTACGGCGAGGACTACCGCGGCCGCGCCCGGATGGTCGTCGACCTCGACGAGGAGATCCTGCGCGGTGTCACCTTCGTCGGCCCCGGTGTCGGCGAGCTGATCCACTCGGCGTCGGTCGCCATCGCCGGACAGGTCCCGGTCAGCCGCCTGTGGCACGCGGTCCCGTCCTACCCGACCATCAGCGAGGTGTGGCTGCGCCTGCTGGAGGCGTACCGCGGCTGACCGCTCGCCGCCTGCCGCCCACTGGGGCCGTCGGCCGCGGACTGTCGACAGCGACTGTCGGCCGCTACCGCCTGTCGGCCGCCGGCCGCCGTCCGTGGCACACGGGCGCCCGCGCCGGGACGCCCCACGGCGGGCCCCCGGAGTCCGAACCGCTCCGGGTGCTCCAGGCCTGTCCGAGCGCTCCGGGCCTGTCCGGGTGCTCCGGGCCGCCAGGGCCGAGCCCGGCCAGGGCGGGTCACCGCCGGCCACCGTCCCGACCGCCGTTTCTCCTGCTGCTCAGGGCAGTTCGAAGCCCAGAGCCGTGGCCGCCTGCTCCGGTGTGAGCTGCGCCCAGCGCTCGGCCATCGCCTGGTTCGAGGACAGCGAGCGCAGCTCGGCACGGTCCAGATACAACGTGCCGTCGAGGTGATCGGTCTCGTGCTGCACGATGCGCGCAGGCCAGCCGCTGAACACCTCGTCCAGCGCGCGCCCGTGCTCGTCCTGCCCGGTGAGGCGTACCTCGGTGTGCCGAGCCACCACCGCCTGCCAGCCGGGCAGGCTCAGACAGCCCTCGAAGAAGGCGGCCCGGGCGGTGCCGACCGGCTCGTAGGCGGGGTTGACCAGTACCCGGAACGGCTGCGGCGCCCGCCCGCGCGCCCGTCGCACCTCCTCCGGCACCGGCGCCGGGTCCTCGATCACCGCGATCCGCAGCGCCACCCCGACCTGCGGCGCGGCCAGACCCACGCCCGGCGCCGCGCGCATGGTGACGTGCAGCGCCTCGACGAACCGGGCCAGCAGCGCGGGCTCCAGCTGGCCGTCGAAGGGTTCGGTTCCGCCGCGCAGCACGGGGTCGCCGGCCGCGACGATGGTCAACGGGCCTTCGGCGGCGAGGAGTTCCTCGACCTGAGCGGCAATGGGCGTACGCGCACTGGGAGAAGCCACCGCGCCAGCATGCCACGGCCCCAGGCCCGTCCCGCGCGACGCGGGCCACTCGCGTTCACCGGAACTCGCCCCCGGCGAAGGAGCGGCTCGAGGTCTGCGCACCCGTTGATCCTGCGTGTGCACCCCTGGGTGTCACACGCCCTCGAACTCGCCCACGAACGCGGCGGCGATGCGCAGATGCGTGCCCGCCTCCGCGTGGCGGCCCTGCCGCTGCAGAGTGCGGCCCAGCAGCAGCCGGGCGTAGTGCTCCACCGGGTCGCGTTCCACGATCGCGCGCAACTCGGCCTCGGCGCGGCTCAGTTGGGCCGAGTGGAAGTAGGCGCGGGCCAGCAGCAGCCGCGGTCCGGTCTGCTCGGGCACCTCCTCGACCAGCCTGCCCAGGACGCGCGCCGCGGCGGCGTAGTCCCTGGCGTCGAAGAACATGTGCGCGCGCTCCCAGCGCTCCGCCGGGGTTCCGTGGCCGTAGTACGTCGTGTCCACTCGTGACCTCCTTCGGCGACGACAACGAGGCCCAGTGGTTGAATATTCCACTATCTTCGCGTGGCGGTCATGGCGCCGAGCTCCGTTTCGGCCCGCTCGGTGACGAGAGTCAGTACCCGGCCGGCGACGGCGCGGTCCTCGTCCGGGATGCCGGCGTAGATCCGGTCGGCGACGGTGGCGGTCTCCGCGGAACCGGTGTCGTACCGCTCCCGCCCGGCGTCGGTGATCCGTATCCGGGACGGCTCCTCGGCGGCGAGGAGCCCCGCGCTGATCAGCTCCTCGATGGTGCCGTCCGCCTCGGCCGCGGGGACCTTCAGGCTGCCGGCGACGCCGCCGGCGAGTCGCGCCCGCTCGAGCGTTCCGTCCGCGGTGGCGGCGAGGCGGAGGGTGACGAACTGCCGGAAGGTCACATCGTGGCGCTCCAGCACGCTTTCGAGAACCGCGCGTGCGGCGTAGTGGGCCAGGCCGATCACGCGGCCGTCGACGAGGGGTGCGGTGGTGGTCATGACTGCTCCGTCTCCATGTCACTGGACTGCCGGACTGCCGGACTGCCGGGCGGTGCCGCGCTACGGGAACGCCGGACTATTGGTCTACTGGCCACGCGGCTCGCCGAACGGATCGAGCGGCGCGTCGAGCAGGGTTGCGAGATTGCGGGTGAACTCCCGTGCGCGGGTGCTGTCCGGGCCGCCGAGCGGCTCCAGCAACTGCCCCAGGAGGCCGTGGACCACCTGGATCGCTCGCCGGGTGACGTCGCGGCCCTGCCCGGTCAGGGTGAGCTGCACGGCGCGCGGGTCACGCGGGTCCCGGGCGCGTTCGACCAGTCCGGCGGCCTCCAGGGAGCGCGCCAGCTTCGACACGTAGAGCGGTTCGAGCCCGGTGTGGTCGGCGAGCCGCCGCTGGCTGGGGCGATGACCGTCGCGGTGCATGCCGTACAACGACGCGACCAGCGAATACTGCGCGTGGGTGAGCCCCAGTGGGGCCACCGCCCGGTCGACGGCGACCCGCCATTTCATCGACAGCCGCCAGACCAGGAAGCCGGGCGTCGCGCCCTCGGATGCCGTACTCATACAGGATACCGTACATGGATATTATATCCATGGCTACTATCTTGGCGCGGAGCCGGAGCCGGAGCCGGAACCCGGCCGATCCCGCGTCAACAGGCCGCGCCCCACTGACCCCGGCCGGGCAACGCACTGACGGAACGGGTCCGGCGGGACTAGGTTGGGCGGCATGAGCAATCTTGATCGCGAGGCGGTTCCCGCCGTGTGCGGTGGCCGTGGGTTCGTGGTGGCCGAGCCCGTGCGCGAACTCCTCAGCCCTCGCCGGGTCAAGCTCGGCGAGTCCTCCGAAGTCCGCCGGCTGCTGCCCAACCTGGGCCGCCGCATGGTGGGCGCCTGGTGCTTCGTCGATCACTACGGCCCCGACGACATCGCCGGCGAGCCCGGCATGCAGGTGCCCCCGCACCCGCACATGGGCCTGCAGACGGTGAGCTGGCTGCACGAGGGCGAGGTGCTGCACCGCGACTCCACCGGCAGCCTGCAGCTGATCCGTCCCGGCGAACTGGGCCTGATGACCTCCGGCCGGGCCATCAGTCACTCCGAGGAGAGCCCCAGGTCGCACACCCGCTTCCTGCACGGCGCGCAGCTCTGGGTCGCCCTGCCCGACACCCACCGCCACGCCGACCCGCACTTCGAACACCACGCCGAACTGCCGACGGTCGCGGCGCCGGGTCTCAAGGCCACCCTGCTCCTGGGGGGCCTCGACGGCGCGACCTCACCCGGGACGACGTACACCCCGATCGTCGGCGCCGACCTGGCCCTGACCCGTGGCGCGGACGTCCGCCTCCCTCTGGAGCCGGACTTCGAGTACGCCGTGCTGTCCATGTCCGGCGAGGCCCACGTCGACGGCGTGCCCGTGCTGCCCGGCTCGATGCTCTACCTGGGCTGCGGCCGCACCGAACTCCCCCTGCGCGCCGAGTCGGACGCGGGCCTGATGCTCCTTGGCGGTGAGCCGTTCGAGGAGGAGCTGATCATGTTCTGGAACTGGATCGGCCGCACCCAGCAGGAGATCGAGCAGGCCCGCCGGGACTGGATGACAGGGACCCGGTTCGGGGAGGTGAAGGGCTACGACGGGGCCCCGTTGCCCGCCCCCGAGCTCCCGCCGGTGCCTTTGAAGCCGCGGGGAAGGGCCCGCTGAGCCACGGGGCCGATGCCGGGCCCGGGCCCTGGGTCAGACCATGTCCGAGCCCCGTAGCAGGAGCTGTGCCACAGCGATGCCGGCCACCGCGATCGCCGCCCGGAACGGCCACCGGCTGTGGGCCGCCGACGGCACGGCCGTACCCGCGACCGCGACGATCGCGGCCACGGCCGCCAGTACCCAGTCCGAGATCTGCACCGCCCCGGGCGGGCCGGCGACGACCACGCCCACGGCCGCCAGCATGACGAACGGGGCCAGCCAACGGCAGGCCGGCCGGCCCAGCCGCTGCGGCAGCCCGCGGACACCGGTCGTGAGATCGTTCTCGATGTCCGGAAGGACATTCGCCAGGTGCGCCCCGACCCCCAGCAGTGCCCCTGCCGTCACAGCCCACCAGGCGGGCCAGCAGGGCGACGGCAGGCCGAGGGTGACGAAGGCCGGCAGTGAGCCGAAGCCCGTGGCATAGGGCAGCGGTGAGAGGACCGTGTGCTTCAACCGCAGGTTGTAGGTCCAGCCCGCGGCCACCATGCCCCCCAGGTGTGCGGCGCCCGCGGCGGCGCCGTTCAGCAGTGACAGCGGTACGCACAGCCCCAGGGCCGTCCCGGCCGCGACAGCCGCCGCCCGGGGCGGGAGTTCGCCGGTGGCGACCGGCTTGTCACGGCGCCCGCAGGCCGTGTCGCGCTGCGCGTCGGCCGCGTCGTTGCACCAGCCCACCGAGAGCTGACCGGCCAGCACGGCCGCCGCCACCGCCGCAGACCCCGCCACCCCGCGCCCCGCCGTCACGGCCAGGGCGGTCACGAACACCGTCACGGCGAGCGCGGGCTCCAGATGGCAGGAGCGCAGCAACACCGGGACACGGTGTGTCGTGCGCGCGAGAACCCCAGACGGGTGGATGGACACCCATGAAAGGTAATCGGGTCTCCAGGGCGAGGAAGGCATTACCGACATGCGTGTCCCCGTGATCGTCGACCGTGCCCCTTCCCCGCTCGCCGCGGCGTGCCGGACGACCGTGCCCGCCGCGGCGACCACCGTCGTCGCCGTCCGCACCGCGTTGCCGCCGCACCGTTACGCCCAGGACGACCTCACCGAGGCGATCGGCGACCTGTGCCTCCCGCCGGGAGCGGACCGCTCCGTACTGCGCCGCCTGCACGCCTCCGCCGGTGTGCGCTCGCGTCATCTCGCCCTGCCGATCGAGCGGTACGCCGGTCTCGGCGACTTCGGGCAGAGCAACGACGCGTGGCTGGCGGCGGGCCTCGAACTGGGCGAGGAAGCCGTCACGGGCGCGCTGAAGGAGGCGGGGCTCGTACCGGCCGATGTCGACCTGCTGGTGTGCACCTCCATCACCGGCGTCGCCGCCCCGTCGCTCGACGCCCGGCTGGCCGGGCGCATGGGGATGCGGCCAGACGTCAAGAGACTTCCCGTCTTCGGCCTGGGCTGCGTGGCGGGTGCCGCGGGCCTCGCCCGGGTGCACGACTACCTGCGAGGGCACCCCGACGACACCGCGGTGCTGCTCACCGTCGAACTGTGCTCGCTGACGCTGCAGCAGCGCGACGACTCCCGCGCCAACCTCGTCGCCGGCGCCCTGTTCGGCGACGGTGCGGCAGCGCTCGTAGCACGCGGCAGTGGCAGTGGCAGCGACAACCACGGCGGCAGTCGCAGGGGCAGTCGCAGCGGCAGGCCCGGCGGCAGTCGCAGGGGCGGTCGCAGCGGCAGTCAGGAGGCGGGCGCGCCCGGGCCCTCGGTGGTCGCCACGCGCAGCCGTCTGTACCCGAACACCGAACGGCTCCTGGGGTGGGACATCGGCGCCGGCGGGTTCCGCGTCGTGATCGACGCCTCGGTCCCCGGCATCGTGCGGGACCACTTCGGCCGGCACCTGCGCGCCTTTCTGGCGGAACACGGCCTCACCACCGACGACATCGCGACCTGGGTGTGCCATCCGGGAGGCCCCAGAGTCCTCTCCGCCGTCACGGAATCCCTGGGCCTGCCCGGCGACGCCCTGGACTCCGCGTGGCGCTCACTGGAGACGGTGGGGAACATGTCCTCCGTCTCCGTACTGCACATCCTGGAAACCATCCGGGAATCCCGCCGGCCCCGGCCCGGTACGTGGGGGCTGCTCCTGGCGATGGGCCCGGGATTCTGTTCCGAACTCGTCCTGCTGCGCTGGTGAGTGGTCCTCATGCCCTGGTACGTGCTTCTCGTCCTTGCCGTCGCCACCGAGCGCGTAACGGAACTCGCCGTCGCCCGGCGCAACGCTGCCTGGACCCTCGCCCGCGCCGGTGTGGAGCACGGCCGCGGGCACTACCCGGCCATGGTCGGCCTGCACACGGGCCTGCTCGCGTGCTGTCTGCTCGAACCCCTGGTCGCCGACCGGCCGTTCCTGCCCGCCCTGGGGTGGCCCATGCTGGCGTTCGCGGTACTGGCCCAGGCCCTGCGCTGGTGGTGCATCGCCACGCTCGGGCCGTACTGGAACACCCGGGTCATCGTCGTTCCCGGAGCGCGCCTCGTCGGCGCCGGACCCTACCGATTGCTGCGCCACCCCAACTACGTCGCGGTCGTCGTGGAGGTCGCCGCCCTGCCCCTGGTGCACTCCGCATGGCTGACCGCGACGGTGTTCACCGTTGCCAACGCGGTGCTGCTCGCGGTCCGTGTCCGCTGCGAGAACGCGGCCCTCACCCAGGCGGTGCCGGCATGAGCGGCGGCCACGACCTGCTGATCGCCGGAGGCGGACCGGCCGGCCTCGCGACCGCGCTGTACGCCGCGCGCGCCGGTCTGGACACCGTCATCGCCGAGCCGCGGCAGGCGCCGGTCGACAAGGCCTGCGGTGAGGGCCTGATGCCGGGCGCCGTCCGCGCCCTCACCGCCCTCGGCCTGCAGGTCACCGGGCACCCCATCGGCGGCATCCGGTACATCCAGGGACCCCACCAGGTCCAGGCCGGGTTCCGGCACGGTACCGGCCTCGGTGCGCGCCGTACCGGACTGCACGGCGCCCTGCACCGGGCCGTCCTGGACGCGGGAGTGCCCGTACTGCCCCTGCGGGTGCAGGAGGTACGGCAGGACACCACGGGCGTGACCGTCCCCGGCACGGGGCTGCACGCCCGGTGGCTGGTGGCCGCGGACGGCCTGCACTCACCCCTGCGGCGCTCCCTCGGCCTGGACGTGAGGACCCGCGGCGCACCGCGGTACGGGCTGCGCCGGCATTACGCGGTGGCCCCCTGGTCGTCCTACGTCGAGGTGCACTGGGGAGGGCACGCGGAGGCATACGTCACCCCGCTCGGCCCCGCACTCGTCGGCGTCGCCCTGCTCACGGCCCGGCGAGCCCCCTTCGCCGTCCAGCTGGAAGGCTTCCCCGAACTGGCGGCCCGCCTGCCCCCGGAAGCGGCCGTCACGGCGGTGCGAGGCGCGGGACCGCTGCGCCAGAGAGCCCGTACCCGCGCCCACGGGCGGGTACTGCTCGTCGGCGACGCCGCCGGATACGTCGACGCGCTGACCGGTGAGGGCATCTCCCTGGCCCTCACCGGCGCCGAAGCCCTGGTCGCCAACGTGCGCCGTGACACACCGGGCCGCTACGAAACCGACTGGAGCCGTGCGACCCGCCGTCACCGGCTCCTGACCGAACTCCTGGTGAGGGCCCGGCAGCGGCCCGCGCTCGCCCCACGCATCGTGCCCACGGCCGCACGCCTGCCACGCCTGTTCGCCGCAGGGGTGAACGCGCTGGCATAGGGCTCCGCCGCTGCCGCAAGGGCCGCACCGCCCGGCCGCCGCTGAAAGGCCCGAGGGGTGTGCGGTCACCCGGCTGTGCGCGTGCAGGTCACGCGGCTGTCTCCGTCTCCACGGGCAGTTCGGCCAGCCGCCATTCCAGCATCCCGTCCGTCAGCCGAACCGCCCTGCGGCCGCGCGCGTGCAGCAGCCGTACGGCGTCGTGGGCGAGCACGCAGTAGGCGCCCCGGCAGTACGCCACCACCTCTGTCTCCTCCGGCAACTCGGCGACGCGCTCGGCCAGTTCCTCCACCGGAATGGAGATCGCGCCGGGAATGTGGCCGGCCGCGAACTCCTCGGCGGGCCGCACGTCCAGGACGACGGCCTGGCCGGCCGCCACACGGGCGAGCAGGTCCTCGCGGCCGACCTCTTCGTGGTCGCCCGGGCCGAGGTAGGCGGTACGGGCGGGCTCGACGGCGTCCTGGTGGGCCTCGGCGACCTGGCGCAGCAGTGCGTACAGGGCTGCGACGTCGTCCCCGGCCAGCCGGTAGTGGATGCGTACTCCTTCGCGGCGGGTGGCGACCAGTCCGGCCTGCTTGAGGGTCTGCAGGTGCGCCGAGGCGGTGGTCAGGTTCAGTCCGGCCGCCTTGGCGAGGGCGTCGACGGTGCGCTCGCCCTGGGCCAGCAGATCGAGCAGCTCAAGGCGCTTTCCGCTGCTCAGCGCCTTGCCGGTGCGGGCGAAGGCGTCGTAGAGCGCGGTTTTGCGCGCAGCGTCTCCCATGGCATCCTCCATAAATCCATGGAATATCGTAGATGAGGCCGGGCGTGACAGCGACCCAGTCCCACTGTGCATCCTGGAGGACCCCGTGGGCTTTGCCGACGATCACCTGACACCGCTCGTCGACACCGGGCTGGGCAACAGCGCCTACCTCGTCGACCTCGGTGACGGCCGCGCCCTGGCCGTGGACGCGAGCCGGGACGTGCGCGCCCTGCGGACCGCCGCGGAGCGGCGAGGGCTGCGGGTCGCGTTCGCGGCCGACACCCACCTGCACGCGGACTTCCTCTCCGGCGCCGCCCAACTCGCGCACGACGACGGCGCGACCGTCCTCGCCTCCGCCGCCGGAGGCCGCGCCTTCCCGCACGACGGCCTTGCCGACGGCGACGAGATCGACCTGGGCGGGCTGACCCTGCGGGCGCTCGCGACCCCTGGCCACACCGACGAGCACACGTCCTTCCTGCTCCTGGACGGCGTACGGGAGCTCGGGGTCTTCACCGGCGGTTCCCTGATCGTCGGCTCGGCCGCCCGCACCGATCTGTTCGGGGCCGACCGGGCCGAGGAACTGGCCCGCGCCCAATACCGCTCGCTGCGGCGCATGGCGCAGCTGCCCGACCAGGTGGCCGTCTGGCCGACTCACGGTGCCGGTTCCTTCTGTTCCGCCCCGCCCGGCGCGGAACGCACCACGACCATCGGCGCCCAGAGGCACTCCAACCCGCTGCTCGCCGCACCTGACGAGGAAGCCTTCGTGCGGCGTCTGCTGGGCAGCCTCGGCTCCTTTCCCGCGTACTTCGACCGGCTCGCCGAGGCCAACCGGCGTGGCCCCGGGATCCTCGCGTCCGAGCCCGAACTCCCGGCGCTCACGGCCACCGAGGTGCGTCGGCTCCTGAGCAGGGGAGCTCGGCCGACGGACGTCCGTCCCATCGCCGACTTCGCCGCCGGCCACATCCCCGGCGCCGTCGGCATCGAACTCGGCGACCTGCCCGTGCGGGCCGGCGAGGCACCCGCCCGCGCCGTCGTGCACTGCGGACACGGCGAGCGTGCCATGACGGCGGCCAGCCTCCTGCGGTGCGCCGGGCGCGAGGATGTCGCCGTCCTGGCCGGCGGACCGGACGACTGGGCCAGGGCCACCGGCCGCTTCCTCGAGGAGGGCGCGTGACCACCGCGACCGCAGCGGGCAACCCGATACGGCTCGGACTGCGTGCCAACCTCGCCCAGTTCACCCTGCTCGTCGCCGTCAACGCGCTGGTCGGCGGCATGCTCGGCCAGGAACGTGTCGTCCTGCCCCTCCTGGCCGGCAACGTCTTCCACATCTCCGCCTACACCGCCGCACTCACCTACATCGTCGCCTTCGGCGCCACCAAGGCGATCACCAACTTCTTCGCCGGTACCCTCTCCGACCGCCACGGCCGCAAGCCCGTCCTGGTGGCGGGCTGGCTGATCGCCGTGCCCGTGCCGCTGCTGCTGATCTGGGCACCGGCCTGGGGCTGGGTCGTCGCGGCCAACGTGCTGCTCGGCGTCAACCAGGGGCTGACCTGGTCCACCACGGTCATCATGAAGATCGACCTGGTCGGCCCGGCGCGGCGCGGCCTGGCGATGGGCTTCAACGAGGCCGCCGGCTACGTCGCCCTCGCCGCCACCGCCATGGCAACCGGCGTCATCGCCTCCCATGCCGGACTGCGTCCGGAGCCGTTCTTCCTCGGCATCGCCTACGCCGCCCTCGGACTGGGCATGTCCACCCTGGCCGTCCGCGAGACCCGTGACCACGCCCGGCTGGAGGCCGCGAGCCACGCTCCGGCCCGCCCGGACCACCACGAGGACCTGACCACCGGCCGGATCGCGTGGATCACGAGTGCCCGGGACAGGGCCCTGTCCGCCGCCAGCCAGGCCGGCCTGGTCAACAACCTCAACGATGCCCTCGCCTGGGGCATCTTCCCTCTTCTCTTCGCCGCCCACGGCCTGTCCGTCGCCCGCATCGGCATCCTCGGCGCCCTCTATCCCGCGGTGTGGGGCTTCGGCCAGCTGCTCACCGGCTGGTGGTCCGACCGCGCCGGCCGCAAGCACCTCATCACCGCAGGCATGCTGCTCCAGGCGGCGGCCATCGCCCTGGTGGCCCTCGGCACCACCTTCGGCGTGTGGGCAACCGCCCAGATCCTGCTGGGCGTCGGCACCGCCCTGGTCTACCCGACCCTGCTCGCGGTGATCGGTGACGTCGCGCACCCCGCCTGGCGGGCCCGTGCGGTCGGCGTCTACCGGCTGTGGCGTGACGTCGGCTTCGCCGTCGGCGCCCTGCTGTCCGGCCTCCTCGCCGACGCCTACGGCCTGACCACCGCCATCTGGGCCGTCGCCGCCCTGACCGCGGTCTCCGGCCTGCTCGTGGCGGTGCGCATGTACGAAACCCATCCGCGGACCTGACCTCGGCGGCGCCCCGGCAGGCCGGCGGCGCGGGCGATCGCATCCGCGCGCCGGAACGATCGGCTCGCCGCCCGAAGGTGCCGGACGAAGGTACCGGACGACTCGGCACGGGGACCGAAGGTCCCTGGTCCTCTTTCACCGTCCGCACGGACAGTGGAAGGGAACCCTCTTGGGAGGTGACCGCGATGATGTACTGGAACGGCGGTGGCTGGGCCTGGATGGCCTTCATGCCACTGGTGTGGATCGCGTTGATCGGCCTCGCCGTGTGGGCGGTGGTCCGCCTCACGCAGCGTCCCGGCGGCCATGACAGCAGCCCGGGACGCGAGCGGTCGACATCATGGGAGTCGCCGGAGGAGATCCTCGACCGCCGCTTCGCCTCCGGTGAGATCGACGCGGAGGCCTACACAGAAGCACGCGAACGCCTCGCTGCCCACAAGCCGAGGCAGCGGTGAGCGGGCTGAAGGGCCGCTGGTTTCCACTGGCCGTGCTGGTCGCCGCGGTGGCCGCGCTGATCGCCTCGTTCGTGTGGGTCGCGGGCAGCCGCTCAGGGCCTGCCGGGCGCGGGGCGATGGGTGTCGTCTCCCGCGAGGGGCCGGTGCACAGCATGGCGGACGCCGACCGCGCAGCCGCTCGCTTCGCCACCCGCTGGAACCTGCACGTCGGCGAGGTCATGCAGTTCAGCAACGGCTACTACGCCGAACTCCTCGCCCCGAACGGCAGCCGGGCCACGGAAGTCCTCGTCGACCCGGCCGGCGGCGCTGTCCGGGTGGAGTTCGGCCCGGCCATGATGTGGAACACCGCCTACGGCATGATGCGCGCCCCCCGCCAGAGCGGTGCCCCGGCCGTCCGGCCCGATCAGGCCGTGCGGATCGCCGACCGCTGGCTGAGCGAGCACCAACCCGGGCTGCACGCCGCCGAACCCGACCGGTTCCCGGGCTACTACACCCTCCACACCCTGCGCGGCGGGCACGTCGTCGGCATGCTCTCGGTGAACGCCACCACCGGCGAGGTGTGGTACCACACCTGGCACGGCCGCTTCATCCAGATGCGGGAGCACGGCGGCAGCACATAGCCACGGTCCGCCGGGGATCCGGCGGGCGGGCCGTCGGCAAGGTGACCGTCTGCGGATCGCGGAGGGCCGGTCAGGGGCCGTCCGGCTGCTCACGTCTGCCGGGCAGCAATGACTGCAGTGCCAGGGCCGTCAGCTCGGCCTCCACCCTGTCGCGGTCCGGAACGACCGCCGCACGGAAGGAACGGCCCGCCAGGAGTGAGACGAGCCACCACGCGGCGCTGTGCGGATCGAGATCGTCACGGATGTCACCGGCGCCCTGACCGCGCCTGAGCAGGTCGGCCAGCGCGCGGGCGAAGTGCTGGTGGACCTGGCGGAGGGCCTCGCCGAGAGCCGGATCGTGGGCCAGGGCGGTCGCGTCGGCGAAGAGGAATCCGTGCGAGCCGGGCTGGTGGAAGCGGTCCATGTGGGCGGGGTCGAGGAAGGCCGCGAGCAGTTCGGGAACGGGGCGCCCGGAGTCGGCCGCCCGGCCCAGCAGCGCGGACACATCACCGATGGCGTGCTCCAGTGCCGCCTGGTAGAGCGCGGACTTCGAACCGAAGTTCTGGAAGACGACCGGCTCGGTGACGCCGACGCGCCGGGCGATCTCGGAGACCTTCCCGCGCTGGTAGCCGACCTCGGAGAACACCTCGGTGGCCGCCACGAGGATCGACGCGCGACGTTCGGCGGCCGGGAGGCGGGTCCGGGTGCGGGGGCGGGACTCGGTCACACCCGACATCGTATGCCGGCCCTTGCCAGTTTTCTTAGTCGTGACTAAGTTGGAAACGCACTTAGTCGTGACTAAGTTATGGAGGAAGGCCGGTCATGCCACCCCTCGGACACCTCATGCAGGGCAAACCCCACCCGGACACGCCCGGCGTCACCATCGGAACCCCTCGCGCCTACGAGCTCTGCGGCGCACTCTGCTTCGCCGGCCGCCGCGGCCGGGCCTTCACCCGTCTCGCCGAGCTCAGCGGAGCCGGGGCGGGGGACCGGGTCCTGGACGTCGGCTGCGGCACCGGCTACCTGACGCGGCGCATGGCCGCGCGGGTCGGGCCGGCCGGGACGGTGACCGGAGTGGACCCGTCACCGCCCGTCCTCGCCTACGCCCGGCGCAGGAGCACCGCCCGCGGCAGCGCCCCGTGCACCTATCGGGAGGGCGTCGCGGAGGACCTCGACCTGCCGGACGCCTCCTTCGACACCGTGGTCACCAGCCTGATGCTCCACCATCTGCCGCAGGAGCTCCGGCCCGCGGCGCTGTGCGAGATGTGCCGGGTACTGCGGCCCGGGGGACGCCTGCTCGTCGTCGAGTTCCGGCCGCCAAAGAGCGCCGTCGGCCGCCGCCTGGTGCACGGTGGGGCCGGCGACGCCATGGCGCACAACCGCGTCGACCTGCTCGACGGTCTCATCCGTGACGCGGGCTTCGAGGTACGGGGCGGCGGCGACGTACGCCCGTGGCTGACGTATGTGCAGGCCGTGCGCCCGGCAGCGGTTGAGCGGACCGGCCGCTAGTGCTGCGATCGGCAAGGTTCACCGGCTCGCGACGCCCGGAGCACGGGTGACCGGGCCGGCCCGATGCCGGATCTCCGCCCGGATGACGCGCCGCCGCGCGGCCAGCGGTGTGCGCGCAGGGACCCTACGGTGGTGCCATGGCAGCGATCAGCGGCAGGCGGCACGGGGCGCGGGCGCGCATCGGCAGGCTCGACGTGCTGGGGTCGGCCGTGCTCTTCGTGCTGTCGGTCGTGGCCGCCTCCGTGGTCCCGCACGAGCGCGAGTTCGACTTGCGGTGGTCCGGCCTCGTACTCGCCGCGATCGGCTGCACCGCGTTGCTGTGGCGCCGGCACCGCCCGTTCGGCGTACTGGCGGTCGCGGTCGGCTGCGGGGCGGCGTTCCAGCTGCTCGGATTCCGGGAGAGTCCTCTCGTGACCAGCCCCGTCATCGTTTCCGTCTACAGCGTGGCCGCGGGAACGGACCGGCGCACCGCCTGGACCACGGCGTCGGTCTCGGCCGCCGTGCTCGTCGGGGCGGCCCTGGTGGCCGACCCGGGATCCTGGCTGTCCCCGGACAACGCGGCGATGCTGGCCTGGACGGCGCTGCCCGCGGCGGTGGGGGACGGGGTGCGATCGCGTCGCGCCTACGTGGCGGCCGTGGAGGAGCGGGCCGAGCACGCGGAGCGGACCCGCGAGCAGGAGGCACGGCAGCGTGTGGCGGCGGAGCGCGTCCGGATCGCCCGTGAACTGCACGACGTGGTCACCCACCACATCGCCTTGATCAACGCCCAGGCCGGCGTAGCCGTCCACCTGGTGGAGCAGCGGCCGGAGCAGATCCTCGGCGCGTTGAAGGACATCCGGGAGACCAGCCGGTCGGCCCTCGACGAACTGCGGATGACCGTGAGCCTGTTACGGCAGTCCGATGATCCGGAGGCGCCACGGGACCCGATTCCGGGCCTCGCGCAGGTGCCCGCCCTTCTGGCGTCGTTCGAGCGCGCCGGCCTCGTCGTCAAGCACACCGTGCGCGGGGCCGCGCAGGCGCCGGCGCCGGCCGTGGAACTGGCCGCGTACCGCATCGTCCAGGAAGCCCTGACCAATGTGCGCAAGCACACCGGGGCGGACCACGCCCGTCTGTACCTGGACTACCGCCCTCAGTGGCTGACCATCACGGTCGAGGACGACGGGCACGTGGAGCCGCGCGAGCCTCAGCCGGGAACCGGCCACGGGCTGATCGGGATGCGCGAGCGGGCCGCCAGCGTCGGCGGAACACTGAAGGCGCAACCACGTCCCGGGGGCGGCTTCACGGTGACCGCCGAACTGCCGCTGCGGCCCGGTGCCGCGGCGGACGGCCCGATGGGGGACAGACCGTCGAGGAGAGACGGGCATGACCATCCGAGTACTGCTCGCCGATGACCAGGCCCTGCTGCGGGGCACATTCAAAATGTTGTTCGATTCGACCAAGGGGATGGAGACCGTGGGCGAGGCGTCCAACGGCCGCGAGGCCGTGGAACTGGCCCGCGCCCGGCATCCGGACGTGATCCTGATGGACATCCGGATGCCCGAGATGGACGGCCTCGTCGCCACCCGGTTGATCACCGAGGCCGAGGATCTGGCCGGAGTGAGAGTCCTCATCCTGACCACGTTCGAGGACGACGAGTACGTCGCCGAGGCGCTGCGCGCCGGCGCCAGCGGCTTCCTCGGCAAGGGTGCGCGGCCCGAGGAACTGCTCGACGCCGTCCGCACGGTGGCCGCGGGTGAGTCGCTGCTGTCTCCCCGGGCCACCCGGGCACTGATAGCCCGGTTCCTCGCGCAGCCGGAACCGTGTCCGACGGTCGTGCACGATCGGCTGGCCTGTCTGACGCCCCGGGAACGCGATGTGATGCTGCTCGTCGCGCTGGGCCTGTCGAACGACGAGATCGCGGAACGTCTGTTCGTGAGCCCGCTGACTGCCAAGACCCATGTGAACCGGGCGATGGCCAAGCTGGCGGCCCGCGACCGGGCCCAGCTCGTGGTCATCGCATACCAGTGCGGTCTGGTCAGCCCGGCGGCCGAGCCGGGTGCGGGTGGCCCCTCGGCGGCAGGTGTGAGCGGCGGCGCGACGGGGTAGCGCGCCTGTTCCAGCCGTAGGCCGGGCTGCCGGGTACTGCGACCGCAGTACCCGGGAATCGCTGCACAGGGACGACGCGCGAGGGGCCGTTCCTGGGCCAAGCTGGGTCAGGAACGGGGGTTCCGCCCTGTTCAGTGGCGCACCGCCCACGCCCCGCCCGAATTCCGCGGCGACGGGCCCATCACGCGCCCTGCACCCCAGCGCAGAAGGGACACCCTGAGATGCTCACCTCCCCCCAGGAATGCCGCACGGTCCATGATCTGCTGGCCGGACACGCACTGAACGTCCTCGCGCCCGATGAGACCGACGCGGTGACCGCCCACCTGGCAGGCTGTTCCGCGTGCCGGGACGAGCACGACTGCCTCGCGGCCGTGGCCGCACACCTGTCCGCCCTCCGCGCCGCCCTGGCCGACGGCACCGGCCGCGGCCGGCAGCCGAACATGGCCGGTCCGGCCGGGCTTCCGCCGCGGCAACGCCCGTGCGGGCGGGGCTCTGCGCGCGGGTCGCGGGCCGCCTCGCTCACGCTGTCCCAGTGGGTCAGCAGGCTCGCGTACGTCAGGTGAGCCCGGCGAGCGCGAAGGCGGGGCAGGAAGGTGCACGGGGCCGCCCCCACGCAGCCGGAACCCGGCGGCGGCCCCTCGTGTCCGGCGCTCGCCCACGCGCGGCCGGCGCGCGTGATCGCCCACGCCCGTCTCAGCCGGCCGTCTTGCGCGTCAGGGCGTTGTGCCCGGTCGAGTTGCGCACGCTGAAGCTCACGGCGTCGGAACGGTAGCGGTCGTCCGACCACTCCACCGGGCGCCCCTCGTGGGTGCTGGTCACCCGCCGGACCCGCAGCAGCGGACTGGTGCGGCGGACGCCGAGCAGTCCGGCGTCCCGGGCGCCCGCCGCCACCGCGTCGATGACGTGCTCGCCGTAGGCGAAGACCAGGCCGGTGTCCTCGTAGAGCCGCTGGGTGACCGACGGACAGCCGGGCTCGATCGCCTCGACGGCGGGGGCGATCCAGTCGGCGTACACCGTCCGCTCCAGCAGCACCGGCTCGCCGTCCAGGCCACGCACCCGCAGCACGTGCAACACATCCGTCCCGGCCGGCAGCTGGAGCCGCACGGCATCCTCGCGGGTGGCCGGGCGGTACTCCTGGGCCACCACGCGCCCGGTCGCCTCCCGTCCCATCGCCCGCGCCCACTGGGCGAAGCTGCGCAGCTCGGCGAAGCTCTGGCTGCGCCGGCTCGCCAGCACCACGCGGCGGGCGCCCTGGCGGGAGCCGATGAGTCCCTCGGAGGTGAGGGCCGCGACCGCCTGGCGGACCGTGCCGCGCGAGACGCCATAGTGGCCGGCGAGTTCCGTCTCGGAGGGAAGCCGGCTGCCGACCGTGTACTCCTCGCGATCGATGGCCCGCCGCAGCGCATCGGCGATCTCCTCGTGTCGCGCCGTCATGCTTCCCCTCCGAGTCGGCGAATGTGCACAGCGTAAGCAGAATATGCGAGTTCCCGCGGTGATCCGTGTCGGTCGGGATTGTGCAGGCGAATGGCGGTCGGGGTTTCGCCGGTGTTCATGGAAAGGACATCGGCGGCGGGCGTACTGAAGCCAACTTGTTCAGACAAGTTCTCCGCACTGCCTCAACCCTCGTGTGCACCCCTGGAGAGACCGTGACCGTGTCCCTGCCGAGAACAGCCGTCCTGGGCGGCTCCCTCGCCGTCGTCGCCGCGCTCGCCCTGAGCGCCTGCGGCGCCGCCCCCGACAACGCGTCGGGCACCGCCGACGGCAAGAGCGCCGCCACCGCCACGTCGGCGGCGGGCTTCGGCGGGCTGCCGAAGCTGGTGGCCGCGGCCAGGAAGGAGGGCACGCTGCACGCCATCGCGCTGCCCCGCGACTGGGCCAACTACGGCGACCTCATCGACGGTTTCCACAAGAAGTACGGCATCAGGGTCGAGGTGGAGAACCCGGACGGCACCAGCCAGGACGAGATCAACGCCGTCACGTCCCGCAAGGGCCAGGACCGCGCCCCCGACGTGCTGGACCTCGGCAGCTCCTTCGCGCTCAGCGCCGCCCGGCAGGGACTGCTCGCCCCCTACAAGGTCGCCTCCTACGCCGGTATCCCCGCCTCCCAGAAGGACCCGCGGGCGCGCTGGTACAACGACTACGGTGGCTACATCTCCATCGGCTGCGACGCGAGGCGCGTCAAGCAGTGCCCGGCCACCTTCAAGGACCTGCTCAAGCCGCAGTACAAGGGTCAGGTCGCCCTCAACGGCAACCCCACCAAGTCCGGCTCCGCCTTCGGCGGTGTCTACGCCGCCGCGCTCGCGGCCGGCGGCTCCTTCGACGACGTCCAGCCCGGCCTCGACTTCTTCGCGAAGCTGAAGAAGAACGGCAACTACACCCCCGTCGAGTCCACCCCGGCCACCGTCGAGAAGGGCGAGACGCCGATCAGCATCGACTGGGACTACCTCAACGCCGGGTACGCCGACGAGTTCAAGTCCAAGGGCGTGGACTGGAAGGTCGTGGTGCCGGGCGACGGCAGGTTCTCCCAGTACTACTCCCAGGCGATCAACAAGGAAGCCCCGCACCCGGCCGCCGCCCGCCTGTGGCAGGAGTACCTCTACAGCGCCGAGGGCCAGAACCTGTGGCTCAAGGGCCACGCCCGCCCGGCCCTGATGGCCGCCCTGGAGAAGGCCGGCACGCTCGACACGGCCGCCGCCGCCAGGCTGCCGAAGGCCGACGGTACGCCCTCCTTCCCCACCGAGGCCCAGCAGAGCAAGGCCAAGACGGTCATCGCGCAGGGCTGGGGGAAGGCCGTCTCCGGATGACCGCCGCCATCCCACGGGCGGACGTGGCGCCCGTCGCTTCGGTGAAGCGCCGGCGCCGCGCCCCCGGCCGGCTCGTCGCCGTCCTCCCGTTGCTCGTCCTGACCGCGCTCGCCTTCGGGCTGCCCGTCCTGGCCGTGCTCGACGGGGCCTTCACCGTCAAGGACCAGGCCACGGGCGCCACTTCGTACGGCACCGGGAATCTGACGGCCTCCCTGCAGGGCGCGTATCTGACCGCCCTGACCGGCAGCGTCAAGCTGTCCGCGGTCTCGGCCGGTCTGGGGGCCGTGCTCGGTCTGCCGCTCGCGCAGGCCGTGGTGACCTCCCGCTCCCGTGCGCTGCGCGAGGCCGTGCTCACCGCCTCCGGTGTGCTCGCCAACTTCGGCGGCGTCCCACTGGCCTTCGCCTTCGTCGCCACCCTCGGCAACGCCGGAGTGCTGACCCGGCACCTGGGCCTGACGGCCAAGGGCTGGGACCTGTACGGCTTCTGGGGCCTGGTGATCGTCTACCTGTACTTCCTGATCCCGCTGATGGTCCTGACCATCACCCCGGCGCTGGAGGGCCTGCGCTCGCAGTGGCGCGAGGCGGCGCAGAACAACGGCGCCACCGCCGTGCAGTACTGGCGGCACGTCGCCCTGCCGGTGCTCGCGCCGTCCCTGTTCGGCGGGCTGGTGCTGCTCTTCGGCAGCGCCTTCGCCGCGTACGCCACCGCCGCCGCGATGGTGGGCAGCGCGGTGCCGCTGGTCACGCTGCAGATCGCCGACGCCCTCTCCGGCAACGTGCTGGTCGGCCAGGAGAACGTGGCGCTCGCGCTCAGCCTCGACATGGTCCTCGTGGCGGGTCTGGTCATGGCCGTGTACCTGCCCCTGCAACGACGGAGTGCGCGATGGCTCGCCTGAACGCGTGGCGGTGGGCGGTGCTCGCCCTCGCCGCCCTGTACTTCCTCGTCCCGCTGGCCGCGTCCGTGGTCTTCACGGCCGACGTGCCCGGGCAGGGCGTCACCTTCGACGCCTACACGCAGATCGTCTCCAGCGACGGCTTCGGCTCCAGCCTGCTGCTGTCGCTGGAGCTCGCCGCCGCCACCATCGCCCTCGTCCTGCTGGTGACGGTGCCGGCCGCGGTCGCGTTGCGGCTCGGGGCGCCCCGGCTGCGGCCGGTGGTGGAGGTGGTGTGCTCGCTGCCGCTGGTGGTGCCGCCGATCGCGTTCGTCGCCGGTATCGCGACCGTGCTCAGGTGGGGTCCGGACCACCTCTCCCGCACGCCGCTGTTCCAGACGTTCGTGGCGATCCAGAACCCGGGCTTCCCGTTCGTGCTCGTCCTCGCCTACGTGGTGATGGCGCTGCCGTTCGTGTACCGGGCGCTGGACTCCGGGCTGCGCGCGCTCGACGTGCGCACCCTCGTCGAGGCTGCCCGCAGCTGCGGGGCGTCCTGGCCGCAGGCCCTCGTGCGGGCCGTGCTGCCCAATCTGCGCGGGGCACTGCTGAACGCCGCCCTCCTCACCCTGGCGCTGGTCCTCGGCGAGTTCACGGTGGCCCAGTTGCTGGGCTTCCGCCCGTTCGCCGTGTGGATCTACAGCGTCGGTGGATCGCAGGCCCAGCTGTCCGTCGCCGTCTCCGTGCTCAGTCTGCTCGTCACCTGGGCACTGCTCCTCGCGCTCGCCGGTGCCGGCGGGCGCACCCGAACCGCTTCGTCCCGGGGATGAACCATGACAGCCACCACCGTTGAAAAGGCCGCCCCCACGCGGCAGGCCGCCACCGTGGAACTCCGCGGACTGCGCCGGCAGTTCGGAGCCACTGCGGCCCTCGACGGACTCGACCTCTCCGTGCGGCCGGGCGAGTTCCTGGCCCTGCTCGGCCCCTCCGGCTGCGGCAAGACCACGGCCCTGCGCATGCTCGCCGGGTTCGAGCACCCCGACTCCGGCGAGGTCCTGGTCGACGGCGTCGACGTGACCGGCGTTCCGGCCCACCGTCGCGACGCCGGAATGGTCTTCCAGTCCTACAGCCTCTTCCCGCACCTGACCGCGCTGGAGAACGTGGCCTTCGGGCTGCGGATGCGCAAGGTCCGTTCGGCCGAACGCCGTGCCCGTGCCACCGAACTGCTGGATCTGATCGGTCTCGCCGACAAGCGCGAACGGTTCCCGCACCAGCTCTCCGGCGGCCAGCAGCAGCGCATCGCCCTGGCCCGCGCCCTCGCCCTGCGCCCGCGCGTCCTCCTGCTCGACGAACCGCTGTCGGCCCTGGACGCCAAGGTGCGGCTGACGCTGCGGGAGGAGATCCGCAGGCTCCAGCAGGAACTCGGGATCACCACCCTCTTCGTCACACACGACCAGGAGGAGGCCCTGTCGATCGCCGACCGGGTCGCGGTCATGCGTGCCGGGCGGCTCGAACAGTGTGCCGCTCCGGCCGAGTTGTACGGCCGGCCCGCCACCGCCTTCGTCGCCGAGTTCGTCGGTACGACGAGCCGGATTCCAGGCCTGGTGCGGGGCGGCTCGGTGGAGGTGCTGGGGCAGCGGCTGCCGATCGACGGCGACACGCCTGCCGCGGCCGACGTGGACGTGCTGGTGCGGCCCGAGGCCGTACAGGTACGGGCCGATGCGGCGAGCGGGGCGCGGGTCGTGGCCGCCGCCTTCCTGGGCGCGTCGATCCGGATCACCGTCCGCCTCGCCGACGGCACCGCGGTCAAGGCCGACCTGCCCGCACATGACGCCGCCGGGCTCGGACACGGCACCCCGGTGAGCGTGTCGCTGCCCCCTCGGCCGGTGCTGGTCGCCGACCGTGCGAGCTGAACCCGCATCACCTGCCCGCACGCATGAAGCATCACCTCCCCCCCCCACTTCCACGAGAGAGAGAACCGTGACCCGACGCCACCTCCAGGCCGTCCTGTTCGACATGGACGGCACGCTCGTCGACACCGAGCGGCTGTGGTGGGAGGCGGTGGAACGCGTCACCGGCCGGCCCCTGACGGAGGCGGACCACCCGGAGGTGCTCGGCCGACCGGTCGAGCACACCGCCGCATGGCTGGCGACGGCGGTGGGCAGACCGGCCACGGAGCTCGCCGCCGCGCTGCACCGGGAGTTCACCGACCGCGTCCGCACCGGCGTCGTCCCGCGCCCCGGGGCACTGGACCTGCTCGGCGCCCTCGCCCGCGACGGCATTCCCACCGCCCTGGTCACCGCATCCCCCCGCACGGTCGCCGACACCGTGCTGGACGCCCTGGGCCGGGGACGTTTCGCGGTCTCCGTCACCGCGGACGACACGGCCCGGACCAAGCCCGCCCCCGATCCCTACCTCGCCGCCTGCGGTGTCCTCGGTGTCGACCCGGCGTCCTGCGTGGCGGTGGAGGACACGCAGACGGGCGTCAGCTCGGCCGAGGCGGCCGGATGCCCGGTGCTCGCCGTACCGTCCCTCGCGCCGATCGACGCGGCACCCGGCCGGACCGTGCGCGGGAGCCTGGCCGGGGTCACTCCCGCGGAGCTGAGCGCCATGGTCGTCCAGGAACTCCGCCCGGCCGCCGTGACGCTGCGCGCGGGCGCTCGGGCCGACGCCGGCCCGGTCAGCCGTCCGAGCCGGCGGCCGTCGCGGTGAGCGAGGCGAGGGCGGCGTCGAGGCGGCGGGTGGCCTCCTCGGCGACCGGCCGCAGGGCGTCGAGCTCGGTGAGCGCGACCATCGTGTTCGGGTCGAGGACCTGTACGGCGGTGCCGTCGCCGTCGGCGCGGACGACGACGTTGCAGGGGAGCAGCAGGCCGATGGAGCGGTCCGTGTCGAGGGCGCGGTGGGCGAGCGAGGGGTTGCAGGCGCCGAGGATGACGTAGTCCTCCATGTCGTGGTCGAGCTTGGCCTTGAGGGTGGCGGTGACGTCGATCTCGGTGAGGACGCCGAAGCCCTGGGCGGCAAGGGCCTCGCGGGTGCGGGCGACGGAGGTGACGAAGTCGGTGTCGAGGTGCACGGTGCGGTCGTAGCGCATGGGGGGTGGTCCTTCCGGTCGGCTCGCGCGGGAGCGGGACGGGTGTCCCGGTGGGAGCGAGGTACCCGGGAGCTGTTCCCCGGGCACTTCTGGCCCGGGGAATACCCCCAGGGGTACTCTCCTGCCCGGTCAAGCGTACCCAGGGGTGATCCGTCGTGCGCGGCGTCAGGCCAGCGAAAGGAACAGCTTCTCCAGCCGGGCGCGCATCTGCTCGCCGGTCTCGCCGTTGTCGCGGCCCGACTCGATGTCCGTCATGCACTGCTGCAGCCCCGTGGCGATGATCGCGAAGCCGGCCCGGTCCAGTGCGCGCGAGGCGGCGGCGAGCTGGATGACGACGTCCTCGCAGTCGCGCCCCTCCTCGATCATCCGGATCACTCCGGCGATCTGGCCCTGTGCGCGGCGCAGCCGGTTCAGCACGGCCCTCAGGTCCGGACCCGCGAGTTCCAGTTCCACGGTCACTCCCAGAAGATACCCCTGCGGGTATCATACGCCCCAATTCGGGACGGTGTCGACCATCAAAGGATCACCTCTTTCGCCGAACACAACTCCGCAGCCCGCTCGGAGGGCGCCCCGGGAATGCCCGGCCGCGCGGGGTGCGGCCCGGGAGGGCCCTTTTCGGCGACATACCCCGGTGGGTACCCGGTGAGGGACCACCGGCCCCTGATCCCGGCCCGGTTGCCGCACGAGAGTGGAGGCATGGGCAAACACATCGTGATCCTCGGCGGCGGCACCGCCGGTACGTCGGCGGCCAACCGCCTGCGCCGCGCGCACGACGAGCGCGGGTGCCGCATCACCGTGATCGACCAGGACGACGACCACCTCTACCAGCCGGGGCTGCTGTTCGTGCCCTTCGGCCTGGCCCGGCCGCGCCGGCTGGTCCGCTCCAGGCCGCGCCGGCTCCACCGCGGAATCGACTACAAACGGGCCCGCGTCGACCGGGTCGACCTGGACACGCGGACCGTGCACTTCACGGTCGGCGGCTGGGTGACCTACGACGTCCTCGTGGTCGCCACCGGCGCCGCGCTGCTGCCGGAGGAGACCGAGGGGCTGACCGGGCCCGGCTGGGGCGAGAGGGTCTTCACCTTCTACGACCTGCCCGGCGCGGTGGGGCTGCGCGGGGCCCTGGAGCGCTTCGAGGGCGGCCGTGTGGTGGTGGACGTGGCCGACCTGCCGGTCAAGTGCCCTGTCGCGCCGCTGGAGTTCGCCTTCCTCGCCGACTGGTACTTCCGGCGGCGCGGCATCCGCGACCGCGTCGAGCTGACGTACGTCACCCCGCTGGACGCGGCCTTCACCAAGCCGGTCGCCGCCGAGGCGCTGGGCGGCCTGCTGGCGAGGAAGGGCATCGAGCCGGTCACCGAGTTCACGCTCGGCGAGGTGGACGGCGCGGGCGGCAGGCTGGTGTCGTACGACGAGCGCGAGGTGCCCTTCGACCTGGCCGTGGTCGTGCCGCTGCACGGCGGTGCCCCCTATGTCGGCCGCTCCCCGGGCCTGGGCGACGAACTCGGCTTCGTCCCCGTGGACCCCCACACCCTCCAGCACCCCGACCGCCCCGAGGTGTTCGCGATCGGTGACGCGGCGGGGCTGCCGGCGTCCAAGGCGGGCTCGGTGGCGCACTTCGAGGGCGCGACGCTGGTGCACAACATCGGCCGCTTCATCGCCGGGCAGCCTCTGGAGGCATCCTTCGACGGGCACACCAACTGTTTCGTCGAGACCGGCTTCCACAAGGCCCTGCTCATCGACTTCAACTACGGCACCGAGCCGCTGCCCGGCCACTTCCCGGGCGCCGTCGGCCTGCCGTTGCTGAAGGAGTCCCGCGCCAACCACCTCGGCAAGCTCGCCTTCGAGTGGCTGTACTGGCACAGCCTGCTGCCGGGCCATGAACTGCCCGGCATCGGCTCGGCCATGCCCGAGCACGGCAAGCGCCCCGCCCGGGCCTGAACGAGAGGAGAACCGTCATGCCCGTCGTCACCTACGACGACCGCGCCGTCCCCGTCGACGACGAGGGCTTCTTCACCGAGCCCGACCGGTGGACCGAGCCCATGGCCGAGCAGATCGCCCGGGAGGCCGGCATCGAGACGCTGACCGACCGGCACTGGACGGTCATCCGCTTCATGCGCAGCGCATACGAGGCCACGGGCACCGGCCCCACCGTCCGCGTGCTCGGCAAGACCTCCGGAGTGAGCGTCAAGGAGCTCTACCAGCTCTTCCCCAAGGGACCGGCGAAGACCGCCGCGAAGATCGCCGGGATTCCCAAGCCGCGCGGCTGCATCTGAAGGAGGGGGTCTGCCATGGGCGGCACCGCCACGATCGAGAAGGTCTCGGTCATCGTCTCCAAGGGATCCCTGGAAGGGATCTACCCGGCCCTGATCATGGCCAACGGCGCCCGTGCCGAGGGCATCGAGGCCGATCTGTTCTTCACCTTCTTCGGGCTGGACGCGATCACGAAGAAGCGGTGGGAACACATCAAGCTCGCCACCGTCGGCAATCCCGGGCTGCATCTGCCGACGCTGCTGGGCGGCCTGCCGGGTGTCCCCGGTCTGCTCACCCGGTACATGGAGCGCAGGATGGACCGGCTCGACATCCCGCCCGTCCCCGAGTTCATCGAGATGATCTCCGACGCGGGTGCGGGCATCTACGCCTGCAAGGCGTCGGTGGACCTCTTCGAACTGGGCAAGGACGACCTCGTCGAGCAGGTCCAGGGCATCATCACGGTCGGCGAGTTCTACGAGCACGCGGCCGGAGGGCAGATCATCTTCACCTGACGGGTGCCCGGCCGCCGTTCCCGGCCGCAGCACCAGGAGCGGGGAGTGGGTGGTCGGCCCGGGTCGGGGGAGGCCCGGGCCGACCGGTCGGAGGCGCCGTCCCGGTGGCCGCTCGAATACCCCGCGGGGTTTCCTGCCGGGGAGCGTACGGCCACTGCGAGAGGCCCGTCAAATACCCTAAGGGGTATTTCGGGATTCGCCGGTTCCCGGACGGGAGGCCGGCCGGGCACCGGCCCTGGAGGCGCCGTTCCTGTGCCCGCCCGGACGGACTTCCGTCAGTTGCCGCGCAGGCGCGCCAGCGTCGCGTCCAGGTCGGCCTGGCGGGGCCGGTTGTGGGGCAGCTTGGCGAGCATGGCGGCCATGCCGCAGGTGTTGGTCACGGCGGAGAAGACCAGGCCGCCGGCGATGCCGGCGGACAGCAGCCGGAAGGCCGGGTGGACGACCTCGCCCAGCGCCAGGCCGAGCAGGACGACGGAGCCGGCGGTGAGGCGGACCTGGCGTTCCATGGCCCACTTCGCCTTCGGGGCTCCCTCGGGGCGGTGCAGGTCGTGGCCCTGCGCCGCCCAGGCGCCGGTGCCTCCCGCGAGCGTGGCGGTGTGGATGCCGTTCTCGGCGAGGATGCGGCAGGCGTTCTCTGAGCGGGCACCGGAGGCGCAGACGACCAGGACGTCGCCGCGCTCGGCGGCGCCGCGGATGTCGGGCAGGGCCCGGTCGAGCTGGTCGAGCGGGATGTTGAGGGCACCGGGCAGGTGGCCGCCCGCGTACTCGCCCGGGGTGCGGACGTCGATGACGGTCAGCTCGTGAATGCGGGAGAGGGCCTGACGGGGGTCGATGGTGGTGGGGGTGGTCATGTCGGATGTCTTCCTTGAGTGTGTCGATGGTGCCCCGCGGAGGGGAGCGTTCGTACCCGATGGGGTGTCGGAGTGCGGATCCCCGGGGATCCACGGGCCGAGCCGGGTGATCGGCCGGGGCCGTGGCACGGGATCGGCCGAGCCCGTCACATGAGGACGTCGACGAGCATGAAGGTGGCGACGGCGAGCAGCACGTAGGCGAAGATCCGCTGAAGTGTCTTTCCCTTGATCTTTTTCGACAGGCGTTTGCCGTCCCAGGCGCCCAGGACGGCCGCGGCGGTGAACGGCGCGATGACCGCCCAGTTCAGGTGCGTCCCGGTGCCGGCCCGGGCGGTGAGCGCGGCCAGCGAGTTGATGGTGATGACCAGCAGGCTGGTGCCGACGGCCCGGCGCATGGGCAGGCTCAGCACGCTCACCAGGGCCGGGACGGCGAGGAAGCCGCCTCCCACGCCCAGGAACCCGGTCACCGCGCCGAGTCCGGCGCCCGCGGCGCCGGCCTTCCCCGGGTTCACCCGGCCGGACGGCTCGGTGCGCTGGGGGCGCAGCATCCGCAGGGCGGCGAGCGCCGCGATGACGGCGAAGGCGACGGTCAGCATGGACTCGGGCAGGTGGCCGGCGACGGCCCCGGCGATCATCGCGGGCACGATGCCCGCCGCGGCGAAGAGCAGCCCGGTGCGCCAGGCCACGTTGCCGTCCCGGGCGTGCCCGGTCAGCGCCGTGACCGAGGTGAGGGTGACGATGATCAGGCTGGCCGTGGTCGCTTGTGCGGGGGTGAAGTGGAGCAGGTAGATCAGGGCGGGAACGGCGAGGACGCTGCCGCCCCCGCCGAGGCCGCCCAGGGCCAGGCCGATCACGGCACCGGCGACGAGCGCGAGGAGCAGAGCGGTCATGCTATCGAGCCGCTGTTCCCGCGTTCGTCGACGACCGGGTGTCCGGCGGCGGCCCACGCGTTCATGCCGCCCTTGACGTCCACGGCCTCGGCGCCGCGTTCGGCCAGCAGCTGGGTGGCCCGCTGTGAGCGGTTCCCGCTGCGGCAGATCACCACCAGCGCGCGTCCGTGGACCGTGCTCGGAAGTGCCGCTCCTGCCGCCAGGCGGGACAGCGGCACGTGGACGGCGCCGGGTGCGTGGCCGGCGTTCCACTCGGCCTGCTCGCGCACGTCCAGCAGGACGGCCGCAGCGTCGGTGCCCTGGGTCCGGCGGTGGGCCTCGTCGACGGTGACGCGGTCCCCGCCGCGACGGAAGAGGAACATCACACAACCTCTCGAGAAGTCGTAGGGGGTGGGTCGAACGGTCCGGTTCAGCCGGTGACCACGGTCAGTCCGGCGTCGGTGGCGGCGTCGAAGCCGTCGTCGACGGCGACCACGTCACGGCCGGCGGCGTCCAGCAGCGAGGCGGCGATCGCGGCGCGCATGCCACCGGCGCAGTGCACCCACACGGTGCCGTCCGGTACCTCGCCCAGCCGCTTGTGCAGCTCGTGGATCGGAATGTGAACGGAGCCCTCGATGTGCCCGGTGACCCGTTCGGAGTCGCGCCGCACGTCCAGGACGACGATCCCGTCGGTGCCGCGCCCGGCCAGTGCCGAGAACGTGGACCGGGGGAAGGAAGCGGGTCGGCCGCCCTCGGGCACCCACTCCTCGGGCGTGCCCGTCGCGGCGGCGGCGGGCCGGTCGATGCCGACCCGGACCAGTTCGCGCTGGGCGGCGGCCAGTTGCCCGGGGGACTCGGCGAGCAGGGTGACGGGCTTGCCCCACGGGATCATCCAGGCCAGGTAGGTGGCGATCTTGCCGTCGGCCTCGAAGTTGAACGATCCGGCGACGTGTCCCTCGGCGAACGCGACCCGGTTGCGCAGGTCCACCACCCACTCGCCGGCCGCCAGCCGTGCCGCGATCTCGCCGGCGTCCGCGACGGCTGGAGGGGTCAGGTCCACCGGGGCGGGGCCGGCGGCGTTGGCCGGCCCCATGTGCGCGTAGTAGGCGGGCACGTCGTCGAGTTCCGCGAGCAGACGGGCGACGAAGGAGTCCACGTCCGTGGTGAGCGCCGCGTTGAAGCTCTTCTCCTTGCCGATCGTCGTGGCGTCCCCCTCCGCCTGAGCCGAGGAGCAGAAGCTGCCGAAGCCGTGGGTGGGCAGGACGGACGTCTCGTCCGGCAGCTCCGCGGCCAGACGGTGCGCGGAGGCGTGCTGGGCGCGGGCCAGCTGCTCGGTCAGCCGGGGCTCGACCAGGTCGGGGCGGCCGACGGTGCCGATCAGCAGCGAACCGCCGGTGAACGCGGCCACCGGCTGCCCGTCCTCCCGGAGCACGTAGGAGGTGTGGTGCGGGGTGTGGCCCGGGGTGGCCACGGCCCGCAGCTCCAGCCCGTCGTCGACGGCTACGGTGTCGCCGTCGGCCACCGGTACACGTGTGAACGACACGCGCGCTCCGGCCGGCACCAGGTAGGCGGCACCCGTCACCCGGGCCAGCTCAAGGCCACCGGTGACGTAGTCGTTGTGGATGTGGGTCTCCACCACGTGCGAGATCCGTACACCCCGCCGGGCGGCCGCCGCCAGGACCTGGTCGAAGTCGCGCGGCGGGTCCACCGCCACGGCCGTCTGCCTGCCGCCGGCCAGGTAATGGCGGTTGCCCAGGCCCTCGAGCTCAATGGTGTCGATGAAGAACACGGAGATGTTCCCTTCACGGATTACCCCCCCGGGTATGTGTACCACCGTAACATGAGTACCCCCAGGGGTATTCCGTGAGCCTGTCGGCCCCTTGCGCGCGGGCCGCGAGCGCCCCGCGGGCGCGGCTGTGGCTGGAGCGCGGGGGCGACGGTCCTGTTCGTCATGCACGACATCGGCGAGGTGCCCGTCCCGGCGAGCGGGTGCTCGTGCCCGGTCCGTTCGCCGCGGCCATCGATGTGTACGTCGACCACGCCGACCGGGGCCGCCGGCGAGGACAGGGCCCGGACGGGGACAGGGCCTGGGGGAGGTCTAGGTGGTGCCGCTGTCCGTCGTCCCCGGGGACGACGGCGCGACCCGCGCCAGGAGGCCGGTGACCTGCCGGCTGACCTCTTCCCAGGCCGTGGCGTGCAGCGTGCCGACCGCCGAGTGACGCAGGGTGTGCAGGGCCTCTTGGATGCCGGTGCCGCACGGGGTGCTGCCGCTGACCACGTCGTAGCCGTCGCGTACGGCGACACGGAGCCGGTTCGCGCCCTGGCCCCCGGGCGTGTCCCCGCCGTGGCCCCCGGGCGTGTCCCCGCCGTGCACGGCTGCGGCGACGACCAGCGGCGGCGGGCCGCCCGCCTCACCTGAGTGCTTGCGGTACGAACTGGCGACCGGCTCCCGCCAGCGGAGGCTGAGCAGTACATGGCGCTTGGCCAGGACTTCGGCCAGGTCGCTCTCGTGGACGCCGTCCGCGTCCAGCACCGTCGCCCGCGCGTCGAGGACGAGCGCCGCGGGCAGCAGGCAGCGCAGCGTGCTGCCGACGAGGTTGCCCCCGACCGTCGCCGTGCGGCGCACTGCCCCGGTCCCCACACCGGCCGCGGCCCGGCGCAGTACCTGGGGCACGCGGTCGTCGACACGGTTGAGCACCACGGCCGCGCCCAGCGTCTGCCGCCCGAGGACGTTGGCCTCCGGCACGTTGCGCAGCGACATGGCCCGCTCGGGAAACCCGTCCCGCTGCCAGGCGGCCCACACGAGGGTCGCCCCGCCCACGGGCACCGCCCCTTCGGACAGGCACTGCTGTGCTTCGGACACGGACATGGGCAGATGCAGCATCACGGCGACCGACCTGCTTTCCCGGAGCCCCGGCGAGGGGCTGCGTGACATCCGGCTACGTGACCGACGACACGGCGCATTCTGCTGCCGCACCGGGAGGCGCGTACAGGGCTCACCGCCGCGGCCCGTGCGCCCCCGCCCCTCGCGCACGGGTGCCTCGGCCGGGTGGGCGAAGGGGCGGTCGCCCGACACCGCGCGGGTCAGGAGCGGCGCGGCCACTCCTGCCGGTGTTCGCCCCACTCGCCGCCCCAGCGGGCGCGGGCAGCCGCACCGCGCTGCCCGGCCCCGGCCGGCGGCCCCCCGCCGCCCGGTGCGCGGCCGCCGGGGGATACCGTCCCGCAGTGGGTCTGAGCCGACTCGTCCCCTGTGGGGCCGAAGGAGAAGGATGCGCATGACTGCTGACGCGGTGACCGATCTGCCGGCCGGGGGCCCGGCGGCGCCGACCGTGGGCCGGCTGCTGTCGTCGTGGCAGCTCGACGTGCCCGCGCTGCTCCTGGTGGCCCTCCTCGCCGCCCTGTACGGCTGGGGCGTCCTGCGGCTGCGCCGGCAGGGCGGTACCTGGCCGCTCGCCCGGGTCGCCGCCTTCGCGCTGCTCGGGCTGGGTGGGCTGGTGGTGGCCACGATGTCGGCGCTCGCCGTGTACGACCACGTCCTGTTCTGGCCCGCCGCGGTACAGAACATCCTGCTCGACCTGGTCGCGCCCCTCGGTCTGGCCCTGGGCGACCCCCTGCGGCTCGCCGTCGAGGCGCTGCCGGAGGCCGGGGCGCGGCGGGTGCGGCGGGCCGTCACCGGCCGGGTGGTGCGCGTGGTCACCTTTCCCCTGGTCTCCACCGCTCTGGTGCTCGCCACCGAGCTGGTCGTCTACTTCACGCCGTACTTCGCCACCGCCCTGCGGATCGGCTGGCTGCACGAGCTGATGTACCTGCACCTGCTGGCGGCGGGCTGTCTCTTCGTCGTACCGGTGCTCACCCATGAGCAGGCGCTGCCCTCCTGGTGCACCCATCCGGTGCGGGCCGGGCTCGTGTTCCTCGACGGCATCGTCGACGCGGTGCCGGGGGTCGTGGTGATGACCCACGGCACGCTCATCGCGGGGGCCTGGTACGTGCACCACGCGCCCTCCTGGGCCCCGGACGTCCACCACGACCAGCAGATCGGCGGCGGCGCGATGCTCAGCATCGCCGAACTGGTCGCGCTGCCCTTCCTGCTGGCGATCCTGGTGCAGTGGGCACGCGCCGAGCGCGTCCAGAACGCCGTCCTCGACCGCCGTCTGGACGAGGAACTCGCCCGCGTCGCCCCGCCGGCCGGTACGCAGCCCCGGGCGGCGGAGTCGTCCCCCGAGCGGGTGCGCCCCTGGTGGGAGACCGAGCAGAGCGACGTGGCCGCCAGGATCCGCCGCCAGCGGTAGAGGGCCCGGGAAACCGGCAGTACCTCGCGCCCTGAGGGGCGGGCCCGCGGGGCGGCCCCACGGGCCCTGGGCCGCGGGGCAGGCCGCCGCTCCTCAGTGGGCCTGCGCGCAGCCGGCGGGACTGCGCCCCGCTCCTCTCCGGGCACGTCCGGCCTGCTCGCGGTCGCCGGGCGCTGCCGCGGCCCGACGCGGGCGAAGCACTGCTCGGCGGAAGGGATCGCCCGGCCGCCGTCGACGGGCAGGCGCGGCCGCGCCCGCGAGCGCACCGGACATGTCTTCCGGAGCGGCAGCAGAGCGGCAACCTGCTGAGCGGCCTCACAACGCTCGAACCGCTCCTCGCCGCCGCGTACGTCGCCGGCCGACCGCCGCGCACCGTGCCCGGTCACACCGAGGAGCTGCCGGTGGCTGTCGGTCCGGCGCACCGGCTGCGGCACCGCGCCGGCGAGCTGTCGAGGCGGGGAGGGACAGCGCATCGCGATCGCCCGGGCCCTGCTGCTCGCCCCGGAGTTGCTGCTCGTCGACGAGCCCGCGGCCGCCGTGGACCGCGAGCGGGCGGCCGGGATCGTCGAGCTGATCGCCGTCACGGCCCGTCGGCACGGGCGCGTCACCGTCGTCGCCACCCACGACCCGGGGTCGAGGGAGAGGGCCGACCGCATCGCCGGCGTGGCCGCGCTGCGCACCGCCGCAGACACGTGAGCCTGAATCCGGTCAGAATCGGGACAGAAATGATCACTTTCGGACGGGCGTCCACCATACGTATACAGACAGGTGTGCGTCGCCCGCGCGAAGGGCTCCGGAAGGCCCGCGGCGTCGCTACACTCTCGCGCAGCTACATCGGCATCACCGAACGCCAGCAGGGGTGTGCGGCGTTCGGTGGTGCATCGGGGGTGCACATGGGCTGGCAGGTCGCGTTCGCGCCGGATTGCGGGATCGACACGGCCGACGAGGACGAGATCCGCGATGCCCTTCTGGACGTGGCGGTGGGCACGACCGCGGACGAGGCCTCCTGCATGCGGGAGGGGACCTGGCCGGAGCATGTGCGCACGGTCACCGTGCTGCGCCGGCTCGCCGGCGGCCGCAGCGGTTCGGAGGTCCTCGAGATCGAGGTCGCCCGGGGCGGCTCGACCTCCTTACAGGTGGCCAAGCTCATGCCGCACGCCGACGCGGTCGAGGAGTGGGACGCCTACCGGGAGCTTTCGGTCTCGCTGGACGCCACCCTGTTCGTGCCGATCGTGGCGGTCGGCGCCTCGGTGAAGAACCCCCGGCTGGCCACCCCCTTCGACCGCCACGTCGTCGTCTACGCGCACGTCAGCGACCGCGATCCCGATCCCCGGGGCCTGGTGCGGTCGCTGGAGGACGTGTGGCTGGACGCGCTGCGCGACCACCAGCGCTTCGACGAGGCCGTCCGGGTCGTCTCGGGGCTCATGGCGACGCTGACCCGCAAGCTCTACCGCGAGGGGATCTCCCGGGACGGTGATCTGACCGACGAGAACGGGCGGCTGGGGTGCGATCTGTCGCTCGCCGTCGACGCCATCGAGGAGCCGCCCGACGGGCTGGTCCTGCTGGTCGACGGCAACCCCCAGGAGAACGACATGTGCAGCGACGTACTCAAGTCGGGGCGCCTGCTGCGGTCCTCGACCTCCCCTCCCGGTCAGGAGCGCTCCCTGTCCGTCGGCGGGCACACCCGATTGAGGCTGGACGAGGTCCAGGTGGACGGCGCCACGGTGGCGGGGAGGTTCAAGTCCACCAAGGTGCGCGTCGCGCTCACCGGCAGGGCCTTCGCCGGCGGCAGACCCTCCCACTCCATCAAGCCCGGCTCGGCGGTGGACGTCTACGGGCGGGTGACGTCGGTGCGCTCGCAGGAGTGGTCCCGGCTGCTGACCGACGCGTTCGCGGGCGGCGACGGCTTCCGGGAGGGGCCCGACAGCCTGGAGTACGAGGGGGTCCGCACGGACCACCCGATGAAGGCGCTCCACGACACGCTGGACAGCACCTCGACGACCCGTACCCGGTCCGCGGTGCACGGCGACCTCAATCCCCGCAACGTCCTGTTCTGCGGCCCCAATCCCTATCTGATCGACTTCGCCTCGTTCCGCAGGGACGCCTACACCCTCTCCGACCCGGCGTGGATGGAGGTCTGCGTCCTGCGCGACTGCGTGGCGGGCTTGCTGGGCTGGCCCGACCTGGTGCGTCTGCAGCGCTACCTCGGCCTGCTGACCGTGGTGCTCCCGCTGTGGGGCGCGGCGGCCGCCGACCGCGCCGCCGCGGACCTCGCCGCCCGGCACCGCGAGGCGGCCCCCGAACTCGGCCGCTGTCTGAGCCTGCTCTGGGCGCTGCGGCGCGGCATCTGGCAGTGGGTGCCGTCGAAGGACCGGGCGGCCTTCCCCGCGCACTACTTCCAGCATCTGCTGCTGGCCGCCTGCCGGACCTTCAAGTGGAAGGCGCCCGTGCAGGAGTTCCCGCGCGTGATCGCCGCGGCCGCCGCCGCGGGCGTCGCCTGCGAGTGCCTGTCGCCGGGCCGCGCCGACCTGTTCGCGCGCTGGAGCGAGGAGGAGATGCGGGCGGCCTGCGAGGTGCTGCTGACCCACGGGACCGGTGCCGACTGGGAGAGCGGCGACCTGGTGTCCGTGGCCGTGCTCGCCGCGGGCCGGGCGGGCAACCAGGAGCAGATCGCCGGCTGGCGCCGGTCGGTCGCCGTGTATCTGGCCGACGGACCGCTCACCGAGACCGTCGAGGTGCTGCGGCGCTGCTGCCAGGACGCGGACTGCGGCGACGCCGCCTGTGAGGGGAGACCGGAGGCCGACTTCGTCTACATCCCGCTGGAAGGGCACGCCCTGGCCCCGGGCGAGCCGTTCGTGCAGCATGGCCAGGGCGCCCTGTCGGCCGCGTCCCGGGACTGCCTGGAACTGCTCGCCGCCCAGGAGGCCGTGGTGCTGCTGGGCGAGTCGGGCTCCGGCGCGACCGTGGTGGCCCGGCAGCTGCGCAGACGGCTGCTGGCGGCGCGCGGGCCGGGCGCCGACCGCCCGCCGGAGGACGGCGTCGCCTGCAGCCGGCTGCCCCTGCTGGTCAGCGCCCCGCAGCTGAGCCGGGTGCTGGCCTCGCGGTCGTCGGCCGCGGCGGTGCTGCGCGAGGCCTGCCGGCTGCAGGCGCTGCTGTCCGAGGAGCGGCTCGGCCGGCTCATGGCGCTGGGCGTGGTGCATCTGACGGTGGACGCGCTGCACAAGGTCGACTACCCGCGGCGCGCGGAGATCCTGGAGTGGCTGAAGGAACTGCGCACCGAGGCGCCGCACGTCCGTGTCGTGGTGTGCCAGCGCGGCCACAGCTACGACCCGCAGGCGCTCGGCTGGCCCGCCGTGGCGCTGCACAAGGTGCGGGAGTGGCCGGCCCGCCGGTTCCTGGCCGAGGTGCTGCGCACGCTGGCGCCGCAGGACTGGCAGCCCAAGCTCGATCAGCTGCAGGAGCGGCTCTTCGACGATCCCGACACCGTGGCACTGCGCGACCTCGCCGGAAAGCCGCAGTTCCTCTGGATGCTCGTCAAACACTTAGCGCAGACCGGCGACATACCCGCCAACCCCGGCGTCCTGGCCCGCAAGTACCTGCTGAGACAGCTCAAGTCGAGCAATCACTCCAGCGAGGTCGAGCGGAAGCTGCGGCTGCTCAGAGAACTCGTCACCTGCCTGGGCGACTCCGGCGCGCTCAGCCGCGGCGAGGCCCTGCGCGTGATCTCCGCCCACGACAACGGCAACGCGGAACTGACCCTGACGGCACTGCTGTCGACCAGCGTGATCAACGAGGACTCCTCGCGCATCACCTTCTGCAACCCGCTGGTCCAGGCCTACTGCGCCGCCTCCGTGCTGCAGCAGTACGGGGTGGACGAGGTCGACGAGGTCACCACCCGGATCCTCAAACATCCCTGGCGCGACGCCGCACAGATGCTGGTCGCCGACCCCCGCACCGACCCCGGGCTGGTGGCCGCCGTCGTGGAGAAGGGCGCGGCCGCCCACCCCCTGTACGGGGCGATGCTGCTGCAGGCGGCGCCCGAGGACGCGGTCGGCGCCACCCGGGAGGACTTCCTCGGCCGACAGCAGGCCGTCCTGCGGTCCCCGGACAGCGGACTGCCGGCCTGGCGCCGCTCCGCCTACGCGCTGGCCCGGTACGGCTCCCAGCCCGCGCTGGAGGTCCTGCGCACGGCGGCGCTGCAGCGCGACGGAGCGCCGGAGGCGGTCGCGGCGGCACTGGACGGCCTGGTGATGATGCACCAGTGGTTCGTGCCGGGCGCCTCCGCGCGACTGCGGGAGGTGCTGACCCGGCTGCTCGACCCGCCCACCGACCTGCGCGCCGACGACCGCGTGGTGGCGCGGGCCCTGCGCTGCGTCCAAGTGGCGGGCCTGGGCGCTCTCGTCGCCCACGTCCTGTCCCGAGTGGCTCCCGGCACGGCCTGGTCCGTGGTGTCGCAGGCCTGGGAAACCCTGCGGCAGCTGGACGTCCAGCCGACGCGCGCCCTGCGCCGCACCTACGGGGACGCCTGCGCGGCGCGGCTGAGCGAGGTCGACGAGCAACTGCGCTCGACCGCTCGCACCGAGACGGCGGCCGACCTCAACGACGAGCGGATGGCGCTGCTGGAACTCCTCGCGGCCGAGGGGCGCATCGAGACGCTGCTCAGCTACCGCTTCCGCATGGGCCTTGCCGAGGACCCGCGATGGCGGCAGCTGCTGCGCACGGCCGCGCGGGCGCAGCAGTCGCAGTCCCCGGCCAACGTCCTGGCCGACGCCGTACTGGACGACCAGGAGCCGGGCGTACGGCCGGGCCCGGAGCGCTGGCGGACGCTGCTCACCCGGGAGAACGAACAGCTCGCGGTGATCGCCGGGCACCACATCCTCGCCGAGGGGCTGCGGCTGGACGTTCCCGACCTGCGTGACATCCTGACGCGGCCGACACCCGCCAAGCTGTCGCTGGCCGCCGCGGCGGTCTCCTGCCTGCCGCCCGACCAGGACCCCGCCGCGCTCGGACAGCTGCTGGATCCCTTCCTGGACCACCTCACGGCCGACTACGTGGACGCGGTGGCCAGTTTCGTCACCGCCGTGGTCGCCCTGGACCAGGGCACCGGGCTGCGGCTGGCCCTGCGGGTGCAGGACACGATGGCCAAACAGGGACTCGTCCAGGAGGCACTCAACTGGCCCTGGGCGATGACCTGGCGGCGCGTCCTGCCGCCGCGCGCGGAGATGCGGTTCTTCATGCGGGAGCAGGAGTTCGACAGCCACGCCCGTATCTGTCTGCTGGGCAGCGCCGACGTGCTGCTCGACGCGCCCTATGTCCAGCCCGCGGCCCTGACCCCGCAGGAGCAGCGCGAGCTGATGCGGCTGCGGCCGCAGAGCCCGCACGGTGTGGTCGCCCACCAGTTCGTGCTGCTGGCCGCCAGCGCCGGACTGCACCAGGCGCTGCCGTTCGCCCGCGAGGTCGCCGAGAGCGAGCACAACATCGGCACCGTCATCACGCATTCCCACGGACAGTACGGACGGATCGAGGTGACCCTGGCCGCGCACGCGGTCACCGCGATCGGATACCTGGGCAGGCTGGCCCTGATGGAGGACTCCCTCGCGCTGGACGCGGAGGAGGCGGAGAGCACGTTGCGCGGCATGGCCCGGGACACCTCCTCCATGCACCCGAGCATGGAGCGCGCCCGGCTGATCGGCCTCGGGTACTGGGGCCACTGGGACGAGCTGCTCTCCGCACTGGAGGGCGCGGACCCGATCCTGCTGGCCGCGGCACGCAATCTGATCGGCCAGTGGCTTCCGGGGCCGCGCCAGCGAAGAAGTGACACCTACTTCGCCGTGATCGCCCGCTCCATCACCCGAAGGCTGCAGAGCGGCAACTACAACGCCGCCGCCCAGGCCACGCTCACGGACATCCGCGACGGCATCGAAGACAGGCTGGGACGCTATGTGCTCTGACCTCGGCGGTTCACAGACCCATCTCCCGCTTGGCCGCCTCCACCACCAGGCGCCGGGAGCGCGCGGCATCCACCAGCGCCTGCTCGCGCCGCACGCCCGGCGGCGCGTCCTGCACGGCGCGCTGGCAGCGCAGGAGTTCCTTGCCCGCCTCCAGCACCTGTGGCGAGGCCAGCAGACGCAGCCGGGTGAGCTGGCTGCGCATCTCGGCGTAGTACTCCTGGGTGCGCGCGCTGTGATTCACCTGGTCGTCCGGCAGCGCCCGGACCGTGTCGGAGTGCGCCCAACTGGCTTCCAGGAAGCCGACGAACGCGTCGGTGAGCGCGTCCCGCGCCCATTTGCGTTGCTCACGCCGCCCGCCCACCACTGTGGTCACGACCAACGTGGCCATACTCGTCACGGCCGCCGCCCAGGCCGCCCACTGGCTCAGATCCCCCACGGCCCCATTGTGACGGCCCCAGGTGAACCGAAACCGGGGAGTCGGACGTATTCGTCGTCGTATACGCCCGGCAGAAGCCGAAGTTCAGCGGGAAATGTCCTTGGCCTGACGCGGCCCACGGGTGGACAGTCATGTCAGGAACGCAACATGCCGAAACGCTCGTGCCGCCGGGCCGGCGGGTTCGCAGGGGGGCGCGGTCATGGGGGTAACTAGTTCGAACGGGCCGCTGGCCGCACTCGCCGCCAGTTCCCTGCTGCGGGACATGGCCGACGTCCTCAACCGCTCGCCGCGCTTCGCCACCCCCTCCAGCCGCCAGGATCTGGTGAGTTACCTGGTGCGGGCGCTGGAACTGCCGTTCCCCGGCCGGGACAAGGCTCCCGCGCGGTCCTTCGACCACTTCACCCACATCGTCACCGAGTGCACCCGGCACAGCGAGGGCACCGACGCCCTGGCGGAGGCGGTGGCCTCGCTCGACGGCGACCGGCGCACCGCCCTGCAGATGCGGCAGCTGGCCGACAAGTGGACGGCGCGGGACCAGCTGACGGAGGAGGAACTGCTCGTGCTCGACCGACTGCTGGGCCAGGTCGGCGCGGAGCACGACGTACAGGCCATCGCCCACGCGAGTCTGCAGCCGGTCTCCGCGCCGCTGCCCGAACACTGCACCGACGCGCGCAGCATCCTGCTGTATCTGCTGCGCCGCAACGCGTTGCCCGACGGGCTCCCCCCGTTCCTCGCCTTCCTGGAGTTCCTCGCCGCCTCCGCGGGCGGGCCGCTCGCCGTGGGCCTGCGGGAGTGGACCGAGAAACGCGCGCGCCGCCACGAGCTGTGGCCCGCCCTGCAGGCCTGCCGGGCGCGCGCCGGCGACACCCGGGTGACCGCGCCCAAGGAGCGGCGCATGATGCTGGTGCTCATGCCGGACGGTCTGGACGACGACTACTACGCGCTGCGCGTGTGGCACCAGGACGACGCCCAGCAGGCCGGGCCCGCACTGCGGGACAACGACGCCCGGGTGCGCGAGGCCGACCTGGAACGGGCCATCCGAAGCCGGCTGCGCGAATCGTCCCAGGGGCACGACAAGGGCGCGTCCCTCACCATCGAGTTCTGGCTGCCGCTGTCGCTGATCAACCTTCCGGTCGCAGAGTGGTGCACACCCCGGGAACCGGCCGCGCCGGACAACGTCCGGATCGTCGTGCGCAGCCTGGACCGGGTACGGGCCTCGGCCTCGTACCCCTCCTGGCACGAGCGCTGGTCCCGGATGGTGGACCCCTCGGCCGGACCCGGTGAGGCGGGCCGCAGCCGGGGTCCGGCGGAGGCACGTCGCGACCTGCCGTGGGTACTGTCCGCCCCGCCGGACTGCGCCGAGGGCCGCGGTGAGCTGGTGGAGGCCATCAGCTCCGGCGTACCGGTCGTGCTGTGGCACCGCCACGACTGCACCTCGGCCGAGTTCCACGACACGGTGGACGGACTGCTGCGCCGCGGCCCCGTCGCCACGCTGCCCGAACGCCTGCGCGCCATGCGGCTGGCCTGTGACGCCGGCGAACCACAGGGCGCGGAGGTCGTGCGCGGCCTGACCCTCATGTGGGACGACCCCAACCGCTCCCTGCCCGTGCTGAATCCTCTCGTCGCACCGGACGAGGTGGCGTCCCCGCCCGTCTTCCACCCCCATGCGGTCTCGGACGAGCCGGCGGCCGCGCCCCCGGCCCGCCTGCCGCACCGGACGAGGTAGCGCCCAAGTGACCGCACCCGACGCCAGGACGTGGCTGATCACCGCCGCGCCCGCCCCGACCGTGCCGCCCGCCTGGCGGCAGGGCAACCGCGGCCTGGGGCTGCACGAACCCGTCTTCGCCGAGGCGCCCGCCGGCTGGCCCGGGCCGCTGCCCACCCCGGCGGCGGAGACCTCCGCCGCCGCCCTGCACGCCCTCATCAGGCTCCAGCCGGACGCGGCCGGGTCCGCGGAGCAGACCGCCGACGCCTACACCGTCCCCGACCGGCTGCCCCGGCCGCAGAGTTCGTTCGCCGGCGCGGCCGCGCTGTGGGAGCTGGTCCTGGTCGTGGACACCGGGGTGTCCATGGCCGCCTGGTACCCGACGGTCAACGCCTTCGCCGCCTGTGTGCGCGACCTGCCGCTGTTCAGCGAGACCCGCATCGTCAAACTGCGCACCCACCGGTCCGCCACCCCCGACGGCCTCTTCGACCGGGATCTGCTGAACGCCATCAGGCTGGGCGAGAGCACCTTCGGCAGGCGCAAGATGGTCCTGATCCTGACCGACGGTGTCGGTGCGGCGTGGAAGCGGCGGCTGCTGTGGCCGGACCTGCGCTGCTGGGCGGGCTGCCACACCGTGGCGATCCTGAACGTGCTGCCCCACTACAACTGGCACCTGTCCGGCCTCCACACCCGCTCGCTGCGACTGCGCACCCAGCACCCCGGATGCGCGAACCGGGCGCTGCTCGCCGAGCCGTCCGACACGCCGTCCCTGCCCGGGGAGCCCGGCCCGGAGCAGAGCGCCAGCCTCTACATCCCGGTGCTGGAGATACGCAAACGGTGGCTGGACCAGTGGGCGCGCCTGCTGATGTCCCAGCGTCTGCCGGTGCGCCAGCAGGTGCTGGAGATCCCCGAGGACGACGCCGGCCAGGCGCGTGCCACCGAACGGGCCGCCTCCGGTGAGCTCGACGCCGACCCCGACCGGCGGATCGCCACCTTCCGGACCGCCGCCTCGGACAACTCCTTCGCACTGGCGGTGCTGCTCGCCGCGGCCCCCCTCAACCGGCACGTGATGCAGCTGATCGCCGTCGAACTGCTGCCGGAGGCCGACGCGGGCGACCTCGCCGCCATCCTGACCAGCGGCCTGATCACGACCGTCGACGGTGTCCCGGAGCACCACGACCCGTTCGACGCCGTCACGTTCGACTTCCTGCCCGGCGTCAGACAGCGGCTGCTCTCCCTCGGCGAGACCCGCAGGACCCGTAAGGTCGCCCAGCTCCTGGACACCTTCCTCGGACCGCACGTCCCGGCCATGCGCGGCATCGCCCAGCGCATGCGCTCGCCCGACCCGACCGGCACCCCCCGCCCCACCCGGGACACCCACCACTACTCACGCGTCGAACTGGCCCTGCTCACCGCCCTGTCCGGAGACTCCCAGAGTCACCGCGAGGCCGCCCACGCCCTGCAGGCCGAGCTGGACAAGCCACTGCCGTAGCGGCGAGCCGGGGCGGACCGGGCTCGGTGCCGGTACGACGGTTCGCCGCCCGTCGCCCCGTCGCAGCTGCTCGCCCACAGCGCCAGGGCGATGATCACGGCGAGGAACAGCACGACGCAGCCGCAGCCGCCAAGTGCCTGGAGCCGCGCGCCGGACTGCCCTTCGGGGGGCCGGTGCGCCAGCGCGGGTCGACGGCGAGCGTCCCGTCCTCCAGGGCCGCCGCCACGCGCCGCGCGTCCTCGGCGTGGTGGGCGAGGAAGGAGCTCTGCCCAGGTGCCGTGGCCGAACCGCTTCTCGATCCGTACCCCGCCCCCAGGGTGTTCAGGACTTGCTCGGGGTCCAGCGCGCAGACGGCCGCGACGTCGGCGGGACGGAAGGCGCCGCCGAGGACCGCCGCGCCCCCGGCCACGGCCGCCGCTTCCGGTGCCAGCGCCCGGACCTCGGTGACCAGCGGTGCGGCCTCGCGCAGCAGACCGTCGCGGTCCGGCCCGGCCCAGGACGCCGCGCCGTCCGGTACCCACCGGGAGGCGGCCAGGACCCGGACCAGGCCGGGGTTGCCTCCGGCCGCCGCGTGCGGCCGCCGCGCCGTGGCCGGGGACTCCTCGGCCCGGTTCGGCAGTTCGGGGGAGGCGGCCGGCAGCGCGGCGACCGCGTCCGCCCCCAGCGGGCCGGGCGTCACGCGCACCACGCCGCCGCTCTGCGCGCCGTGCGCCAGCGGCTCCAGCAGGGCCGGCCGGCGCACTCCGGCGGGGGCGGTGCGCGAGAGCGAGCAGGAGCGGACCGGGCGGGGGAGTGTGCACCAGGCGGGCCAGGAGGTCCGCCGACCGGTCGTCGCACAGGTGCGCGTCATCCAGCACGAGCACGCCCCGCCCGCGGCCGCGCACCGCTGCAGATGCCCCTGCACCGACCGTTCGAACCCGGGATCCAAGCCGGGAGCGGAGCCGGGGCCGGAGCCGGAGCCGGGGCCGGAGCCGGGGCCGAAGCCGGAGCCGTGGCCGGAACCGGAGCCGGGGCCGAAGCCGGGATCGGAACCCGGATTGAGGCCGGGAGCGGTGGGCGCGGGCGGCAAGGGACCCGGCGCCGGACCGTTGCCGTGAGCGCGGTCGTCGGGCAGGCCTCCAGCGCGTGGGGGCAGGCCCCCAGCACGTCCGTGAACAGCTGGTACGGGTTCCCGGGGCCGCCTCGCGCCTGGGCCCGGACGACCCGGAGGCCCCGGTCCGCGGCTCGCGAGGCCGGCAGGCCCAGCAGACGGGTCTTGCCGATGCCGGGCTCTCCGCCGATCTCCAGCACCGCGCCCGTCCCGGCGGCGACCGCCTCCAGGACGGCGTCCAGCCGCGCGGCCTCCGCGGCCGCCGGGACAGTGGCCCCTCGGCGCCCCGCGACCTCACCCCGAACACCCTTGTCCCCCCGTCCCCCCGTCTCCTTGTCCCCGTTGCCCCGTTGCCCCGTTGCCCCGCTGTCCGTGCCGTGCGGTGCCGCTGTCCGCGCCGTGCGGTGCCGTGCCGTGCGGTGCCGTGCCGTGCCGCGCCGCGCCGCGCCGCGCCGTAAAGAGACGTACCGGGCGCCACCGGTGTTCGCAATGACGGGGATCATGCCCGGTCACCCGATCGGACCAGCGTCCGGCGGGCGGCCCGGGACCCCGCCGGGACCGCGCCGGGCGGGCCCAGCCGGGCCAACGGCCCCCTCCCGGCCGCCGCCGGCCCGGTCCACGCGGCCGCGCCGGCGATTTCCTTCGACGGCCGCGCCGGCGGACCGCGCGAGTTCGACACGGCGCACGCCGGGACCGTACGGCGCGCCCCGGAAAAGACACCCTTGCACACTGCAAAGGCGGGTACCCGGGAAGGCGACGGCGGCCGGGCCGCCGTACGGCCAGACGTCCTGCACGGTTCAGGAAGGCGGTTGCCCCTGATGAGTCGCACATCCCCCCTCGACGTCTCCGCGGTGGACGTGCCCGGACTGGAGGCGGCGCTGCGCGAGGCGGTGGACGCCGAGGTCCGGTTCGACGCCGGGAGCAGAGGCGCGTACGTCACGGACGGCTCCAACTACCGCCAGGTGCCGATCGGCGTGATCGTGCCGCGCAGCGTGGAGGCGGGGGCGCAGGCGGTCGAGGTGTGCGCCCGCTTCGGCGCGCCGGTGCTGTCCCGCGGCGGCGGCACCAGCCTGGCCGGCCAGTCCACCAACACCGCGCTGGTCATCGACTGGACCAAGTACTGCCACGGCCTGATCTCCGTGGACCCCGACGCGCGCACCTGTGTCGTCGAGCCGGGCATCGTCCTGGACGAACTCAACCGGCGGCTGTCCGGCCACAGGCTCCAGTTCGGCCCGAAGCCCTCCACGCACAGCCACTGCGCACTGGGCGGAATGATCGGCAACAACTCCTGCGGCGCCTCCGCGCAGGCCTACGGCAAGACCGTCGACAACGTACGCCGGCTGGAGGTCCTCACCTACGACGGACTGCGCATGTGGGTGGGACCGACCCCGGAGGCCGAGCGGGCCAGGATCGCCGCCGAGGGCGGCCGGAAGGCCGAGCTGTACGCCGGCCTGGAGCGCATCGCCACCGAGTACCTGGCCGACATCCGGCGCGGCTACCCGAAGATCCCCCGCCGGGTGTCCGGCTACAACCTGGACTCGCTGCTGCCGGAGAACGGCTTCGACGTCGCCCGCGCCCTGGTCGGCAGCGAGGGCACCCTGGTGACCGTACTGAGCGCCGAACTGGAACTGGTGCCGGTGCCGCCGTACCAGTCGCTGCTGGTGCTCGGCTACCCGGACATCTGCCGGGCCGGCGACGACGTCTCCCGCCTGCTCCAGCACTGCCCGCCCAGCCAGCTGGAGGCACTCGACGGGCGCATGGCCCAGCTGATGCGCGAGGAGGGCGCCCACCTGGACTCGCTGAGCGCCCTGCCCGAGGGCGACAGCTGGCTGCTGGTGCAGCACGGCGGCGACAGCCGGGAGGACGTCGACGAGCAGGCGCACGCCCTGCTGCGCGCGATCGGCCGCAGCGAGAAGGACCCGGACGTGGCCTTCTCCGACGACCCCGAACGCGAGCAGAGGATGCTCAAGGCCCGCGAGGCCGGACTCGGCGTCACCGCGCGCCCGCCGGACGACCGGGAGACCTGGGAGGGCTGGGAGGACTCGGCCGTCCCGCCGGAGCGGCTCGGCGACTATCTGCGCGACCTCAAGGACCTGTTCGGGGAGTTCGGCTACGACCATCCCTCCCTGTACGGGCACTTCGGGCAGGGCTGTGTGCACACCCGTATCCCCTTCGGGCTGAAGACCGCCGAGGGCGTCGCCCGCTTCCGCCGCTTCGTCGAGCGGGCCGCCGACCTCGTGGTCTCCTACGGCGGTTCCCTGTCCGGAGAGCACGGCGACGGCCAGTCCCGGGGCGAGCTGCTGACCCGGATGTTCGGCGAGCGGCTGGTGACCGCCTTCGGCGAGATGAAGAGGCTGTTCGACCCGGGCAACCGGATGAACCCGGGCAAGGTCGTCGACCCCAACCCGGTCGACGGGCAGCTCCGCCTGGGCGCCGCCTGGCGTCCGGCCACGCCCAGGACGCACTTCGACTACCCGGAGGACGACCACTCCTTCACCCGCGCGGTGATGCGCTGCGTCGGCGTCGGCAACTGCCGCAGCCACGAGGGCGGCGTGATGTGCCCCTCCTACCGGGCCACGAGGGAGGAGGAGCACTCCACCCGGGGCCGGGCCCGGCTGCTGTTCGAGATGCTCGGCGGCCACGCCGACTCGGTGATCACCGACGGCTGGCGTTCCACCGAGGTGAAGGACGCCCTCGAGCTGTGCCTGGCCTGCAAGGGCTGCAAGTCGGACTGCCCGGTGAACGTCGACATGGCCACCTACAAGGCCGAGTTCCTCTCCCACCACTACGAGGGACGGCTGCGCCCCGCCGCCCACTACTCGATGGGCTGGCTGCCGCTGTGGGCCCGGCTGTCCCGGATCGCCCCGTCCCTGGTCAACACACTGCTCCGGGCGCCCGGTCTGTCCCGCGCGGGCAAACGGCTGGCCGGGGTGGCCGGGGAGCGCCAGGCCCCGGTCTTCGCCGGGCAGTCCTTCCTGCAGTGGTGGCGGGAGCGGGACGCGGAGGAGCCCGACCCGGCCGACCCGCGGACCGTGGTGCTCTGGCCCGACACCTTCAGCACCTACTTCCACCCCTCCATCGCGATCTCGGCCGTACGGGTCCTGGAGGACGCCGGCTTCCGGGTCGCCGTCCCCGACGAGCCCGTGTGCTGCGGCCTGACCTGGATCTCCACCGGCCAGCTGACCGTCGCCGGGAAGGTGCTGCGGCACACCCTGGACGTGCTGCGGCCCTACCTGGAGGCGAGCACCCCGATCATCGGCCTCGAACCCTCCTGCACCGCGGTGTTCCGGGCCGACGCCACCGAGCTGATGCCGGCCGACCAGGACGTCGGGCGGCTGGCCGGACAGGTCCGCACCCTCGCCGAGCAGCTCGTGCACCACGCGCCCGAGGGCTGGCGGCCGCCACGGCTCGCCCGGCAGGCGACCGTGCAGACCCACTGCCACCAGCACGCGGTCATGAAGTTCGACGCCGACCGGGAGCTGATGCGCCGCGCCCACCTCGACGCCGACGTCCTGGACGAGGGCTGCTGCGGCCTGGCCGGCAACTTCGGCTTCGAACGCGGCCACCACGAGGTCTCCATGGCCGTCGCGGAACAGGGCGTCCTGCCCGCAGTCCGCGCGGCGGCCCCCGACAGCCTGCTGCTCGCCGACGGCTTCAGCTGCCGCACCCAGATCGAACAGGGCGACACCGGCCGCCGGGCCCTGCACCTGGCCGAGGTGCTTGCCCTCGGCCTCGAGGGGAACCTGCCCAGCCGGGAGCCCGAACGCCTGGCCGAGCGGCCCGCCCCGCCCTCCCGCGCGGCCCGGTGGACGGCCACCGCGGGCGCCGCGGCCCTCACGGCGACGGTCGCGGCCGCGGCCGGCCGGACAGCTCTCGAGCACCTGCGCCGCCCGTGACCGCACCTGCCGAATCCAACCCCCTCGAAAGGTCTTCGAACATGTCGATGAAGGTCTCCGACCGCGTCCTGGAGCGCCTGCGCGACTGGGGGGTGGAGCATGTCTTCGCCTACCCCGGCGACGGCATCAACGGCCTGCTCGCGGCCTGGGGCCGGGCCGACGACAACCCCCGGTTCATCCAGGCCCGCCACGAGGAGATGGCCGCCTTCGAGGCCGTCGGCTACGCCAAGTTCTCCGGCAAGGTCGGCGTGTGCGCCGCCACCTCGGGTCCCGGCGCCATCCATCTGCTCAACGGCCTGTACGACGCCAAGCTCGACCACGTTCCGGTCGTCGCGATCGTCGGCCAGACCAACCGCAGCGCCATGGGCGGCTCCTACCAGCAGGAGGTCGACCTGCTGACCCTCTACAAGGACGTCGCCTCCGACTTCTGCGAGATGGTCACCGTCCCCGAGCAACTGCCCAACGTGATCGACCGCGCGATGCGCACCGCCATGGCCCGCCGCTCGGTGACGGCCGTCATCATCCCCGCCGACGTGCAGGAACTCGACTACTCGCCGCCCGGGCACGCCTTCAAGATGGTCCCCTCCAGCCTGGGCATGCCGCACTACGCGCCGGTGCCCACGGACGAGGACCTCACCCGTGCCGCCGAGGTGCTCAACGCCGGCGACAAGGTCGCCGTTCTGGTCGGCCAGGGCGCCCGCGGGGCCCGTCAGGAGGTCATGGCCGTCGCCGAACGCCTCGGCGCGGGCGTCGCCAAGGCGCTGCTGGGCAAGGACGCGCTGGACGACGACCTGCCCTACGTCACCGGCTCCATCGGCCTGCTCGGCACCCGGCCGTCGTACGAGCTGATGACGGGCTGCGACACCCTCCTCGTCATCGGCTCCTCGTTCCCGTACACCCAGTTCCTGCCGGAGTTCGGGCAGGCACGGGCCGTGCAGATCGACATCGACCCGCACATGATCGGCATGCGCTACCCGTTCGAGGTGAACCTGGTCGGCGATGCCCGCGAGGCGCTGACCAGGCTGCTGCCGCTGCTGAAGGCGGGCAGGGACAAGGGCTGGCGCAGGAAGATCGAGAAGGACACCGCCCGCTGGTGGGAGGTCATGCAGCGGCGGGCCGCGGTCGACGCCGACCCGGTCAACCCCGAGTACGTCGCCCACACCCTCAACGACCTCCTGCCCGACAACGTCATCCTCGCCTCCGACTCGGGCTCCGCCGCCAACTGGTACGCCCGCCATCTGAAGCTGCGCGGCGCCATGCGAGGTTCGCTCTCCGGCACCCTCGCCACCATGGGGCCCGGAGTGCCGTACGTCATCGGTGCCAAGTTCGCGCACGGGGACCGTCCGGCGATCGCGCTGGTGGGCGACGGGGCGATGCAGATGAACGGCATGGCCGAGCTGATCACGGTCGCCAAGTACTGGCGCGAGTGGGAGGACCCGCGGCTGATCGTGGCCGTCCTGAACAACCGGGACCTCAACCAGGTCACCTGGGAGATGCGCGCAATGGAGGGTGCCCCGCAGTTCCTGCCCTCCCAGTCGATCCCCGACGTCGCCTACGCCGACTTCGCCCGGCTGATCGGCCTGGACGGCATGCGGATCGAAAAGCCGGGCGACGTCCAGGGTGCCTGGGAGAGCGCACTGGGCGCCGACAAGCCCTGTGTGCTCGACTTCGTCACCGACCCGGCCGTGCCGCCCATCCCGCCGCACGCCACCCTCGACCAGATCGAGGCCGCGGCGACCTCGATCCTCAAGGGCGACAGCGACCGGACGGGCATGGTCCGCCAGGGTTTCAAGGCCAAGGTGCAGGAGTTCCTGCCCGGCGGCCGGCACCGCACGGACCGGCCCGGCGCGGAGGACGGCAAGTGAGCGACACCCCGGTCGTGGAGCGGGTGGACACCGCGGTGTTCACCGTTCCCACCGACGCGCCCGAGGCGGACGGCACACTGAGCTGGGACCGCACCACGCTCGTCCTGGCCGCCGTCCGCTGCGGCGACGTCACCGGCCTCGGCTACACCTACGCGCCGGCCGCCGCGGCCCGCGTCGTCGACGACCTGCTCGCCGGCGTCGTCACCGGATCACCGGCGCTGGACGTGCCGCGCATGAACGAGGCCATGCACCGCGCGGTGCGCAACGCGGGCCTGCCCGGCGTGGCCGCCCAGGCGATCGCCGCCGTGGACATCGCCCTGTGGGACCTCAAGGCCCGGCTGCTCGACCTGCCGCTGGTCCGGCTGCTCGGCGCCGCCTGCCAGGAGGTGCCGGTCTACGGCAGCGGCGGCTTCACCACCTACGACGACGAGCAGCAGGCGCGGCAACTGCGCGGCTGGGTCGAGGAGGAGGGCATCCCCCGCGTCAAGATCAAGATCGGCGAGTCGTGGGGGCGCCGGGAGGACCGCGACCGCCGGCGCGTGGGCAGGGCGCGCGCCGTCGTCGGCGACCAGGTGGACCTGTACGTCGACGCCAACGGCGGCTACGACGCCAAGCGGGCCGTACGCGTCGGCCGGGCCCTCGAGGACCAGGGCGTGACCTGGTTCGAGGAGCCCGTCTCCTCCGACCACCTCACCACCCTCGCCCTGATCCGCGACCGGCTGGCACTGGAGGTCGCCGCCGGGGAGTACGGCTACACGCTGCCGTACTTCGAGCACATGCTCGCCGCCGGCGCCGTCGACTGCCTGCAGGCCGACGTCACCCGGTGCGGCGGCATCACCGTCTGGCTGCGCGTCGCCGCCCTCGCCCAGGCCCGCGGCATCGCCGTCTCCGGACACTGCGCCCCGCACGCCCACGCGCACGCCGCCGCGGCGGTGCCCAACCTGCGGCACCTGGAGTGGTTCCACGACCACGTGCGCATCGAGCGCCTCCTCTTCGACGGAGTCCTCACCCCCGACGGCGGCAGTATCCGGCCGGGCGCCGACGGCGCACCCGGGCTGGGACTGACTCTGAACACCGGGCGCGCACAGACCTACCGCGTGGGCTGACAGCAGGAGGCAGCACCGATGAGCACCACAACCTTTCCGCCGCACGCGCTGCACGACTACGCGCTGCTGGCCGACGGGGAGCGCGGCGCGCTGATCGGACCGGACGGCGCCGTCAACTGGCTGTGCGCCCCGACCTGGCACGACGACGCCGTCTTCGCCTCCCTCATCGGCGGCGCGGGCGTCTACGCCGTGACCCCGCGCGGTCGCTGGGTGCCCGGCGGCTACTACGAGGAGGGCACGCTGATCTGGCGCAGCCGCTGGGTCACCACCGACGGCGTGGTCGAGTGCCGCGAGGCCCTCGCTTTCCCCGGGGAGGCGGGCCGCCTGGTGCTGCTGCGCCAGGTGCACGCCGTCGACGGGACGGCCCACGTCAGGGTGGTGCTCGACCCGCGCGCCGACTACGGCCGCGCCCCGCTGACCTCCACGCACCGCGACGACGACGGCGTGTGGTACCTGAACACCGGCCGCCACCGGCTGCGCTGGCGGGGCGCCCCGTCGGCGACCGTCCGCGCCGAGGGCCTGACCGCCGACCTCCTGCTCGAACCCGGCGAGCGGCACGACCTGGTCCTGGAGTGCTCCGACTCGCCGCTGCCGCACACCCCGCTCCCGGCCGGGAAGGTCTGGGCCGCCACCGAGCAGGCCTGGCGGGGGAGCGTGCCCCCGCTGGGGCAGACCATCGCCCCCCGTGACGCCCGGCGCGCCTACGCGCTGCTGCGCGGGCTGACCGCGCACGGCGGCGGCATGGTCGCCGCCGCCACCACCAGCCTGCCCGAACGGGCCGAGGCGGGCCGCAACTACGACTACCGGTACGTGTGGATCCGCGACCAGAGCTACGCGGGGCAGGCCGCGGCCGCCGCCGACGCCCCCGAACTCCTCGACGCCGCCGTCCGTTTCGTCAGCGAGCGGTTGCTGACCGACGGCCCGCGCCTGGCCCCCGCCTGCACCGTGCACGGCACGCCCGTCCCCGGCCAGCGGGAGCTCGACCTGCCCGGCTACCCGGGCGGCTTCAGCCGGATCGGCAACCACGTCGAGAAGCAGTTCCAGCTGGACTGCTTCGGCGAGGCGCTGCTGCTGTTCGCCGCCGCCGAACGACAGGACCGGCTGGACGGCGACGGCTGGAAGGCCGCCGAGACCGCGGTGCGGGCCGTTGCGGAGCGGTGGCGCGAGCCCGACGCGGGCATCTGGGAGCTGGACGGCCGGCCGTGGACGCACAGCCGGCTCACCTGCGTCGCCGGGCTGCGCGCCCTGGCCGGCGCGGCCCCCGGCCGGCCGCTCGCCGGTACCTGCACCGACCTCGCCGACACCCTGTTCGCCGAGACCGCGGCGAGCAGTGTGCACCCCGACGGCCACTGGCAGCGCACCCCCGACGAGCCCGCGGCCGACGCGGCCCTGCTGCTGCCCGCGCTGCGCGGCGCGCTGCCCGCCGACGACCCGCGCACCCGCGCCACCCTCGCCGCGTGCCGCGGGCAACTGACCGACGACCACTTCATCTACCGGTTCCGCCACGACGACCGGCCCCTGGAGGAGGCCGAGGGCGCGTTCCTGCTGTGCGGCTTCCTCATGGCGCTGGCCGAGCACGAGCAGGGCGACGCGGTCGGCGCGCACCGCTGGTTCGAACGCAACCGCGGCGCCTGCGGCGCGTCGGGACTGTACGCCGAGGAGTTCGACATCGCCCAGCGCCAGCTGCGTGGCAACCTCCCGCAGGCCTTCGTCCACGCCCTGCTGCTGGAGACCGCCGCCCGCCTCGCCCATGACCCCGAGCCGTACGGCGCACACCGCCGAGCAAGGAGCTGACCCCCATGCCCCAGACCGTCGTCATCACCGGCGCCAGTGCCGGCATCGGCCGCGCGACCGCACGCCTGTACGGCAAACGCGGCGCCAACGTCGTGCTGATCGCCCGCGGGCGGGCCGGCCTGGACGCCGCCGCCAAGGAGGTGGAGTCGCTCGGGGGCCGGCCGCTCGTACAGGTCGCCGACACCGCCGACGCCCAGCAGACCGAAGCGGCCGCCGACGCCGCCGAGCAGACCTTCGGGCCCATCGACGTATGGATCAACTGCGCGTTCACCAGCGTCTTCGCGCCCTTCGACGAGATCACCGCCGGCGAGTACGAGCGGGTGACCCAGGTGACCTACCTCGGCTTCGTCAACGGCACCCGGTCCGCGCTGAAGCGGATGCTGCCGCGCGACCGCGGCACCGTCGTGCAGGTCGGCTCGGCGCTGGGGGAGCGGGCCATCCCGCTGCAGTCGGCGTACTGCGGGGCCAAGCACGCAGTCAACGGCTTCACCTCCTCACTGCGCACCGAACTGCTGCACCGCGGCAGCAACGTGCGGGTCACGATCGCCCAGATGCCGGCGGTCAACACGCCGCAGTTCTCCTGGGTGCGCTCCCGGCTGCCCCGGCACCCGCAGCCCGTCCCGCCGATCTACCAGCCGGAGGTCGCCGCCCGGGGTGTCGTGCACGCCGCCGACCACCCCGGCCGCAAGCAGTACTACATCGGGGCCACCACGCTCGCGACCGTTCTGGCCAACCGCATCGCCCCCGCCCTGCTCGACCGTTACCTGGCCCGGACCGGCTTCGACGCCCAGCAGACCGATCTGCGGCCGCCCAGCGGCGAGAGCAACCTCTTCGAGCCCGTGGACCGGCCGGAGGGCGGCGACCACGGCGCCCACGGCGTCTTCGACGGCTCGGCGCACAGCCGCTCCTTCGAGGCCGCACTGGCCCGTCACCCCGCGGCCGCCGCCTCCGCGGTCGCCCTGGGCGTCGGTGTCGCCGCCACGGCGAAGGCCGCGCTGAGCAGGCGCGGCCGGGCGAAGGCCGCATGAGGAGAGCCGTATGAACGCACCCGACCGCCCACGAGCCCTCCTCGACGAGGCGGCCGCCGTCGTCGCCATCGTGGGCGGGGTGACCCGGGACCGGGCCCCAGGCGTGCCGCGCGCGATGTCGGCGCATCGGCGCACACGCACATCAGGGAACAGCACGTCGCCGAACTCGTCGTCGAACGGGCGGTGCCGGGCAGGCTCCCGGCCGAGCTGCGCCGGGAGCTCGGGCACCGGCTCGGGGACGGGCACCCCGCCAGGACCGCCCGGCCCGCCCCGCCCGCCCCGCCCTGAGACGGCGGCCCACGGCGTCCGCGGCGGTTGTGCGGCCGTCGCTGTCCGGCGCCGTTGTCCTCTGCAATGATGCTCCGCGCATGATCGCCTCCGCCCGGCCGGGCGGAGCGGCGGAAGGGGGACAACATGCCACAGCACCACACCGATCCGGCCCACGCCCGCTCCGCCGCGGACTTGGCGCACCGCGCGCTGGACCGCGAGGCCGAGGAGCTCGCCGTGGCCGTGATGGCCGCCTCCCGGCTGTTCGTGGCGATCTCCGCCCGCGCGCTCGCCTCCACCGCCGAGTCGCTCACCCTGCCCCAGTTGCGGGCGCTGGTCGTGCTCGACACCTGCGGGCCGGTCAAGCTCGTCGTCCTGGCGGCCACGCTCGGCGTCAACCCGTCCACCGCGCTGCGCATGGTGGGGCGGCTGGAGGCGCTCGACCTGGTCGACCGCAGGACCAACCCCGTCAACCGGCGCGAGGTCGTGCTCCGTGTGACTTCCGTGGGCCACGAGCTGGTCACCCGGGTGCTCGCGCACCGCCGCGCGGAGATCCGCAGGCTCGTGCAGCGGCTCCCCGCCGAGGAACGCGCGGCACTGGTGCCCGCCCTGCACGCCCTCACGGCGGTGGCGGGCGAGATGGCGGTGGACGCCTCCGACGACGCGCGCGCCGCCCGCGGCATCGTCGACGACCCGCTGGACCCGGCGCCGCAGACGGATCCGCAGCGCCGCCCGGCCCCGGGCGCGAGGCGTGACCTGCACGACCGTGACCGGCACGACCCGGCCTGAGCGAGCGTCCGTGGGGACCGGTCACCGGCGGCTAGCCGTTCTCCCGGGATAGGTCGAGCAGCACCTCGTCGATGACCCGGCGGGCGACGGTGGCCATCCACGGGCTGGTGTCGCGGTAGGACCGCAGCTCGAGCAGCGCGATGGACAGCGCCCAGCCGCGTCCCCGCACCCAGGCGTCGTCGTCCACGTCCATCGCGGCCCGGAAGAGCGCCCGCGCGCCGGCCGGCACCACGTACCAGGCGGCGATGAGATCGACGGCCGGATCGCCCAGGCCCAGGCAGCCGAAGTCGATGACGGCACTCAGCCGCCCGTGTGTCAGGAGCAGGTTCGCGGGTTGGGGATCGGCGTGGATCCAGACCGGCGGGCCGGCCGGCGCGGGGACGTGCAGCGCCGCGTCCCAGGCGGCGGTGGTCCGCCGGGCATCGATGACCCCGCGCAGTGCGGCGATGGCCTCGCGGGTCGCGCCGTCCCGTGCCGCCAGGGGTTCGCCGCGGTACGAGGGCGGCCCGTCCGCCGGGTCGAGGCGGTGCAGGGCGGTGAGGAACTCCGCCAAGTCCTTTGCGAGCAGGGCCGGTTCGGCGATGTCGCCGGGCGTCGCGATCTCTCCGTCGAGCCACCGGTAGACGGACCAGGGCCATGGACAGCCTTCGTCCGGTGTGCCCAGGCCCAGCGGCACGGGCACGGCCACCGGGAGCGACTGGGCGAGCTGCGGCAGCCAGGTGTGTTCCTTGTGCACATCGCCCGCGGCCGCGGCGGTGCGCGGGAGCCGGACGACCATGTCCCGGCCGAGCCGGTACATGACGTTGGAGGTGCCGGCGGAGTGGACCCGGGTGACCGGCAGACCCGCCCACTGCGGGAACTGACCGGCGATCAGCCGGTGCACGAGGGGGGCGGGGAACTCCGGCTCTCCGGGGTGCAGGGTGCCGGCGCACATGGGTGGCAAGCAAACGTCGTGACCCTGTGCTGCGTCAACAGGGCAGCGGCGGTGAGCCCGGATGGCGGCAGGCGGCCCGCGGGGAGACGATGAAGGCGAGGGGCCAGGCCCCCGCGGGTACCGTGCGCGTTCCGCCCGGAGACGGAGACCGGCCCCGGCCGCAGGAGATCACGGCCGGAAGGGAGAACACCGTCATGTTGGAAGTGAAGACGGTCGACAAGCCGGACGAACGGCGCGACTTCCCCCGGGGGCACCTCGAAGCCGTCCACCTCACCGGACTGGACTTCGCCGTGGGCACCTTCGAACCGGGCTGGCGCTGGTCGGAGTCGGTGGGCCCGATCGCCGGCACGAGCAGCTGCCAGATCCACCACAACGGGTTCGTGGTGCAGGGCCGGATGCACCTCGTCATGGACGAGGGCGGCGAGGCCGAGGTGGGTCCCGGTGACGTCTTCGTCTGCCCGCCCGGGCACGACGCCTGGGTCGTGGGCGACGAACAGGTCGTGGTGTACGACTTCGCGGGCGCCATGGCGCAGGAGTACGGGAAGCCGCCGGAGGGCTGACAGGGCCCGCCTCGCCCTTGCCCTTGGGAAACCGATCGGTTTACTGTGGCGGAAGCCAGGAAACCGATCGGTTTCCCCTGTTTCGGCTCCCATCCTCCTGGAGATCCGCATGACCCGCATCGAAGGTTCCGTCGCCCTGGTCACCGGCGGCAGCCGCGGCATCGGCCGTGCCCTGGTGGCCGCGCTGTACGAGCGCGGCGCGAAGAAGGTGTACGCCACCGCGCGCGACCCGAGGACCGTCACGCACCCCGACGCGGTGCCGCTGGCGCTGGAGGTGAGCGACCCGGCGTCCGTCGCGGCCGCCGCCGAGCGGGCGCGGGACCTCACGATCCTCATCAACAACGCGGGCCAGGCGCTGGCCGCCGGCTTCCTCGACTCCCCGGTGGAGGACGTGCGCCGCGAGTTCGAGACGAATTTCTACGGCCCCCTCAACGTCACCCGCGCCTTCGTCCCGCACATCGAGCGCAACGGCGGCGGACACATCCTCAACGTCCACTCCGTGCTGTCGTGGATCGGCGTGCGGGGCTCCTACAGCGCCTCCAAGGCCGCGCTGTGGTCCCAGACCAACTCCCTGCGCCTGGACCTGAGGCCGCGCGGCGTCCAGGTCACCGGCCTGCACGTCGGCTACGTCGACACGGACATGGCCGCGGGCGTCGACGCACCCAAGTCCACCCCCCGGAGCGTGGCCGCCCAGGCCCTCGACGGCATCGAGTCGAACGCCTTCGAGGTCCTCGCCGACGACCTCACCCGTCAGGTCAAGGCCGGACTGTCCGGCGACCTCGCCGTGCTCTACCCGGAGCTCGCGTCCTGATCACGCCTCACACCGGCAGCAGCCGGGAGACGATCACGCCGAGCTGGTGTGCGTTGCGGCACTCGTGCATCTCCACCAGCCCGGCGTAGGCGGGTGCGGCGGAGTCGCCGGTGCCCCACTGGGCGCGCGGCTCCGGGTTCAGCCAGTGGAGCCGGCGTGCCCGCCCGGCGATCTCCCGCAGCGCCGGCAGGTTCGGGTCGCTCATGTTGGTGCGGGCGTCACCGAGGACGAACACGGTGGTGCGCGGGCCGACCGCGTCGCCGTGGCGCTCCGCGAACTCCCCGAGCGCGACGCCGTAGTCGCTGCTGCCGTGCCAGCCGGTCAGCCGGGCCTCGGCCTGGATGCGCGCGCCGAGCCCCTCCGGGTCGGCCGTGCCGTGCCGCAGCATCCCGGTCACCTCGTCGATCCGGTTGACGAAGGCGAACACCCGCACCTTGCTGAACTGGTCGTGCAGCGCCTGCACGAGCAGCATCGTGAAGTCGGAGAAACCCGACACCGATCCCGACACATCGCACAGCAGTACCAGTTCGGGGCGCATGGGCCGGCGCCGGCGCAGCACCGGCCGCACCGGTACGCCACCCGTCGACAGCGAGCCGCGCAGGGTGCGGCGCAGGTCGATCGTGCCCCGGGCGGCCCGGCGGCGCCGCGCGGCCAGCCGGGTGGCCAGCTTCCGGGCCAGCGGCTGCACGGTCCGGCGCAGCTCGGCGAGCCGGTCCCGTCCCGCGTACAGGAAGTCGACCCGGTCCGCGCTCGGCGCCACCGCCCGGCGCGCGATCTCCTCGCGCCCGCGCCGCTCGGCGACCCTGCGCCGCGCCTCCGCGCCGACCTGCCGGCGGAAGAGCTCGATACGGCGCCGGATCTCGTCGTCGAGCAGCCGGCCGGTGAACCCCTCCGCGCCGCCTGTGGCCCGCACGCTCGCCCGCACCCGGGCCAGCAGTGTCTGCGGCCGCAGCCGCTCCAGCGTCTGGTACGCCGACCAGCCGTCCGCCCCGGGCGAGCTCCCGTACCCGCCGAGGCCGTCGACCGCCTCGGCCGCCAGCTGCTCCATCAGCGCCGTGTCCCCCGCGGCGAGCGCGTCCGCGAGCCGGTCTCGCAGATCGTCCCGGCCGGCGGACGGCCCCTCCGGAACCCCGACTCCGCGGGGAAAGTACAGGTCGAAGACCGGGTCGAAGACGGCCCGTTGACCGCTGCCGTGCAGCAGGGTGGCGGCCAGTCCCGCACGCAGCAGCTCGCGGTCGGCGAGCCCGAGCGCCTCGACGGCCCGTGCCGCGTCCACGCTCTCGCCGGTGCCGATCCGGATGCCGTGCGCGCGCAGTGCGCCGACGAATCCCGTCAGCCGCCCGGACACACCGCCGCCGTCCGCCCCGGGGGCGTTCACACGGCGTCCAGGTCGAGCTTGCCGGCCGCCCTGAGCACGTCCTCCTGGTGCTTGAGGAGGACGCCCAGGGTGTCGCGGACGACGGTCTCGTCGAGGGCACCGGCACCGAGCGCGAGAAGGGTGCGTGCCCAGTCGATGGTCTCGGCGACGGACGGCACCTTGCGCAGGTCCATGGCCCGCAGCGCGCCGACCACCCGGACCACGGAGGTGGCCAGCGCCTCGTCCAGCCCCGGCACCTTCAGCCGCAGGATCCGGCGCTCCAGCTCCTCCTCGGGGAAGCCGATGTGCAGGAACAGGCAGCGCCGGCGCAGCGCCTCGGAGAGTTCGCGGGTGGCGTTGGAGGTGAGGACCACGAAGGGGCGGCGGGCCGCGGTGATGGTGCCCAGCTCGGGAATCGTCACCTGGAAGTCGCCGAGCACCTCCAGGAGCAGGCCCTCCACCTCCACGTCGGCCTTGTCGGTCTCGTCGATCAGCAGCACCGTCGCCTCGTCGCCGCGGATCGCCGTCAGCAGCGGGCGGGGCAGCAGGAACTCCTCGCCGAAGATGTCCGTGCGCGTCTCGTCCCAGCTCTCGTCGCGGCCGGCGGTGATGCGCAGCAGCTGTTTGGCGTGGTTCCACTCGTACAGCGCCCGGGACTCGTCCACGCCCTCGTAGCACTGCAGCCGTACCAGCCGCGCCCCCGCCACCTCGGCCACGGCCTTGGCCAGCTCCGTCTTGCCGACCCCGGCGGGTCCCTCCACGAGCAGCGGCTTGCCGAGGCGGTCGGCGAGGAAGACGGTCGTGGCGACCGCGGGCGAGGCCAGGTAGCCGGTCTCGGCGAGGCGGGCGGAGACATCGTCGACGGATGTGAACAACTGGGCCTCCAGCGCGGTGCGGCGAATCGGCTTCCCTGTGCATATCTAAGCGCTTGTTCAGCCGATCTGTCACGGGGGAACCTCGGGCCGGACCCGTTCATACACCGATCGGTTTCCCGTCCGCCCGGGGCGCGGTAGCCTCGCCCCATGGCCACCACCGACAAGGCGCCCCGCGACCGGCTGCTCGACGCGGCGGCCGAGCTGTTCTACCGGGACGGCGTCTCCATCGGCGTGGAGGCGCTGTGCCGGACGGCCGGCGTCTCCAAGCGGTCGATGTACCAGCTCTTCGACGGCAAGGACAAGGTCCTGGCCGCGAGCCTGGAGCGGCGGCTGCCCGGCTACGAGGCCCGGCTCACCCCCGGCCCCGAGGACGCCGCCACCCCCCGCGAGCGGATCCTGTACGCCTTCGAGCGGCTGGCGCAGGCCGCCGCGGAGCCCGGCTACCACGGCTGCCCGTATCTCGCCGCACTGGTCGAGCTGAAGGACCCCGAGCACGCGGCGAGCCGGGTGGCCCGGGATGCCAAGGAGCGGCTGAAGGAAGCGTTCCGCAGACAGGCCGAGCTCGGCGGGGCCCGCGATCCCGGGCTGCTCGCCCGTCAGCTGATGCTGGTCTTCGACGGGGCGAGCGCCCGCAGCGGGGCACGGGTGGAGACCCTGGACGACGGACTGGCCGCGGCCACCGCCACGGCCCTGCTGGACGCCGGCGGCCTGCGCTGACGGGCCGGCAACCGGCGGTGACCACGCCGGTCACCACGCCGGACACCACCCCGGACGGGCCACCACAACGAGCCGGACTCCCGGGCCGCCCGGTGCAATGGACGGGTGACCGCGCCTCCGGACGACTGCCTCGCGCGCAACGAGTGGATCTGCGGCGCCTACCTCAGCACGCGCCGGCAGATCCTCCTGGACGCGGTGGGGCAGCACCTGAGACTGACCGGCCTCGCGGTGCTCATCGGTCTCGTGCTCGCCGTCCCGCTGGCCGTGCTCGCCCGCCGCTGGGGGTGGGCGGCCGGGCCCGTCCTGGCCGCCACGACGATCCTCTACACCATCCCGTCCCTGGCCATGTTCTCGCTGCTGCTGCCCGTGTACGGGCTCTCGGCCACCCTCGTCGTCGCCGGACTCGTGCTGTACTCGCTGACCCTGCTGGTGCGCAACATCCTCGCGGGCCTGCGTGCCGTGCCCGAGGAGACCCGGCAGGCGGCGCGCGGCATGGGCTACGGTCCCGTCCGCCTGCTGCTCACCGTGGAGCTGCCGCTCGCCCTGCCCGCCGCGATGGCCGGGCTGCGCATCGCGACGGTCTCGGCGGTGTCGCTGGTGACGGTGGGTGCCATCGTCGGCTTCGGCGGACTCGGCAACCTCATCTACGCGGGCATGAACACCTACTTCAAGGCCCAGGTGCTCACCGCGTCCGTGCTGTGCGTGGTCATCGCGGTCGCCGCCGACCTTCTCCTGCTGGGCGTACAGCGCCTGATCACCCCCTGGACGCGGGCGGGCCGCACATGAACACCCTGACCGGCGCCTGGCACTGGCTCACCGACCCCGCGCACTGGACGGGCGACGACGGCATCGCACACCGTCTCCTGCAGCACCTGGTGCTCACGGTCGTCTGCCTGGCCCTCAGCTGCCTGATCGCCCTGCCGGTCGCGCTCGTCCTCGGCCACCTCGGCAGGGGCGGCGCCCTCGCGGTGAACATCTCCAACATCGGCCGGGCCGTGCCCACCTTCGCCGTCCTGGTCCTGCTGCTCCTGACACCCGTCGGGCAGTGGGGCGAGGGACCCACGGTGGTGGCACTGGTGCTGTTCGCCATTCCGCCGCTGCTCACCAACGCCTACGTCGGCATGCGCGAGGTCGACCGGAGCACCGTGCAGGCGGCCCGCGGCATGGGGATGACCGGACGGCAGATGCTGTTCCACGTTGAACTGCCCCTTTCGTTCCCCATGGTCATGAACGGGGTGCGGATCGCGGCCGTCCAGCTCGTCGCCACCGCCACCATCGCCGCACTGGCCGGCGGGGGAGGGCTGGGCCGGATCATCACGGCCGGCTTCAACCTGGCGAGCACACCGCAGGTGGTGGCCGGTGCCGTCCTCGTCGCCGCCTTCGCGCTGCTCGTCGAGGGCGTCTTCGAGGTCGCGGAGCGGCTCGCCCCGGCGTGGGCGAAGGGCGGCGGCGCACGGTGAGAGCTCCTGCCGCGCTGCTCCTGCCGCTCCTGCTCACCCCGCTCGCCGCCTGTACCACCGGCCCGTCCCTGGAGGACCGCGGGCAGGTCACCGCACCGCCCGGCGACAGCCGCCACCTGACCGTCGGATCCGCCGGCTTCACCGAGAGCGACCTGCTCGCCCAGATGTACGCGCAGTTGCTCGGCCAGGCCGGCTACAAGACCTCGCTGATCACCGTCGCCAACCGCGAACTGTACGAACCCGCCCTGGAATCCGGCCAGATCGACGTCGTGCCCGAGTACGCGGCCACCTTCGCCGACTGGCTGAACGCCAAGACGCACGGCGCCGACGCGCCCCCCGTCGGCTCACCCGACCTCGACACCACGATGAGCGCGCTGCGCGGACTCGCCACGCCCCGCGGGCTGACCGTCCAGGACCCCGGCCGGGCCATCGACCAGAACGCCTTCGCGGTGAGCGCCGCCTACGCCCGGCAGCACGGCCTGAAGACCCTCGGCGACCTCGGCGCCGCCGGACTGAAGGTACGGCTCGCGGCCGGCGACGAGTGCGTGGTCCGGCCGTACTGCGAACCGGGACTGCGGAAGACCTACGGCATCGACGTCACCGGCATCGACCCCAAGGGAGTCGGCACGACCCAGGCGAAACAGGCCGTGCAGAGCGGCCGGGACCAGATGGCGCTGACCACCACCACCGACGCCACCCTCGGCGCCTTCGGCCTCGTCCTCCTCGCCGACGACAGGCACCTGCAGAACGCCGACTACGTCGTCCCGGTCGTCAACCGCGCCCGCGCGGGCGGCGCGGGGGTGACCAAGGCGCTCGGCGCACTGGGCGAGGTGCTGACGACGGCCGACCTGGCGTCCCTGAACGAACAGGTGGACAGCCGGCGCCGCCTGCCGGCGGACGTGGCCCGCGCCTACCTCAAGAGCAAGGGCCTGCTGAAGTGAGCCCGGCCCGCCGGGCGCCGCTCAGGCATCCGCCACCGAGTCGAAACCCACCTCGCCCCGCGGCACGCCGAGGGCGTCCGCGTCCACCGAGCGGCGCAGCGCCTCGTGCAGCTTCGCCGGGGTCAGCACGCCGAGGAAGCGGGAGCCGTCCAGCACGGCCACCCAGCCGGCGTCGTGCTGGAGCATCACGCCGAACGCCTGCTTCAGCGGCGCGCCCACGGGCACCCAGGCTCTCATCCGGTGCGCCAGCCCGCCGACCCGGCCGCCCGCGGCCAGCGCATCCAGGCCGACCCAGCCGTGCAGGTCGCCGGAGGGGTCCAGCACGACGGCCCAGCGGGCACCCTGGGCACGCAGCCTGTCCGCCGCGTCGCCGGCGGGCTCGTCCAGCCGGGCGACCGGTGGCTGCTCCAGGTCCCCGCGTTCGATCGCGGTGACCGACAGCCGCTTCAGCCCGCGGTCCGCGCCCACGAACCCGGCGACGTACGGGGTCGCGGGAGCACCCAGCACCGCGCCCGGCGTGTCGAACTGCTCGATGCGTCCCTGCCCGTACACGGCGATCCGGTCGCCGAGCCGTACCGCCTCCTCGATGTCGTGCGTGACCAGCAGCACCGTCTTGCGCACGGCGGCCTGCATCCGCAGGAACTCGTCCTGCAACTGCTCGCGCACCACCGGGTCCACGGCCCCGAACGGCTCGTCCATCAGCAGCACCGGAGGGTCCACCGCCAGTGCCCGCGCCACCCCGACGCGCTGCCGCTGCCCACCCGACAACTGGTGCGGATAGCGCGGCCCGTACCTCTTCGGGTCCAGGCCCACCAGATCCAGCAGCTCGGCGGCCCGCGCCCGGGCCTTCGCCTTCTTCCAGCCCACCAGCGCCGGCACGGTGGCCGTGTTGTCCAGGACCGTACGGTGCGGGAAGAGTCCCACCTGCTGGATGACGTAACCGATCCGGCGGCGCAGCCGGACCGGATCGGCCTTCGCGACGTCCTCGCCGGCCACGAAGATCCGCCCGGAGGTGGGTTCGATGAGCCGGTTGACCATCAGCACGGTGGTCGTCTTGCCGCAGCCTGAGGGGCCGACGAGCGTCACCAGTTCACCCTCGGACACCTCGAAACTCAGGCCGTCCACGGCCGTGGTCCCGTCCGGATACCGCTTGGTGACCTGTTCGAACCGGATCATGCTCCCACGCTAACGGCGCACGTCACTCCCCGCTCACCAGCACGACCTCCAGGGTGCGCGGCCCGTGCACCCCCTCCACCCGGTCCAGTTCGATGTCGCTGGTCGCGGAGGGGCCGGAGATCCAGGTCAGCGGGCGGGCGGGGTCCAGGCGGGCGAGGGCCTGGGGGACGGAGGAGACCACCTGGCCGGGGACGCGGACGACGCAGATGTGATGGTCGGGGATCAGGGTGATCCGGCGGCGGCCCTGGTCGGGGGAGCCGTCCAGCACGATCGTGCCGGTCTCGGCGATCGCGACCGCGCAGCCGGTGACCACGCTGTCGACCCGGTCCAGATCGTCAGGTGTGCTGTCCGCACGGTCCTCGACCCGCGCCAGCTCCGTCCTCGCCAGCAGGCCCGCGTCCAGGCCCGGCGGGACGAGAACGCTCGCCGAACCCCGCTCGCCGAGCAGGTGGGCGATCAGCGCGGGCAGCCCCTCGGCGTCGCTGCGGTGCACGACCGCCCGGTACTCCACCAGGTTCGCGGCGAGCAGATCCACCGTCTCCGCGACGGTCCGCTCGCCGTGCTGGTGCAGATAGTCCCGCAAGACGGCCTGCTCGTACGGCGTGTCGTCCTGCTCGTCCTGCTCGTCCTGCTCCACGTCCGCCAGTGCGCGCCGCACCCGGCCAAGGATCCGGTCCCTGCTGCTCACTTCACACCCTCCTTGCCCCCGTGTGTGCGCTGCCACCAGTCGCGGAAGGGCTCCGCGGGCACCGGGGGCAGGTCCCGGGTGCCGGTCCATGCCCGGCCCGGGCCGGGCAGTGCGCGCGGGTGGAAGCGGCGGGTGCGGGACGCCAGCCGCTGGCCGCCGCGCAGGACGCCCGGGTGGCTGAACGCCCAGCGGGCCGCGCGCATCGCCGCCCGCTCGGCGGCGTGGCCCTTCGCGGGCCTGAGCACCACCTTGTTGCCGTTCCGCGTCACCTCGCCGCCCTGTGCGACGCGCTCGCGCAGGTGCACCAGGACCTCGGGAATGTCGATGGCCACCGGGCACACCTCGTAGCAGGCGCCGCACAGCGTGGACGCGTACGGCAGTGAGGCGTCGATGTCGCTTGCCGTACCGCGCAGTTGGGGGCTGAGGATGGCGCCGATCGGCCCGGGGTAGACCGAGCCGTAGGCGTGCCCGCCGGCCCGCTCGTAGACCGGGCACACGTTCAGGCACGCCGAGCAGCGGATGCAGCGCAGGGCCTGGCGGCCGACCTCGTCGGCGAGGGTGTCGGTGCGGCCGTTGTCCAGCAGGACCAGGTGGAAGGCCCGCGGGCCGTCGCCGTCCGTGGTGCCGGTCCAGGTCGACGTGTACGGGTTCATCCGCTCGGCCGTGGAGGAGCGGGGGAGGGCCTGGAGGAACACCTCCAGGTCCCGCCAGGTGGGCACGATCTTCTCGATGCCGACGACGGAGATCAGCGTCTCGGGCAGGGTCAGGCACATCCGCCCGTTGCCCTCGGACTCCACGACCACCAGGGTGCCGGTCTCGGCGACCACGAAATTGGCACCGGAGATGCCGACCCGGGCCCGCAGGAACTTCTCCCGCAGGTGCAGCCGGGCCGCCTCGGCGAGTTCGGCGGGCGTGTCCGTCAGCCCCTCGGGGGCCGGGCGGCCCCAGTGCTTCATCTCGGAGCGGAAGATGTCCCGGATCTCGCCGCGGTTGCGGTGGATCGCGGGGACGAGGATGTGGGAGGGCCGGTCCTTGCCCAACTGCACGATGAGCTCGGCGAGATCGGTCTCGTAGGCGTGGATGCCCTCCGCCTCGAGTGCCTCGTTGAGGCCGATCTCCTGGGTGGCCATCGACTTGACCTTGACGACCTCACTCTCGCCGGTGGCCTTGACCAGGTCGGCGACGATCCGGTTGGCCTCGTCGGCGTCGACCGCCCAGTGGACGGTGCCGCCGGCCGCCGTGACCGCCTCCTCCACCTGTACCAGGTAGCGGTCCAGGTGGCGCAGCGTGTGGTCCTTGATCCGCCGGCCCGCCTCGCGCAGCGCCGCCCAGTCGGACACCTCGGCCACCGCCCTGGCGCGCCTGGCGCGGATGGTGTGCGTGGCGTGACGCAGATTGCCGCGCAGGGTCGTGTCCCGCACCGCCTCGTGAGCGGCCTCCGGAAAGGCCGGGGACGCCGGAAAACGGGGCATCCCCACGAACGCTTTGCTCATGCCGCCGGTTCCTCCTCGGTGCTCGCCAGGATCTCCGCGATGTGCACCGGCCGCATGCCCGTGCGCAGCCGGGTCATGGTGCCGCCGATGTGCATCAGACAGGAGTTGTCGCCCGCGCACAGCACCTCGGCGCCGGTCGACTCGGCGTTGCGCACCTTGTCGGCGCCCATCGCCGCCGAGACGTCGGGGTTCTTCACCGCGAAGGTGCCGCCGAAGCCGCAGCACTCGTCCGCACCGGGCAGTTCGGCCAGTTCCAGTCCCTTCACGGCCTGGAGCAGCCGGCGGGGCCGGTCGCCGAGGCCCAGGCCACGCAGCCCGTGGCAGGTGGGGTGATAGGTCACCCTGTGCGGGTAGTACGCCCCGACGTCCGTCACCCCCAGCACGTCCACCAGGAACTCCGTCAGCTCGTACGTCTTCGGCACCACCGGCGCCAGTGTCCGGGCCAGGGTGTCGCCCCGGCCCTCGGCGCGCGCCCGCTCGCCCATGCGCGGATACAGCTCCCGCACCATCGCCCCGCACGACCCCGACGGCGTCACGATCGCCTCGTAATCCCGGAAGACATCGGAGAAATGCCGGGCCAGCGGTTCTGCCTCGTGCCGGTATCCGGTGTTGTAGTGCGCCTGCCCGCAGCAGGTCTGGGCCATCGGGAAGTCCACCTCGACGCCCAGCCTGGTCAGCAGTTTCACCATGGCGCGCCCGGTGTCCGGATAGAGCGTGTCGTTGACGCAGGTCAGGAACAGGGCGACACGCATCGCGGCTCCTTGTTGTCGATCATCGGACGAGTGAAGCCTAGTCAGGCAGGGGGCCCGGCGGGAGAGGTCCGGTCCACGGCCTTGCGGCGAGCCTTGGCTCACGGCGTGGTGGCGGCGAGCCGGGCCTCGGCCGCCCGCCAGTGCGCCGCGTCGCCGCGCGGTTCGTACCGCGAGAGCGGCTGTGTACGGGCGATCAGCCCGCGCATTGCGGCGCGGTCGCCGACCAGGCCGTGCGCCCGCGCCTGCACCAGGACGTTGCCCAGGGCGGCCGCCTCTGTGGGACCGGCCACCACCGGCGGCCCGCAGGCGTCGGCGGTCAGCTGGCACAGCAGGGCGTTGCGGGTGTCGCCGCCGACGATGTGCACGACGCCGACGGGATGGTCGGCAAGCCGCTGCGCCTCGGCGACCGCCCGGCGGTGGGGTCCACCCCGCCGAAGGCGGGCAGCGCCGCCTTGAAGGCGTCCGCGATCGGCCCCTCGTCCGTCACGTCCACGGCCACGGCGACCGCCTTGTCGGACCCGCCCAGTTCCTCGGCCACGGCGGCGGCGCTCTCCGCGTCGAGATCGGCGACCACGACACACGCGCCCTCGGCGACCAGCCGGTGCGCGATGGCCCTGCCGATCCCGCTGCCCGCGCCGGTGACCAGGGCGACGCGCGTGGCCCGCGGCTTCGGCTTCGGCATCCGCCGGAGCTTGGCCTCCTCCAGCGGCCAGGTACCCGATGCGGAACTTCTCCGGCTCCTCGATCGGCGCGTACGCCGACACGGCCTGCGCGCCCCGCATCACGTTGACGGCGTTGTGTTGAACTCGCCGGCCACCCTCTCGCTCTTCGCCGAGCAGCGGGTGCGCGGCGTGCTGCTCACCCCGACCGACGCCACCGGCCGCAACATCGCCGCCTTCCGCCGGCACGGCATCCCCTTCGTGCTGGTCGACCGGGTCGCCGAGGGCACCACCGAGTGCTCGGTCTCCGTCGATGACGTGGCGGGCGGCGCCCTGGCGGTGCGGCACCTGGTGGACGCCGGGCACCGCCCCATCGCCTACGTCAGCGGGCCGCCCGGTCCGAACCAGGTCCGCGACCGCCGCACCGGCGCCCTGAACGCGCTCGCCGAGGCGGGTCTGGGCCCCGACGCCCTGCGCGAGCTGCCCACCGAACGCCTCGACGTGGCCGCCGGCCGGGACGCCGGTGCCCGCCCGCTCGGCCTCGCCGACCGGCCCACCGCCGTCTTCTGCGCCAACGACCTGCTCGCCCTCGGCGTGCTGCAGGCCGTGTACGCGGCCGGGGTGAACGTCCCCGACGACCTCGCCATCGTTGGACACGACGACATCGAGTTCGCCGCGGCCGCCGCCGTCCCGCTCACCTCGGTCCGCCAGCCCGCCGTCACCATGGGCGCCCTGGCGGCGGAGCTGCTCCTGGAGGAGACGGAGGCACAGGGGGCGACGGCGCACGAGCACCGGCGGGTGGTGCTCCAGCCGGAGCTGGTGGTCCGCAGCTCCAGCCTGCCCGCACGCTGATCCGCCGGCCCCCTCGCCCGCTGACCCGGCGTTCAGTAGGATTTCGTGATCCTGGGGCTTAGACGGCGGACGAACATGTGCTGAACTGGGCCGCGGCCGTAAACCCTCCGTCCCGGGAGATCTCTTGTCCGTCAGCTACCGCCAGCCCGGCGTCGTCCTCACCGACCGCTCCTTCACGGTGCCGCTCGACCACGACGACCCGGCGGGGGAGACCATAGAGCTCTACGCCCGTGCGGCCGTCGCGAGCGGCAAGGCCGGCGAGGACCTGCCGTGGCTGGTCTACCTCCAGGGCGGCCCCGGTTTCGGGGCGAACCGTTTCATCGGAAAGCAGGCCTGGCTGGGCCGGGCCCTGGAGGACCACCGGGTACTGCTCCTGGACCAGCGCGGCACCGGCCACTCCACGCCCGCGGGCCGCCAGACCCTCCCCCTGCGCGGCGGTCCGGCCGAACAGGCCGAGTACCTCACGCACTTCCGCGCCGACTCCATCGTCCGCGACTGCGAGGCGATCCGCCCGCAGGTGACCGGCGGCGCCCCCTGGACCGTCCTCGGCCAGAGCTTCGGCGGCTTCTGCACGGTCAACTACCTCTCCACCCACCCCGAGGGCTTGTCCGCCGCCCTGATCACCGGAGGCCTGCCCGCGCTCGACGCCCACGCCGACGACGTCTACCGGGCCGCCTACCCGCGCATCGAGCGCAAGGTCGCCGCCCACTACGCCCGCTACCCGCAGGACGCCGAACGCGCCCGCCGCATCGCCGACCACCTCCTCACCCACGACGTGGTGCTGCCGAACGGATACCGCCTGACCGTCGAGGCCTTCCAGTCCCTCGGCATCCTGCTCGGCGGCGGCGACGGCAGCCACCGCCTGCACTTCCTCCTCGAGCACGCCTTCGTCCGCACCCCGAACGGGCCGGAGTTGTCCGACGCGTTCCAGGAGGAGGTCCAGGGCCTGCTGTCGTACGCCGGTCACCCGCTGTACGCCCTAGTCCACGAGGCGATCTACGGCCAGGACACCCGCCCCACCGCCTGGTCCGCCGAGCGGGTCCGGGCCGAGTTCCCGCAGTTCGACGCGGCCAAGGCGCTCGCCGGCGACGGGCCGCTGCTGTTCACCGGCGAGTCCGTGCACCCCTGGACGTTCGACTGCGACCCCGCGCTGCGCCCGCTGCGCGAGACCGCCGAACTGCTCGCCGCCCGCACCGGCTGGCGGCCCCTGTACGACCCGTCCCGCCTTGCCGCCAACGAGGTCCCGGTCGCCGCGGCCGTCTACCACGACGACATGTACGTCGACACCGCCCACGCCCTCGACACCGCCCGCGCCGTCCGCGGCCTGCGCACCTGGGTCACCGACGAGTTCGAGCACGACGGCGTACGGGCCGGCGGTCCCCGCGTCCTGGACCGGCTGCTCGCCCTGGTCCGCGACGAGGTGTGAGGTGCCGGTGGCGGCTGGAACTGTTCGGCCGGTGACGCCGCCCGGCGCCTAGGATGATCCAGAAGGACGGGACACCGAGCGCGGAGCACGGGGCGGGGGACGGGATGGCCGGCATGGGTGACGAGGAAGTCCTGGCACGGCGTTTCGAGGAGCACCGCGGGCAACTGCGCGCGGTCGCCTACCGAATGCTGGGCTCGCTGCCGGAGGCCGAGGACGCCGTCCAGGAGACCTGGCTGAAGCTCACCCGCACGGACCCGGACGCCGTCCGGAACCTGGGCGCCTGGCTCACCACCGTGACCGGCCGGGTCTGTCTCGACCTGCTGCGGGCGCGCAAGGCGCGGCGCGAGGAACCCATGGACGACACCTTCGTCCCCGACCCCGTCATCCGGCCCCTGACCCGGACCGACCCGGAGCAGGAGGTGCTCCAGGCGGACTCGGTGGGGCTCGCCCTGCTCGTCGTGCTGGAGACCCTGCAGCCCGACGAACGGCTGGCGTTCGTGCTCCACGACCTGTTCGCGGTGCCCTTCGACGACATCGCGCCGATCGTGGAGCGCACCCCGGCCGCCACCCGGCAGCTCGCCGGCCGCGCCCGGCGCCGGGTGCAGGGCGCCACCCCGTCGGCCGACGCCGACCTCGGACGGCAGAAGGAGGTGCTCGACGCCTTCCTCGCCGCCTCGCGCGGCGGCGACTTCGAGGCGCTGGTCGCCGTCCTCCACCCCGACGTGGTCCTGCGGGTCGACGCCGGTGCCCTCGTCCGGGACACGGCCGCGTCCAAGGTGGTCCAGGGGGCGAAGACCGTGGCCGCGCAGGCGCTCACCTTCGCGCAGTACGCCCGGTACGCCCGGCTGGTGCTGGTCAACGGCACGGTCGGGCTGGCCAACGCCCCCGAGGGACGGCCGCTGTCGGTCATGGGCGTCACCGTCGCCGACGGCCGGATCACCCACATGTACATCCTGGCCGACCCCGAACGGCTCGAACACCTCGATCTGGCAGGGGTGCTGGGGGACTGACCGGGTGCCCGGCGCCGGGCTGGAGCGAATTCCCGGCTCGTGGCTGGACGACCCCGAGCGGTTTCGTGGCCGCCGTCGCCGAGTTCTTGCGGTGATGCGCCTGTTCGGGCACCGGCAGCAGGTCAGTAGGGTGGACGCCATGCCAGATCAGACAGCCGACCGGCCCGACCGGCCCGACCGGCCCGACCGGCCCGACCGGCCCGACCGGCCCGACCGGCCCGGACTGCGTGGCGACTGCGCGCGCTGCTTCGGGCTGTGCTGCGTTGCCCTGCCCTTCTCCGCCTCCGCGGACTTCGCGCTGGACAAGCCCGCCGGAAAGCCCTGCCCGAACCTCCGGGACGACCACCGCTGCGGCATCCACGCGCGTCTGAGGGAGCAGGGCTTCAGCGGCTGCACGGTCTACGACTGCTTCGGCGCCGGCCAGAAGGTCTCGCAGGTCACCTTCGGCGGCCAGGACTGGCGAACCGGGTCCGGGGAGCGCGCCCGGCGGATGTTCGAGGTGTTCCCGGTGGTCCGGCAACTGCACGAGCTGCTCTGGTATCTGACCGAGGCGCTCACCCTGCCCGCCGCCCGCCCGGTCCACGCCGGTCTGCGCCGGGCCCTGGAGCGGACCGAGCAGCTGACCCTCCTGGCGCCCGGGGAACTCGCCGCACTGGACGTCGGCGCGCACTGGCAGGAGGTCAACGCGCTGCTGCTGCGCGCCGGCGAGCTGGTGCGGGCCGAGGTGCCGGGCAGCAAGGGCCGCAAGAAGAACCGGCGGGGCGCCGACCTGATCGGTGCCCGGCTCAGGGGCGCCGACCTGCGCGGGGCCACGCTGCGCGGCGCCTGCCTGATCGCGGCCGACCTGACCGGCGCCGATCTGCGCGGTGCGGAACTGATAGGCGCCGACCTGCGGGACACCGACCTCACGGACGCCGATCTGACCGGCGCGTTCTTCCTGACCCAGCCGCAGCTGAACGCCGCCCGGGGCGGCGCCGGCACCCGGCTGCCTGCGTCAGTCACCCGCCCCGGCCACTGGACAGCGCAGTCCTGAGCCGTCCTTCTGGTCCGGTACGCGCAGGGCCGGGGCGGATTGCGGGGGCGGCGCGGCGGGTCCCGTGCGCCGCTCCAGGCGCAGCCGCAGCCCCTCCGGCATGAGCGTCAGCCGCTCGGTGACCTTCAGCCGGTAGTCCGGGTCGGCGTGGAGTTCGTAGCGGCGCAGCAGCAGACCGAGGACCAGGGTCGCCTCGTGCAGGGCGAACTGACGGCCGATGCACGCCCGGGCGCCGGTGCCGAAGGGCTTGAAGACGTGCGGGGGGCGGGCCCGGACGGCCTGTGCGTCGAACCGGTCCGGGTCGAACCGCTCCGCGTCCGCGCCCCACACCTCGGGATCCCGGTGCAGCATCGGGGTCAGCACCAGAGCCCAGGCGCCCGGGCGCATGGGATGCTTTCCGGCCAGCACCGTGTCCTGCCGGGCCTCGCGGGCGAAGGCGGGCGCGGTCGGCCACAGCCGCAGCGACTCGTCGAGCACCCGGCGCAGGTAGCGCAGCTTGGCGACCTGCTCGTAGCCCGGGGCGGGCGCATCGCCCCAGACCCGTTCGATCTCGGCCCGGGCCCGGGCCGAGACCTCCGGGTGCCGGGCGAGGTAGTGCAGGGCGAAGGACAGCGCGCCCGAGGTCGTCTCGTGCCCGGCCACCAGGAAGGTGATCACCTGGCGGCGCACGTTCTCCGGCGACAGCCGTTCCCCGGTCTCGGGGTGGGCCACCTCCAGCATCCGGTCGAGCAGGTCCCCGGTCCCGCCGCCCCCGCCCGCCGTGCGGCGGGCGCCGACCAGGTCGTCGACCGTGCGGTTGAGGTGGGCGATGTCGGCCGCGTTGCGGCGGCTCGCACCGCGCAGCAGATACGGGGCGAGCGGTGCCGGGACGGTGTTGAGCCGCTGCGCATGGGTGAGCGTGCCGACCATCGCCGTCACGAACGGGTGCGGACGGGCGCGTTCGAAGGAACCGAAGTCGTGCCCGAAGCCGGTGCGCGCGATCGTCTCCAGGGTCAGCTTCGTCATGTCGCCGGGCACGTCCACGGTGCGGCCCGCGGCCTGCGCGCGATCCCAGTGACAGGTGAGCCGTGCGGCCACGTCGAGCATCATCAGGTGGTAGCCGGCCATCGCCTCACGGCTGAAGCCTGGGGCAAGTACGTCGTGCGCCAGCTGCCAGTTGGGCTCGTGGTTGTACGCCGTGAACAGGCCGTCCCCGGCGACCGGCCGCAGGTTGGCCACCCCCAGGCCCACGTGCTTGGCGAAACGGGCCTCGTCCGCCAGGTCGGCGACCAGCTCCGCACCCCACACGAACACGAACTCCTTGCCGAACGCCCTGCGGCGGAAGACCGGGCCGAGCGCGCGGGCGTGGCGCATGGAGTCCTGCAACGGCGTGCGCCGGTCGGCGCCGAGCACATCGCCGAGCAGGGGGAGGCGATGGGGCGGATGCGGAATGCGGTGCAGTTCGGGCCAGCCCTGCTCGGCGCCGCGGAAGCCCTTCGGCAGCCCGGCTCCGGACGTCGTCTGCGCCATGACGCGATCTCCCGTACGTGCTACGTGTTGTACGTGGGTTCAATAACGCGATTCAGTCTGGTCCGGTTGTTGAACCGGCGTCAAGTACAGTGCGGGCATGGCCGCGAATCAGGGGGAGCAGCGCACGCGCCGCCGGCTCAGCACCGCCGAGCGCAGGGAGCAGCTGCTGTCGGTGGGGGCGCGGCTGTTCTCGGAGAGCCCGTACGACGACGTGTGGATCGAGCAGGTCGCGGAGATCGCGGGGGTCTCCCGCGGGCTGCTCTACCACTACTTCCCGACCAAGCGGGACTTCTTCGCGGCGGTCGTCGAGCGCGAGAGCGAGCGGATGCTGCGGATGACCGCGGCGGTGCCCGGGGTGCCGGTGCGCGAGCAGCTCACGGCGGGGCTGGACACCTACCTGGAGTACGTCCAGGTCCATGCGCACGGCTACCGGGCGTTCCACCGAGCCGACGCGGCGGGCGACCAGGCCGTGCGCCGTGTCTACCAGCAGGCTCTGGCCGCGCAGGAACAGCAGATCCTCGCGGCTCTCGCCGAGGACCCCGAGTTCGGTCCGCTGGCCGGGCGGCGCCCCGATCTGGAGCTGGCCGTCCGTGGCTGGCTGGCCTTCACCACCGCCGTCTGCCTGGAGTGGCTGCGCGGACCGGAGCTGACCCGGGAGCAGGTGCGCGATCTGTGCGCACGGGCCCTGCTCGGCGTGCTGGCCTCCTGAACACTCCCCGGTGGGGAACCTGAGAGCCGCCGGATGAGGGGCGTGGCTGGCGTGCACGTGGTTGGCGCGCACCCAGATCTCCGATAAGTTAGGCAAGCCTTACCTAAGGAGGTTCCGATGGGTGACAGCCACACCTGGACGGCGGCGCCCGGCGCGGGCCAGCAGGCGCGGTCCGTGCTCGCCGCCGCGTGGTCCTGCGCGGTGACCGCGAACGGCGGGCGGGAGGAGTTCGTCGGCGCACACCGCGTGGCCGGGGACGGCCGGGTGCTCCTGAACGTGCCCGACGACAGCGTCCTGCGCACGGCCGCGCTCCACGCCCCGCGCGGCGAGTCCTGCGCCGTGCTGGAGTTCGCCGATGTCGCGCCCGTCCCCGTGCGCCACCGGGTCCGTGCCCGGCTGTGGCTTGCCGGCCGGTTCGTCCCCGAGGGCGAGCACCTGGCCCTGCGCCCCACCCGCGTGGTGCTGCGCCGCACCCAGGACGCGGTCGTGGTCGGCCTCGAGGAGTTCGCCGCCGCCGCGCCCGACCCGCTGGCCGGGGTCGAGGCGCGGCTGCTCATCCATCTCGCCGGCGCCCACCCCGACGCGGTGGAGCGGCTCACCCGGCTTGTCGGGCCCGACAGACTGCACGGCGCGGTACGGGTCCAGCCGCTCGCCGTCGACCGGCACGGACTGACCCTGCGCATCGAACGCAGCCGCACCCACGGCGACGTACGCCTGCCCTTCCACGCGCCCGCCGACGACATCGCCCAGCTCACCGAGCGCATGCACGTGCTGCTCGCCCAGGCGGGCGCCCCCTCCTGCCGGCGCGCCCTACAGCGGCAGCGCACAGACGGCGACGGGTGAGGCGAACGGCTCGCCCGCGAGCCGCAGCGCGCCGCTCGCGCGGTCCACGTGGAAGACGCTGACCGTGCCCGACTTCTGGTTCGCCGCGAACAGCAGCGCGCCGTCCGGCGAGAAGGCGATCTGCCGTGGGAAGTCGCCCGCGACCGGCACCGTCTCCACGAGCCCGAGCCGGGCCCCGTCCGCCTCGACGGCGTAGCGGGCAAGGCTGTTGTGGCCCCGGTTGGCCAGGTAGGCGAACCGGCCGTTGGACGTCACCAGGATCTGCGCCGGGTAGTTGGTGCCCCCGCCCGAGCCCGTGGACTGCGGCTCGCCGATGGTCAGCCGGCCGGTCGGCGGGTCGTAGCCGCAGACCGCGACGGTGTCGTCGACCTCGTTGGCGAGATAGGCGTACCGGCCGCCGGGGTGGAAGGTCAGATGGCGCGGCCCGGCGCCGGGCCGGGCGTGCGCCCGGGAGACCTCGGTGAGCCGGCCGGTGCGGCTGTCCAGGCGGTAGGTGTAGACGGTGTCAGTGCCCAGGTCGACGGCGAGGACGTGACCGCCGTCCGGGCTGGTGATGAACTGGTGGGCGTGCGGGCCCTGTTGGCCCGGGCCGGGTGGCGGGCTGGTGTGGGTCACCAGGTCGGTGCGCTCGCCGAGCGCGCCGGAGCCGTCGATCGGGTGCACGGCCACACTGCCGGAGAGGTAGTTGGCGCTGAGCAGCCAGCGCCCGGTGGGATGCACGGACAGATGGCAGGGGCCCCCACCGCCGGTTCCGCGGGCGCCCAGCACCTTGCCATCGGCCGTCCGGACGGCGCTCACGGCCCCGTTCGGGCGTTCGTCGACCGCGTACAGCGTGCGGCCGTCCGGATGCACGGCGAGGTACGAGGGGTCGGCGACAGGCGCGAGGGTGCCCCGCCCGGTGGCGGCGCCGGTCACCGGGTCGTACTTCGCCAGGCCGATGCCGGTGCCGCCGCCCTCGACGGACGTGTAGGTGCCCAGGTACAGCGGGCGGGGACCGGACGGTCTCCCGGCCGGCCCGCGGCCGCTCGCGGACGCCTCCGGAGAGCCGGAGGCGGGCGGAGTGCCCGGCGCGCTGGCCGCCGAGGGCGCGCGCCCGGGGGCCGCCGGTGCCGGGACCGCCACCACCGCGGCGGCCCCCGCCATGGCCCCCACGAACCGGCGCCTGCTCCAGCCACCCCCAGGTTCTCGGCTTCGCCCGGGCAGGGGAGACCCCCGTCGCGACGCTTGCGCCCCACCGTCCATGCCCGCACCTCAGGTCGTCGACTGCCCCGGCCGTGACTGCCACCCTGGCCTGGACCAGGGCTCACGGGCAAGTGCGGCACCATGCGTCGGGGACGCCGCAACGGCCGCGCGGGCGTCTACCAGTTCCCGTCCTGCACCGGCTTGCCGGGCGCGTCCTTGAGGGGATGCACCTGGTGCGGTGCGGGCGCCTGCCACGGCTCGTGGTCGTCGCCGAGCCAGTCCCCGACCGGCTTCACCTCCGCCAGGGTGCCGGTGGGGGCGAGGTCCTCGGCGTCCTGGTCGTAGTAGTCGTACCAGGGCAGGCCCGCGCTGGTGTACGCGGCGCGGTCGACCGGCGACGGTGGTGGCGCCTCCCCGGTGATGCGGCGCCACTCCGGGGGCGTCACCAGGTGCACGAACACCCGGCCGGCGGGTGCCTCGGCCCAGTGGATCAGCGGCCGGTCGTCCTGGTACACCTCCTGGCGCATCGAGCCGCCCACGCCGAGCCCCATCGCGGCGGCGGCGCGGGGCCGGCCCGCCGGCGCGGGGGCCGGTGCCCCGCCGGGCGCGGGCGGTGCGGCGCCCGGCGCGGCCGGTGCCGCCATGGGGAAGGGGGCGCCGCCCACGCTCTTGACCGACCGGGTCGTCGCCCGCCGCTCCATGCGGCGCCGCTCCTGCTCGCGCCACCTGGCCAGCTCCTCGTCCCTGAGCGGGAACGTCTGCAACTGCACGCCGCCCCATACCTCCTCGCCCGTGACCTGGCCCTCGACCGTCGCCCCGAGGCCCAGCGGCACCGCGACGAACTGGCGGACCGTGCCCTTGCCGGAGTTGATCCCGTCCAGCCAGGGCTGGCGCGGCAGTACCACGTAGTTCTGCGGGTCGCGCCCGAGGCGGTCGCTCCACGGCCTGCCCGACACGGCGCACACCTTGCCCACGCCGACCTGCAGGGCGGCCGGCTCGGCCGTGCCTGCGAAGCTCAGCCACATGGCCTCGCGCAGATACACCGGCAGCATCACCCCGCCGCGCGCCCGCCACTGCCCGGGCACCGTGTCCGCGTAGTCCGCCACCCGCCGCACGGGGAACTCGCCGAGCCCCGGCGGCAGCGGATGGGTGCCCGTCTCCGGCAGCCGCAGGGTGCGCACGAACCGCACCGCCACACCGCCCGGCAGCCGCAGTGTGTTCCCGTCGATCCGTACCCGCGAGTCGGTCATGCGCATGCTCCCCTCCGTCGTGAGGCGCCCCCGGACGAGCGGCGCGCATCCCGCCCGGCGACGTCGGCACCGGGCGCGCGCCCGGTGACCCCGTCACAGAGAACGTTCCCGGGCGTCCTCGCGGTTCCGGCGCAGCCCGGCCGGCGCGCCCAGCCGGTCCCCGAACCGGGTCCAGCGCGACCGGCGTTCGCGCTGCGCACGGGTGTGCCGGTCCAGCTCCTCCAGGAGCCGCTGCGAACGGTGCTCGGTGTCCATCTCGTCCAGGATGCGGTTGACCTCGGTCAGCACCGCGCCGTGCAGCTGCCAGTTGCTCACGTCGCGCTGCACCTCCTCCAGCAGCAGCTGCGCCAGCTTGTCGCGGGTGGTCCCGGCCTGCCGCAGCTCGGCGGCCAGCCGTGACTCGGCCGACTCGGCACTCACACTGACGTCGGTGGTGACCAGCACCGCGAAGCTGACCACCGCATCGGCGATCTCGCCCAGCAGTTGCTGCACCAGGGCGCTCGTCTGCGGCGAGAACAGCGGTTCGGGCTCGCGCTCCTTGGTCAGGTCGGTGAAGGTGCGCGCCAGCACCCGCAGCACCACCGTGCAGATCTCCAGCGTGTCCAGTCCCGTGCGCAGCACCACCCGGTGCAGCAGCCCCTCGCGCACGCGCGGATTGAGCTTGAGGCTGTCCTCCGCCTGGCGGAGGGCGGCGTCCACGTCGGCGATGTCGTGGTCCAGCCGGCGCGCCTCGTGCAGCCGGGCGGCCGCGCGTTCCACGGGCGTGCCGCCGGTCAGCTCCTCACCCATGTGCAGCATCAGCTTCCGCACCCGGCGCGCCAGCCCCTCGATGGACTCGCTCGCGTGCTCGGTCCACACCGGGGGAGCGAGCAGCAGATTGCAGGCCAGGCCCACCGCGGCGCCGATCAGCGTCTCCACGATCCTGGCCCAGGCCGTGCTGCCGACACTCGTGACGCCCAGGACCAGCATCGCGCTGATCGCCACCTCGGGCACGAACTCGTCCACCCGCACGAGGTGCCCGACGGCCAGCGCGGCCAGGATCACCAGCGCCAGACTCCACCAGGTCAGTCCCACCAGCAGGGAGAAGGCGATGGCCACGAGCACTCCGGCCACCACCGAGTTCACCCTGCGGATGCTGGTGGTCAGCGTGGCGAAGAGGGTGACCTGGACGACGAGCAGGGCTGTCAGGGGAGCGGTCAGCGGGGCGGGCTCGGGGCTCAGGCGCAGCGCGATCACATACGCGACCGTCGCCGCGGCCGTCGACCGCAGCGCCTGTACGACCACGGGATCCCGGTGCCGCCTCACCAGCCGGACAAGGGACGACGTCCACTCACGTACATCTTGCATCCCTTGCGCTGTTCCCCGTGGACAGACGCATCGAACGTGCCGCTGTCCGCGGGGTCAGGCGTACAGCTTGTCCAGGAAGGCCGCCAGGTTGCCCGTCATGCGGGCGATCTGCTCCTCCACGGTGAGGCTCTCCTCGAAACGGGCGCCGGATCCGGGCACCTTCTTGCCGCGCACGTACAGGGAGCAGGCGAGGTCCGTGCACATGTACAGGCCGACCGAGTTGCCCTCGCGGCCCGCCGCGCCCGCCTTGCGGGCGGTCATCAGGGAAACCCCGCCGCCCCGGTGCGTGGTCAGGCACAGCGAGCACATGCTGCGGTGCAGGAAGCCGCGCTGCGAGGAGGGGAAGCGCAGGGCCACGCCGGCCGGCCGCCCCGCCCGCTCGGTGACCAGGTAGCTGCGGTCGGGGGCGCCCGGATCCCGCCAGCCGAGAAAGTCGAGGTCGTTCCAGGGGCGTTCGGCGAGATCGCGGGGGAGTGCCAGGCGCTTGGCCTCGCCCTTCGAGCAGTTGACAAAGGAGCTGCGGACGTCCTGCTCGGTGAGCGGTCTCATCGGAACCTCCAGGTGTGGGTGGGACAGGGAGAACCTAATAGTTTTAGGTTTTTTGCTAGGGTAAGCAGGCCGTGCGGGGAGGTCCACTGGATTTCGGGGACACGTGTTCGCCGGGTGCGGGACCTGAGGACGGTGCGGCCCGCCCCGGCCCGGGTGCGGCACGCCGGAATGTCCGGGAACGGCTGGGTCCCGGACCGGATCGACAGCCTGCTCACCACTTAATTTATTGCGTGGGCTAAGGTTCGAAGAAGTCGCGCCCGGACGCCTCGCGGCGGTATGTTGCAGCTCGCGAAGGGTGTCGGGCAGGGTTCGGACAGGGGAGCCAGATGGCGGGGCGGAACGGGCGCACGGTGCGCGATCTCAGGCGGGGCAACCGTACGGCCGTGCTGCAGCGGCTGTACTTCGACGGTCCCCTCAGCCGCTTCGAACTCGGTCCGGCGACCGGCCTGAGCTCCGGCTCCGTCAGCAACGTCGTCGCCGACCTGATCGCCGACGGCCTCGTCGAGGAGGCGGGCAGCGTCGACTCCGACGGCGGACGCCCCCGCACCCTGCTCCGCGTGGCCCCGAACAGCGGCCACATGATCGGCGTCGACGTCGGCGAGACCCGGGTACGCGTGGAGCTGTTCGACCTCACCCTCACCGAACTCGCCCGCACCCAGCGCCCATTGACCCCACAGCGCTACGACGTCGATGTGATCACCGGCCACATCCGGGACGGAATCGCGGAGGTGCTCGCCGCCACCGGTCTGCCTGCCGAGCGGCTCCTCGGGGTCGGCATCGGCGTCCCCGGCATCGTCGAGCGCACCCCCGACCGCGGTGCCGTCGTGCACGGGCAGACCATCGGCTGGGACGCGGTGCCGCTGGAGGCCCTGCTCCGCGCCGGTTCCCAACTCCCGGACAACGTAAAGTACTTCATCGACAACGGCGCCAAGACACTGGGCCAGGCCGAGATGTGGTTCGGGGCGGGGCGTGGCGCGGGCAACGCGATCGTGGTGCTCTTCGGCTCCGGCGTCGGAGCCTGCCTGGTCGCCCCCGAGGTCGAGCGTGGCCGTGCCTTGGAATGGGGGCATCTGACGGTACGGGTACGGGGGCGCCGCTGCCGCTGCGGCGCGCTCGGCTGCCTGGAGGCCTACGCCGGGGCGGAGTCGCTGCTGGCCCGCTGGCAGGAGGAGGGCGGCTGCCCGCCGGACGGCACCGACGAGGAGACCGCGCTCACCGCGATGCTGGCCGCCGCGTACCCGGCCGGGGGCGGCACGGCCGACCCCGTGGCGCTCGCCGTGCTGGAGGAGACCGCCGAGTACCTGGGCGCCGGCCTGTCGGACCTGATCAACCTCTTCCAGCCCGAACGGATCCTGATCGGCGGCTGGGCCGGCCTCCAGCTCGGCTCCCGCTTCCTGCCCGCCGTACGCCGCCACGCCGCGGCGTACGCGCTGCGCCACCCGGCCGGGAAGGTGGCCATCGACCTGGGCCGCCTCGGCCCGGACGCGGTCACCGTCGGCGCCGCGATCCTCCCGCTCGCCGACTTCTTCACCCGCGGCGGCCATCGCGCGGAGCGACCCCTCAAGGCCCAACTACCCGCCTGGCAGGCGGCGTTGGAGGAGCGCCGGTCGTAGGGGCACCGGGCGGAACGGGCGGCTCACGGCAGGCGCCCACGACCGGGGGATCATGGGGGGACGCCACCCTGCCGGGCCGTCCGAAGGAGCCTTCCGTGAGTCACGACATCGCCGGTGTCCGCGCGCAGTTCCCCGCTCTGAAGGCGGGGTGGGCCCATTTCGACGGGCCCGGCGGCAGCCAGACCCCGCAGCCGGTCATCGACGCCGTCGCCGAGACGCTGTCGGGTCCGCTGGCCAACCGGGGGGTCGTCACGGCGGGCGAGCGCAACGCCGAGGAATGCGTCGGCGCCGCCCGGCAGGCCATGGCCGACCTGCTCGGCACCGATCCGTCCGGCATCGTCTTCGGGCGCAGCGCCACCCAGCTGACCTACGATTTCTCCCGCACCCTCGCCAGGACCTGGTCGCCGGGCGACGAGGTCGTCGTGACCCGCCTCGACCACGACGCCAACATCCGCCCCTGGGTACAGGCCGCCGAGGCCGTCGGAGCCGTCGTCCGCTGGGCCGGCTTCGACCCTGCCACCGGGGAACTGAGCCCGCGGGACATCGCCGCCCAGTTGTCCGACCGCACCCGGCTGGTCGCCGTCACCGCCGCGTCCAATCTGATCGGCACCCGCCCCGACATCCCCGCGATCGCCGCCCTGACGCATGACCGGGGCGCGAGGCTGTACGTCGACGGCGTGCACCACACCGCCCACGCGCCGGTCGACCTCGCCGGCCTCGGTGCGGACTTCTTCGTCTGCTCCCCGTACAAGTTCCTCGGGCCCCATCTGGGCGTGCTGGCGGCCCGGCCCGACCTGCTCGGCACGCTGCGCCCGGACAAGTTGCTGCCCTCCACCGACACGGTCCCCGAGCGCTTCGAACTCGGCACCCTGCCCTACGAACTGCTCGCCGGCACCCGCGCCGCCGTGGACTTCCTCGCCGGGATGGACCCGCGGGCCCACGGCACCCGGCGGGAGCGGCTGCTCACCTCGCTCGCCTCGCTGGAACAGTACGAGGACGCCCTGCGCCGGCGGATCGAGGAAGGGCTGTCCCGGCTGCCGGAGATCACCGTGCACTCGCGCGCGGCCCGGCGCACGCCCACGCTGCTGCTGACCTTCGGGGGCCGCGGCGCCGTCGGCGCCTACCGCCACCTGGCCGGGCGCGCGGTGGCCGCACCCGCCGGCTCCTTCTACGCCCTGGAGGCCTCCCGCCACCTCGGGCTGGGCGACTTCGGAGGCCTGCGCGTCGGCCTGGCCCCGTACACGTGCGAGGCGGACGTCGACCGTCTTCTGGAGGGGCTGACGGACTTCCTGCGGACGGCGCCCTGAGTCCTGGTCGCAGCACACCGGGGCCCGCGCCCACAGGTATGCCGGGGCCCACGCCCACAGGTATGCCGGGGCCCGCGCCCGCAGGGATGTCAGGGCTTGCGGGCCACGCCCCCGTAGATGTCCGTCGGCCTGGGTGCGGTGCCGGGCTCGGGACGCCACAGCGGGCAGGAGACGATGCCGGGATCGAGCAGTTCCAGGCCCTCGTAGTAGGCGGCGAGCTGCTCCGGACTGCGCAGCACGTACGGGATGGCGCCGGTGTCGTCGTAGCCCTGCTGGGCCTCCTTGAGGGCCTGGTCGGTATCGGTGCTGTCGTAGTGGACGAAGTAACCGCCGGAGGGCAGGGCCGCCTGGAGGCGGCGGACGATCGACTTCGCCTCCTCGTAGTCCTGGATGTGACCGAGGATGCCCATGAGCATCAGGGCGACCGGCCGGTCGAAGTCCAGGACCTCGCGGGCCCGCTCGATGATCCTCTCGGGCTCGTGCAGGTCCGCGTCGATGTACTCGGTGACGCCCTCGGGGGTGCTGGTGAGCAGGGCCTGCGCGTGGCGCAGCACCAGGGGGTCGTTGTCGACGTAGACGATGCGCGACTCGGGGGCCATGCGCTGGGCGACCTGGTGCGTGTTGTCGTAGGTCGGCAGCCCGGTGCCGATGTCGAGGAACTGCCGGATGCCGAGTTCGCCGGCCACGTACGTCACGGCGCGGATCAGGTACTGGCGGGAGGCGCGGGCCATCGTCTCGATGGTGGGGGCGTGTTCGCGGTAGGCGTCCCCGGCGATCCGGTCGACCTCGTAGTTGTCCTTCCCGCCCATCCAGTAGTTCCAGATGCGGGCCGAGTGCGGCACCGTGGTGTCGATCTTGGACAACGCGTCCTGGTCGGGAGTGAGCCGGCTGTCAGTCATGGGGGATCTCCTGCGGTGCGTCACGCGGTCTTCGTCCAACCTATCGTCAACTTCCGTACGAATTTACGAAGTTGACGATTCGTGCGTCGCTCGGGCGTGGTGCCGGGCCGGCCGGGCCCGCGCCGCACGGCCGGCGTGTCGTGCGGCCGGCGGGCCGTGCGGCTCGGGCGTGGCGCGGTTCTGGGTGCTCAGTCGACCAGGAAGTCCGCCAGGCCCGCCTTGGCGCCCTCGAGGAAGGTGATCATCTCTTCCCGGGTGTAGACCAGCACGGGCCCTGCGGGGTCCGTGGACTGGCGGAACGCCACGCGGCCGTCGGGCAGTCGCTTGGCCTCGACGCAGGAGCCGCCGTTGGTGCCGCTCCAGGGCTTGTGCCAGCCCTCTGCTCCCAGGTCGCCGGCCGGCATGCCGTTGCGGACGGGGCCGTTGGATCCGGTGAATTCCATGGCTCACAACTCCTTACGCAGTTCAACCAGGATGTCCCTGGTCCGTGCGACCGGTTCCGCCTGCACGGACATCCGGTCCAGTACTTCGAGACAGGCGACGACGTCCTCCGGACGGTCGTAGTAGACCGATCCCGCGAGGGTCTCGGTGTAGACGATGTCGGGCAGTTCGGAGAACCCGAACCGGAAGTGGTGGAAGGGGCCGTAGGCGCCCGGATGGGCGCCCACGGAGAAGCGCATGACCTGGATCCGCACCTTCGGCATCTCCAGGGTCTCGAGCAACCGGTCCACCTGCGCCCGCATCACCTCGGCCCCGCCCACCGGACGGCGCAGCACGGTCTCGTCCACGATGGCCCACACGACCGGGGCGTCCGGCTTGGCGAGCAGGTCCTGGCGCCTGAGGCGCAGGTCCACGCGGCGGGCCGTCTCCTCCTCCGACTCGTTGGGGAAGCCGATGCGCATGAGCGCGGTGGCGTAGTCGTGCGTCTGCAACAGGCCGGGGACGTAATGGGGTTCGTACAGGCGGATGACGCTGGCTTCGCTCTCCAGGCTCACATAGGCCCTGAACCACTCCGGCAGTACGTCGCGGTACTTGTACCACCAGCCGGGCCGGTTGGCCTCCCGCGCCAGGGTGAGGAAGTCGTCGATCTCCGCCGCCGGGACCCCGTAGGTGCGCAACAGCTCCCTGACGTACGGGATACGCAGCCCGACCTCGGCCTTCTCGATCCGGCGGACCGTCAAGGGGGTCACCTCGATGGCCCGTGCCGCGTCCTCGAAGGACACCCCGGCCTGTTCCCGCAGCTGCCGCAGGCGCTTGCCGAGGACCATCCGCAGGACGGTGGGTGCGCTGCCGCCAGAGCGGTTCTCCCTCACGTCCAACCTCCCGCAGCGGCCGTCACAGCGTGCAGTGTGCCACGGCGCCGATGACACGGACAGGGTGATGCGGAGCGTTCTGAAATTATCAGAACGCAGCTTGCGAGCCGAGTGTGTGCGGGACCATAGTGATCGAGGGAGGCGCCGCACCGGCCGTCACCACGGCGGCCAACTGTGCCCGTTGACAGCGGAACTGACGTTCCGGCAGGTGCGGCCCCACCCGGCCGCACACGACCGCGAGGCGAGACCTGGATGGCCACCGTGACCGACGGACACTCGAGGATCCGGGACAGCGTACGGGAGTTCGCGCGCGGGTCCCGAGGGGTACCGGGGGCGGCGGCATGAGGCGGACACCGGCGGCGCACCGGGCGAGTGGAGCGCCGGACACGTCGACTGCCGCCAGCGGGCGCGGAGTTGTGCGACCGCTCGAAGCAGTGTCCGCGACTGCGGCTGCCGGGCCGAAGCCACCACTGCCGCCCCTCGCGCGGCACCCCGAGGAGGACCGATGACGGCATCCGGGGACCGGCACCACGGGCCGGCGCGCTCACGGGCGGACGCCGAGGAGAGGACGAGGACGGCGGCCGGCCGGGGTCGGCCCGCCGAGGCCGCGGAGGCCACGGCGGCCGCCGTGGACGAGCCTCTCCGCCTTCGCTCCACCGTGCCCGCCGACGCCTGCTGGGCGTCGGCCGTACGGTGTCTGGTGACCGAACACCTCGCGGGCCTGCGGCTGTCGGCCGACCAGTGCGACAGCGCGGTCCTCGCGACGGACGAGCTGTTCGCCAACGCCGTCAAACACGCCAGCACCGACCCCGCCGACACGGTCACCGTCACCGTCGAGTGGAGCGCCTGCACCCTGCGGGTGACGGTGGCCGACTCCTCGCCCGCGCGCCCGCGTCCGCGCCCGGCGGACCCGGCCGCCGAGTCGGGCCGGGGCCTGGCCATCGTGGCCGCGCTGGCGGACGACTGGGGCATGTCCCCGCCCGAGCCCGCAAGCCCGGGCAAGAGAGTCTGGTTCACGTTACGACGGCGGGGTACGGCGCCATGAGGAACTCGGCGGACCGCCTGACCGGCGGCGCGGACAACCCACCACCGGGCAGCCCGCCACGCGGCGCGGCGGTGCCGCGCCAGGCCGGGGGCGCGGTGACCGGCGCGGCGGGGAAGCCCGCAACCGGGGAGGCACGGGCGGCCCGTGGCGCGGGTCCGCCCTCGACGGCGAAGACGGCGGCCACGGCGGCGCCGGCGCCGACCTCACCGGCGACGGCAGCACGGACGCCGGTGACGGCTGCACGGACGGCAAGGCCCGCGGTGGGTGAAGCACAGGCGAGCGGATCGGCGCACACGACGCCGGCGGGGCGGGCGGCACCGGAGCCGGCCGGCGGATGCCTCGGAGTGCCGCTGGTGCCGTCGTCGGGCGTCGGGGCCCCCGCGGGGGGATCCGGGGGTCACGAGGTGCCCGACGCGCAGATCGCGGTGGGAGGGCCGGGCGCCGGTCCCGCCGAGGGCTCCGCGGCCGGAGTGGCCAGGACAGCGCTGTCGCCGGCGCTCGCCTCCGCGGTGGCGGAAGAGCTGGAGCGCATGGCGGAGGCGGACCGGGAGCTGATGCGGACGGCGGGCGCCGCTCCCACGCCGGAACGGCGGCGCCGTGTCGGTCAGTGCCACCGGGACAACGCCGAGGCCCTCGCGACGATCGTGCGCCGGCACGGCTGGCCGGCCGCCGACGTCGTCGGCGCGTCCGCGTCCACGGCTGCGTTGATGATCCTCCTGCACGCCCCCGACCTGGACTTCCGGCTGCGCTGCCGGGACCTGATCGCGCAGGCCACGGCGGACGGCCGCTGTCCCGCGGTGCACCTCGCCTACATAGCCGATCACTGCGCCGTGGAACTGGGCGAGCCCCAGTTCTACGGAACCCGGATCGACCCCGTGACCCTGCGCCCGTATCCGGTCCGCCGTCCGCAGACCCTCGACGAGCGGCGCCGGGACGTCGGCCTCGGCCCGCTGGAGGAACAGATGCGGGCCCTGCGCCTGCACGGGTGACCGGCCGAGCCGGGGCGAGGCCAGGTTTCGCAGGTTGACCGCGGAGGTACTCGCGCGTCGCCCGACGACGCCGAAGGGAGTACCCCGTGACCGAGCACCGCCGCGAAGCGCCCGGCGAGAACGGCGCACCCGTCCCCCGGGACATGCCGGACCAGCAGACCCATGCCGGTGAGGACCCCTGGGACGCCGCCCCCGGACAGGAGCGGGCAGGCTCGGACGGGATCGGCGAGGCCTGCCAGGAGCCCACCGGGACCGAGCCCGAGCCCGGTTCCCGTACCGCGCGACCCGGATCGGACGGGGCCGAAGTCCCGGACACCGAAGTCCCGGACACCGACGAGGCGGGCACCGGACGACGGGGCGCCCCGCACTCGGGCGCCGTGCACCCCGAACACCCGGTCCCGGACGAGCCCTCCGGCTGACTCGGCCGGTCTGACGCCGGTCTGACGCCGGTCTGACTCAGCCGGGTGGAGCCCACCGGTCTCGGCCTGCCGGTCCGAGTGAGGCGGAAGAGTGAGGCGGATCCGGGCCGGCCGGTCCGGCTCAGCCGACCTTGCGGCCCCGCAGCGGCTCCGTGTCCGCGCCCTCGCCGCGCTGCAGCCCCTGCAGGAACTCCTGCAGGACCTCGGTCGCCGTACGCTCCGGGCGCCAGCCCAGTTCGGTGTGGGCGCGGGTGCAGTCCATCAGGGGCAGGTGCAGGACCGCGTCGAACAGGTGCGGCGAGGCGGGGAGCAGGTGCAGCCCCCACGCGGCGGCGATCGCCGAGCGTGCCGCGCTGCGCGGCAGACGCACCGGGCGGGCACCGAGCATCTCGCTCAGCAGCCGGGCGTCCAGCGGCGGGTCGGCGGCCAGGTTGAAGGCGCCCCGCACCTCGTGCCGCAGCGCCAGCCGGTAGGCCCTGGCCCCGTCGTCCGTGTGCAGGGCCTGTACCCGCAGGCCCGGGACGTCCGGCAGGAACGGCAGCAGATCGGGCCGCGTCAGCGGGCCCGGCAGGAACCGGCCGCCGAAGATGCGGCGCTGCTCGCTCGCCGACTCCCGCTTGAACAGGAAGGCCGGGCGCATCCGCACCACCCTCATCTCCGGGTGGTCGCGCTCGAAGGTGTCCAGGGCTCGCTCCAGGTAGGCCTTCTCCCGGGTGTACGCGGCGTCAGGCCAGCCGTGCGTCGGCCACGACTCGTCCACCGCGTGGTCCTTCGGCCCCGGCGAGTACGCGCCGACGGACGACGCGTGCACCAGTACCGGCACCTGTGCGGCGGCGGCCGCCTCGAAGACGCGGATGCTGCCGAGGACGTTGGTGCGCCAGGTCGTCGCCGGATCGTGCGTCGGCTGGAACGCCCAGGCGAGATGGATCACGGCGTCGGCGCCCTCGAACTCCGCGGCCAGACCGGCCTGCTCGGACGCCACGTCGATCGCCGACCACTCCGTCTTCGGCGGCGACCACTGCGGAATCCGGCGGGCCAGACCCCGTACCGACCCGATGTCCGGATCCTCGGAGAGAACACGGACGACGCTCGTGCCGACGTTGCCGGTGGCGCCCGTGACGACGACCCTGCTGTCCGACGCGCTGCTCACCTTGGGCTCCTCTCCGCGGCGGCCGATGGTGCGGACCACCGAGTACCCGGTCCGGCCGACTCGACGCGGCCACCCCACTCCCCGCCGTGCTTGCGTATTCGGCAGGCTTAATACGGATGACGTATGGACCGGGGCAGGGTGTGCGGCGTGGCAGCCCGCGTCCTCGGCGTGAGCACCTCCACGGTCGGCGGCCGGGAGTCCGTGTTCTTCACGGCCCGGCCCGTAGCCGAACGCGGCATGACGCCGGAGGTAATCGACCCCTTCCGCCCCGCCCGGAACCATGGAGACGTACCCACTCGCCCCTGCGCACCGGATTCCGGGAGGTCCGCCATGCCGTACTTCACCAGCCCCGTCGACGGCACGCGACTGCACTACGTCGACTACGGGCCGGCCGACGGGCCGGTGGCCGTGTTCGTCAACGGCGCCTACCTCGGCACCGGCATGTGGGAGTTCCAGATGCTCCCCCTGGCGGAGGAGGGCCACCGCTGCGTCGGCCTGGACCGTCGCGGCCACGGGCGCTCCGAGGACGTGTGGGGCGGCTACGACCTCGACACCCTCGCCGACGACCTGCAGGGACTGCTCGACCACCTGGACGTGCGGGAGGCGACCCTCGGCGGTCACTCGATGGGCGGCGCAGAGATCGTGCGCTGCCTGACCCGGCACGGCACCGCCCGGGTCGCCCGGGCCGCCCTGGTCGCCGGCATCGCGCCGGCGGTGGCCCGCTCGGACGGCAACCCCGACGGCGCGGACCCGGACGCCATGCGGGCCGCCAACGAGGTGTTCCGCAGGGACCGGGCGGCGTTCTACGAGAACGGCGCCCCTGCCTTCTTCGCCCTCGACCTGCCCGGCAACGAGGTGTCGGCCGAGTACGTACGCCACGCCGTCGACCTCTGCATGGCCTCCACCGCCCGCGCGGCGAACGCCGTCAACGACCTGGTCGTCACGGTCGACGTGGCTCCCGAGCTGCCGAAGCTGGACCTCCCGGTCCTCGTCGTCCACGGCACCCACGACACCTCGGCCCCCCTGCCCGTCACCGGCGCGCGAACCGCCCGCCTGCTCCCCGACGCCACCCTGAAGACCTACGAGAACGCCGGCCACGGCCTCTTCGTCACCCACGCCGACCGGCTCACCGCGGACCTGCGCGCGTTCATGGCGGCACGGTGACGGTGCGCGAGCGTATTCACGTGTCCCGGGCCAGTGGGCTGTCCGGCAGGGACGCCAGCAGATGCGCGGGGTCGTCGTAGATCACCTGCGCGCCTGCGCGCTCCAGATCGGCGCGTGGGATGCCGCCGCACAGCACACCCACACACCGCACCCCGGCCCGGCTGCCGGCCCGCATGTCCCACACGGTGTCGCCGACGAACACCGCACGCTCGACGGGCACCCCGACCAGTTCGAGGGCGTGCTCGACCGGCTCCGGCGCGGGCTTGCCCTCCTCGACGTCGTCGGCGCTCGCCGTGGCGGCGATGGCGTCGTCCGCGTCGATCGCACGGCGCAGCGCGCTCAGCTCCGGTCCGCTCGCCGAGGTGGCGAGGACCACCTGCCAGCCGTCCTCGTGCAGGCGCCGCAGCAGCCGCCCGGCGTACTGGAGGGCGGGCAGCCGGTCGAAGTACTGGGCGTACAGCGCCGTGTGGGCGGCGCTGAGCTCTCCGTCCCGCTCCTTGTCGCGGTCCTCGCCGAGCAGGTGCGCGATCAGATCGGTGGAGCCGAGCCCCACGGACCGGTGGATCGCGTGCATGGGCACCCGGTGGCCGGCCTGCCGGAAGGCCTCCCACCAGGTGGTGACATGGAGGTGGTTGGTGTCGACGAGCGTTCCGTCGACGTCGAACACGGCGGCGCGGTCCATCCTGGTTCCTCTCGCTTCCGGTCCCCCGGACCGTACGGGTACCGCGTCAGCCGCTCGCCACTCCGGACGGCGTACGCCGTGCACGGGTCCAGTCCAGCAGCTCGTCCCTGGTCCACGTGGTCACCACGCGCTCGGGCGGCACGCCGCACTCCTCGGCCCGCGCACACCCGTGGATCTGCCAGTCCAGCTGGCCGGGCGCGTGGGCGTCGGTGTCGATCGAGAACAGCACGCCCGCCCCGACGGCCCGGCGCAGCAGCCGTCGCGGCGGGTCCAGCCGCTCCGGGCGGCTGTTGATCTCCAGGGCGGTGCCCGTCTCGGCGCACGCGGCGAACACCGCGTCCGCGTCGAACTCCGACTCGGGCCGCCCGCGCCCGGACACCAGCCGTCCGGTGCAGTGGCCGAGGACGTCGGAGTGCGGATTGCGTACGGCGGCCACCATGCGGCGGGTCATCGAGCGGGCGTCCATCCGCAGCTTGGAGTGCACCGACACCACCACGACGTCCAGCCGCTCCAGCAGCTCCGGCTCCTGGTCGAGCGAGCCGTCGTCGAGGATGTCGCACTCGATGCCGGTCAGCAGGCGGAAGGGGGCCCAGGTCTCGTTCAGCTGCGCCACCACCTCCAGCTGCTCGCGCAGCCGCCCGGCCGGCAGCCCGCGCGCCACCGTCAGCCGCGGCGAGTGGTCGGTGAGCACCGCCCACTCGTGGCCCAGGCGGGCCGCCGCCCGGCCCATCTCCTCGATGGGGCTGCCGCCGTCGGACCAGTCGGAGTGCAGATGGCAGTCCCCGCGCAGGCGCGCCCGCAGCGTTTCGCCGCCGTGGGCGAGCGGGCCCGCGGCCTCGCCCTCCAGTTTGCGCAGATAACCGGGCACTTCCCCGGCCAGCGCCTCGCGCACCACCTGAGCGGTCTTCGGGCCGACTCCCTTGAGCGACTCCAGGCTCCCGGCCGAGGCCCGCTGGGCGACCTCCTCCGGGGGCAGCGCGGACAGCACCCCGGCGGCGGTACGGAAGGCGCGTACGCGGTACGCCGGCGCCTGGGACCGCTCCAGCAGGAAGGCGATCCGGTCGAGTGCCTCAAGGGGGTCCATCGTCACCTCCACCCCCAGAGTTCCCCTGCACGGCGACGGCCGCACCGCGCGGGACCGCACCGCGCGGGACCGCACCGCGCGGGACCGCACCACGACGGCGACGCGACGTCCGGTCCGCCCGGCGCATCCCCGGGCGCGGAGGGGGAGCGATCGCCGCTTGGCTCACCCGGCTGGGCGAGCACGGGAACTTCGGGCATCCGGCCACGCAGGGGGCGGTGGAGACGCCGGTGCGGGAGGTGCTTGAGCAGTGACGCGGGTCACTCGTCGGCGCTGGTGGCGTTCTAGGCTTTATGGCATGACCGAAGTCTCGAGCCCATACATCTCCCGGCCGCGGATCCTGGTGCTCGGGGTGCAGCCGGGCCCCCCGCCCTTCCGCATCGTGGAGATCGACGGCCAGGTGGTCGGGGAGGCCAAGAGCATCACGGACGTGCTGCAGGCCGCCTCCCTGTTCGGCATCAGAGTCCATGACCTGGACGATCCGGACGTGGTCCGCTGGGTGGGCGGTGACAAGTTCACCTGGACGCCGCACTAGCCAGTGCTGTGACCGGAAAGGTTCACCGGCTCGCGGCGTCCGGCACGGCACCTCGCCGCGTTGTCGCATCACCCGAGTACATCCGGTACGCGGGCGATGCTCCGCCTTGCGATGCACCGCACCGGACGCCGCGAGCTTTCCGGCAAAGCTTTCCGGCCGCAGCACCAGCCGGACCCGCCCACAGCGCCCGTCGCCGCGTCCACACGGTGACGGACGCGGCCATGGTCGTGCTCAGCCCACCGTCCACTTCTGGTTGGCGCCGCCAGTGCAGGTCCAGATCTGCAGCCGGGTGCCGTCTGCGGAGTTGTTGCCGGTGACGTCCAGGCACTTGTTCGCCTGCGGGTTGACGATGTCGTGCGCCGGGGTGAGGGCCCACTTCTGGTTGGGGCCGCCGGTGCAGTCCCACAGCTGGACGGTGGAGCCGTCCGCGGTGCCGTCGTCCGTCACGTCCAGGCACTTGCCGAGCGCGCGCAGCGTGCCGTCCGAGGCCACCGTCCACTGCTGGGCAGCGGTGCCGTTGCAGTCGTAGAGCTGCACCGGGGTGCCGTTGGCGGAGTTCGCCGCGGCCACGTCCACGCACTTTCCGGCCGGCCCCCGGATCGCGGCGCCGGTGGGCGAGTCGGAGGTGGTCACCGAGACCGAGTCGACCACCAGCTGGGCCGGGAAGGGAGTGGAGCCGTCCGGGTCGCCCGGCCAGTAGCCGCCGACGGCCAGGTTCAGGATCAGGAAGAAAGGCTTGTTGAACACCCATGTCTTCCCGCCCAGGTCGGTGGGGGTGCGCCGCTCGTAGACCGCCCCGTCCACCGACCAGGTGATCGAGTCGGGCGCCCAGTCGACGGCGAAGGTGTGGAAGGCGTCGGCGAAGGCCTGGCCGCCGGGGAGTGCGTAGGCGGCGCCGATGCCGCCCGAGCCGGAGTAGCCGGGGCCGTGGATGGTGCCGTGGATGGTCGAGGGCTCGTAGCCGACGTTCTCCATCACGTCGATCTCGCCGGAGTCCGGCCAGCCGACCTGCCCGATGTCGTTGCCGAGCATCCAGAACGCCGGCCACATCCCCTGCCCGCGCGGGATCTTCATCCGTGCTTCGACGTGCCCGTACTGCGCGGCGAATTTCCCCGAGGTGTTCAGCCGGGCCGAGGTGTACTGGCAGGTGCCGTACCAGCACTGGTAGTTGGCCGGGTTCTCGTGCCGGGCGGTGATGATCAGATGGCCCTGGCCGTCCAGGGCGGCGTTCTCGTTGCCCGGGGTGTAGTACTGCCGCTCGTGGTTGTTGACGTTGTCGCCGGTCTCCGTCTGCCACTTGGCGGAGTCGACGGCCGCGCCCGCGGGCCCGTCGAAGGTGTCGGAGAAGGTCGTCACTGCGGCCGCCGACGCGTGGGGGGCGTCGGCCCGCGCGGGACCGGCGGCGGCCGATCCGGCGAGCACCGCGGACAGGGCTGCGAGGAGACATCTGCGGAGCGTGCGTGGGGAGGCCACGACTCTCCCTTCCGTACGGCGCCCCGGTGCGCGGGCACGCCGACCGTTGTGGGGGATGGATGCGTCGCCTCTTGATTTAAGAAGTGAACTAAGGGGTCGTCAATACTGTGGTACGGACCAGTTCTGATCGTCACTCAGGCCGTGTGCGGGCGTGCACGGCGCGGCCCATCCGCCGCCCCAGGAGCAGGTGACCGATCAGCGCGCCCGTGGTGTTGAGGATGACGTCGTCGATGTCGAAGGCCCGCCCGGTGATCAGCGCTCCCTGGGCGAACTCCACCAGCAGCATCACGAGCGCGGTCAGCAGCAGCACGCTCGGCAGCCTGCGTGCCCGCGGTGCCACGACCGGCACCAGTACGCCGAACGGCACCCCGAGCAGCAGGTTCCCGCCTATCTGCTTGACCGCGTCACGCAGTTCCGGCGCCTCGAGATAGGCCCGAAGCGAGCGGCCCGGACGCAGATTGGTGTGCGCGATGGCCGCCGACGCCGGTGAGGGTTCCAGCGTCAGCCGGGCCAGGACGACGGCGAACGCCACCATGAAGACGAAGGCGCACAGCATCGCCAGCAGCCGCAGCGGCCAGGGCAGCGGCCGGCGCTCGCCGGCGTCCGGTCGTGGCGCGCGCCGGGCGCGCCGTGGCCCAGCGGTGCGCGGGCGGAAAACAGTACGTGGACGGAGCGCCACGCGGCCCATTCGGTCCTCCAGACCTCAACTTCCTTAGGTGAAAAGCCGGTTACCCCCGAATGGTTGGAGGATGCCGTCTGCCCTGCGGGCCGGGCGCGCGGTGTGCCACCGGTTTCCGTTGCTGCTGTCGGGGCATCCGGGCTTCAGGGCCGCGCGCCGCCGCCCGCCCCGTACCCGGGGCGGTGCTTGTATGCCGGGAAGTGGCGTACGGGACGTGCGTGCGCCGGACAGCTGCGGACCACGGCCGAGCCCAGGAGGTGGCGAGTGAGCCCGCGTACGGCACTCCTCGCCGTGGGCGAGGTCCTGGCCTGGTGGGCCGCGCTCCTCGTGCTGTGGCTGATGCTCATCAGCACCGTGTACACCCTGGAATGGGTGGTCGGCACGTGCGCAGCGGGTGTGGGCGCGCTGGCCGCGCGGGCCGGACGGCGGGCGGTGGACCGGCGGTGAACGGCTGGATCCTGGCAGCCACGGTCGTGCTGGCCGTGGGTCTCGGCACGACCCTGTGGGGGGGTGGCCACCGGCCCGCTGGGCCGCAGGGTCGCCGCCCAGAACCTGTCAACCGCCATGGTCTGTCCCGGCCTGCTGCTGCTCGCCCAGGGCTACAGCCGCACCTCCTACGTCGATCTCGCCCTGGTCCTGGCCCTGCTGGGCCCGGTCGGCACCCTGGTGTTCGCCCGGCTGCTCGCCGACGAACTCGCCGACGCCCCGCCCCGGGCCTGGGGACCGACCTGGGCGGCCGCCGGCGTCGGCGCGGTCGTCGTGCTGGTGCTGTGCGCGGTCACCGGGCCCGGCCGGGCGATGGTGAAGCTCCTGGTGGTCGGGGCACTGCTGGTCGGCGGGAACGTCATCGCCTCCCGGGCACTGTCCGGCGGCTTCAAGGGGGTGGGCCGTGGCTGACGCCGTCGTCGTCGTGGCCCTGCTGTTCGTGGCCGCCGCCGCGACCGTGGCCGTCACCAACCGGGACCCGGTGCGCCAGGCTCTGGTGCTGGCCGTCCTCGGCACCGCCCTCGCCGTGCTGTTCACCGTCCTGCAGGCGCCCGATGTCGGGCTGTCGCAGCTCGCCGTGGGCTCGGCCCTCACCCCGCTGCTGATCATGCTCTCGGTGCGCAAGGTCAGGCGGCGCTCGGCCGGAGAAGGCAGCGGGACGGGCGCGGACGGCACGAACAAGGGCGGCGACAGCGAGGGAGGCACGACCAGGGGCGGCACGAACACGGGCGGCACGAACAAGGACGGGAAGAAGTGAGCCCGCGCGCGAGGCTGTGGCTGGTGGCCCTCGGTGGTGCGGGGCTCGCCGCGCTGTTCGCCGCCGCCTGCCTGCGACTTCCCGGCTTCGGCGGCGATCGGCACCCCTACGGCGACCGCGCCGTGCACGCGGCGCTCACCCGGCAGACCGCCAACACCGTCGCCTCCGTCAACTTCGACCAGCGCGCCTTCGACACGATGGGCGAGATGGCGATCCTCTTCGCGGCCGTCCTCGGCTGCGTCGTCCTGCTGCGGCAGGGCCGGGACGAGCACCGCGACGCCCCCCGGCCCGCCGAGGCCGCCCGGCCCGTGCGCCGCTATGCGCTGATCGTGCTGCCGGTCGCCCTCGTCACCGGCCTGTATGTGATCGCGCACGGGCAGCTCAGCCCCGGCGGCGGCTTCCAGGGCGGCGTGGTCGCCGCGACCGCCCTGCACCTGATGTATCTGGGCGCCGACTACGCCGCCCTGGAACGCGTCCGCCCGCTCGGCCTGTACGAGGCCGGCGACGCGCTGTCCGCCTCCGCCTACCTCGTCCTGGGCTTCGCCGGGATCCTGGCGGCCGCCGCCTTCCTCGCCAACACGCTGCTGCCGTACGGGACGTTCAACACGCTGTCCTCCGGCGGTACCGTCCCGCTGCTGAACGCGGCGATCGGCATGGAGGTCGCCTGCGCGGTCGTGCTGCTGCTCGCCCGCTTCCTGGACCAGGCCGTCGAGATCGAGAAGGGGAGCGGGGAGTGAGAGCGCCGTGACCGCCGTCATGCACGTCCTTCCGTACCTGGTCGCCGCGTGGGTGTTCCTCATCGGCTGCTACGGACTCGCCACCAGCCGGAACCTCATCCACGCCGTGGGCTGCCTGGCGGTGTGCCAGTCCGCCACGTACGTCCTGCTGCTGGCCGTCGGCTACCGGGACGGCGGCACCGCGCCCGTGTTCTCCGACAACGAGCCCGGCTCCCGGCCCGTGGTCGACCCGGTGGTGCAGGCCCTGACCCTCACCGACATCGTCGTCGGCGCCACGGTGACCGCGCTGCTGCTCGCGCTGGTCATGCAGGTCTCCAAACTGCACGGCACGATCGACCCGGACGAGCTCAGGGAACTGCGCGGCTGATGCACCACCTGCTGCCGCTCCTCGCCGCCGTCCCCCTGCTGGGCGCCGCCCTGCTGGTTGCCGGCGGCCGCCATGTGCCCCGGCTCGTCGCCGAGGCGTTCGGCTGCCTGGCCTCCGCCGCGACGGCCGCCCTCGCAATCGTCCTGCTCCGGAACTCCTCGCCGCCGCTGGTGGAGTGGGTCGGCGACTGGTTCCCCAAGAACGGCGAGAGCGTCGGCATCGTGCTGGTCGGGGACGGGGCGGGGCTCGGGATGGCCTCACTCGCCTCGCTGCTGACGCTCGCGGCACTGGCGTACTCCTGGTACTACTTCGACGAGCCGCCCCGCGGCCACGCCGGCACCTTCCCCGCGCTGATGCTGCTCTTCCAGGGCGGCATGTGCGGCTTCGCGGTCGCGGGCGACCTGTTCAACGCCTTCGTGTTCTTCGAGCTGATGAGCGTCGTCGCCTACGCGCTGACCGGGTACCGCATCGACGAGGCCAGGGCCGTCCAGGGCGCCCTGGCCTTCGGCATCGTCAACTCGCTCGGCGCGTACGCCATGCTCATGGGCATCGCCCTGCTCTACGCCCGCACCGGCGAACTGGCGATGACGAGGATCGGGCACGGGCTGGACGCCACGGCCGGGCACGGCGGCCCCGACGCGCTGACCCTGGCCGGCTTCGTCCTGGTCCTGACCGGCCTGCTGGTGAAGGCCGCTGCCGCTCCGTTCCAGTTCTGGCTGCCGGACGCGCACGCCGTCGCGCCCACCCCCGTGTGCATGCTGCTGTCCGGCGTCATGGTGGAACTCGGCGTGTACGGCGTGTGGCGCGTGTACGGGACGGTCTTCTCCGGGCCGGGCGGTATCCCCGCGGCCGACTTCACCCGGGCCCTGGTGTTCCTCGGTGTGCTGACGGGCGCCGTCGGCTCGGTGATGTGCTGGTACCAGCGGCACATCAAGCGTCTGCTGGCCTTCTCCACCATCGCCCACACGGGTCTGTTCCTGGTCGGTGTCGGTGTGCTGAAGGCCGAGGCAGACGAAGGGACCGCGCTGTACGTGCTCGGGCACGCGGGTGTGAAGGCGGCCCTGTTCGCCTGCGCCGGCATCCTGCTCAACCGCTACGGCAGCGTCGACGAGTTCTATCTGCACGGCAGGGCCCGGCAGTTGCGCTCCGTCGGAGTCATGTTCGCCATCGGTGCCCTGGCCCTGGCCGGACTGCCGCCGTTCGGCACCGGACTGGGCAAGGCCGTCAGCGAGGAGGCCGTGGGCGGCCCGCTCACCGTGCTGTACGTGGTCGTCTCGGCCCTCACCGGGGCAGCGGCGCTGCGGGTCGCCGCCCGGGTCTTCCTGGGGCTCGGCCCCCGGCCCGAGGAGAAGGACCACCAGCAGCGCGACGAGAACAAGACCTCCGGCTCGGACGAGGAACCGGAGACCCGGCAGCGGCTGGACAGGGTTCCCGGCACCATGCGGACGGTCCCCGCGGTGCTGCTCGCAGCGGCACTCGCCGTCGGCGTGGCACCCGGCTTCGCCGGCCCGGTGGGGCACGCCGTCGAAGAGGCCGGGTCCTGGGGAGTGTTCTCCTCCGTGCACTGGACGGCCACCGGGATCCTGCTGGACCTGCTCTCGACCGCGCTGGCGGTGGGGATCGCGGCCGTGGCCGTCACCCGCCCGCAGCTGCTCGCCGCACCCGACTGGGCCCTGCCGCTCAGGCGCCTGCAGTCGGGGCACGTGGGCGACTACGTGGCCTGGGCCCTGGTGGGCATGACGCTGCTCGGCGCCCTGGCCCTGCCGGGCGTCCTGGGCTGACCGGCGGGCCGCCACCGGGCTGTGCGGGGACTGATCAGCCTCCGTACGAGACGTGCACCTCCTTGAAGCCGAGGGACCTGAGGAACCCCTGGAGCATGCCGGTGGTGTTGGTCTCGGCCCGTGCGGTCAGCCCGCTGTCCTTGGCGGCGTCCGCGATGTGCCTGACCGCGAGCTGCTGCACGGCGTGCTCACTGCCCGGGTTGTCCGAGAACAGGTCGCCGAGCCGGTCGAGCAACCCGCGCTGCTTGGAGACGGCGTACGAGTGGTCCGCGTCCAGGGCGGCACTGCCGAGCCGGGCGTGCGGCAGCCGGAGCGTGGCCGAGCTGCGGTCGCCGTTGACGGTCACGTCCCCGTCGCCGACCTTGCCGAGGTCGACGTAGGCATCCACGGTGCCGGCGCCGACGTAGAGGGTGCGGGTGCCGTGGATGGCGTCCGGCAGGTACTTGGAGTCCTTCTCCAGGTCCACGACGACCTGGAAGTTGCCGGAGGCGGCGTCGTAGCGGCTGAGGTCCTGGACGGACTTCAGCAGCGCGGGGCCCGAGCGGTCGTGCGTCTCGGTGCCGAGCAGGTCCTTGATGCCCGGCAGGACGGCCAGCCGGATCCCGGCGAACAGCACCGCGAGGACCACCACGAGGGCGGTCACCGCCTTCGCCCAGCCGGGCATGCGCCGGGGCAGTCGCCCGATGGAAGTCGTCATGCGGCGGTTCCTCCTTCCTCCCTCTGCGGATGCCCGCCAGATCCCTTGCCAGACGGACGGGTTGGCCGCCCGGTCCGGCGGACGGGGGCGTTCGGGGCGCACGGGCGCGGCCGGGGCCTCGTGGCGCGTGGCCGGCGGCGTGCCGGGGCGGGCTCCGGCACGGTCAGTAGCATGAGCGCGGCAGCCGGTAATGATCAGGCGAGGAGCGGATCGTGCGAGACATCGCGGTGTTCAGCGGCAGCGCCCATCCCGAGCTGGCGGCGGAGGTCTGCGCGCACCTCGGGGTGCCGCTCAGCCCGACCCGGGTGAGCCGGTTCGCCAATGACTGCCTGGAGGTGCAGCTGCAGGCCAACTGCCGGGAGCGGGACGTGTTCCTGATCCAGCCGCTGGTCAGGCCGGTGCAGGAGCATCTCGTGGAACTGCTGCTGATGTGCGACGCGGCGCGCGGCGCCTCGGCCGGGCGCATCACCGTCGTGATGCCGCACTACTCCTACGCCCGCTCCGACAAGAAGGACGCCCCGCGCATCTCGCTGGGCGGCCGGCTGGTGGCCGATCTGCTGGTCGCGGCGGGCACGAGCCGGGTCCTCGCGATGACCCTGCACGCGCCGCAGGTGCACGGCTTCTTCTCGGTGCCCGTCGACCACCTGCACGCCCTGCGCGAGCTGGCCGGGCACTTCAGACAGTACGACCTGTCCCGTACCACCGTGGTCTCCCCGGACCTGGGCAACGCCAAGGAGGCGGCCGCGTTCGCCCGGATGATCGGGGCCCAGGTGGCCGCCGGGGCCAAGCAGCGCCACCCCGACGACCGGGTGACCATCAGCTCCGTGATCGGGGACGTGACCGGACGGGACGTGATCGTGCTGGACGACGAGATCGCCAAGGGCAGCACGGTCGTCGAACTCCTGGACCGGCTGCGCGAGTCGGAGCCGCGCTCGATCCGCATCGCCTGCACCCACGGCCTGTTCGCGGCGGGCGCCCTCAAGCGGCTGACCGAGCAGCCCGACGTGCTGGAGATCGTGTGCACCAACACCGTGCCGCTGCCGGTGGAGGAGCACGAGGAGTACCGGGCGCACCGGGACAAGCTCCGGATCCTGTCCATCGCCCCCGCACTGGCCGAGGCCGTGCGCCGCATTCACAACGGCGAGTCCGTCAGCGCGCTGTTCGACGCGGCGCGCGGTGAATAGGCCCCGGGCGTTCACAGCGAGCCGGACGTGGCCTCCGGCTGCTCCAGGGCCGCGTCCAGTGTGGGCTGCGGGGGCAGCAGCCGGGCCAGGCCGGTGACCTTCAGGATGCGCAGGGTCAGCGGGTGGGTGCACACCAGGTGCAGCTCGCCGCCCTGGTCGAGGACCCGGCCACGGGCCCGGTACAGCAGGCGCAGCCCGGAGCAGTCGAAGAAGTCGATCCGGCTGAGGTCGATCACGATCCGGGCGCCGGCCCGGGCCGTCACCCGGTCCAGATACGGCAGGATCTGCACCGCCGCCGCGATGTCGATGTCCCCGCGGAACTCCAGCACGGTGTGCCCGCGGTCCCGGTGGATGCGCAGATGCCGGGTGAGCGGCGCAGGTTCCTGCGGCACGACGACATCGCCTCCAACCGGCTGCTCCTGCGGCGGGTCCCGGGGCTCCGGGTGCAACACCCGTCCCCGCCCTGCAAGTTACCCTCGTTGGAGTGGATTCCAGCATGTTCGATTGACATATGTCTCTGAATTGCCGCCGAGTCTTCCTGTGAAGTGGGGCGAAGTGGGGGGGCAGGCCCGTGACGATCACGGGAGGCACGGGAGGCACGGGAGGCATGGGAGGCATGGGAGGCATGGGAGGCACGGGAGGCCGGGGCGCCCACGCGCTCACCGCCCGCGGCGCCCCGGTCGTCGTCCGTACTCCACCGTTCTTCGGCCCCGAAGTCGCTTGGGACGTCAAGGGGTTGCCCGGCGGTTGCCCTGCGGGGGCCGGATCGTCACCGGCCTCACGCCGGGCGACCGTTCCGGCCTTTTCGCCGGGCTGCGGTCAGTCGACCAGCAGCACCATCTTGCCCGTGGTGCGGCCGGTGTCGCCGAGCTCGTGTGCCTTGGCGGCATCGGCCAGCGGGAACGTCCCGGCGATCGTGGCCCTCAGCTTCCCCGCCTCGACGAGCTCCGCGATCGCCTTCATGCCGTAGTGGTCGGCGTCGACGAGCATCCGGATCGCCCGGACGCCGAGCCGGCCGGCCTCCTCGTACAGTTCCCCGGAGCCGACCGGCAGGATCGACACCAGGAGCCCGCCCGGGCGCAGCACCCGCAGCGAACGCACGGAGGTGTCGCCGCCGATGGTGTCCAGCACCACGTCGACGTCCCGCACCGCCTCGGCGAAGTCGGTCGCACGGTAGTCGATCGGCTCGTCCACGCCGATCTCGCGCAGGAAGTCGTGCTTGCCCGCGCTCGCCGTGCCGATGACGTGAGCGCCCCGCGCCTTTGCGATCTGCACGGCCACGTGACCGACGCCGCCGGCCGCCGCGTGGATCAGTACCCGCTGACCGGGCCGGAGTTCCGCCCGCTCCACCAGCGCCTGCCACGCCGTGAGGGAGACCAGCGGCAGCGCGCCCGCCTGGGTGTGGTCGATCCCGGCCGGCTTGAGGGCGAAGGTGCGGGCCGGGGCGGTGACGTACTCGGCGTGCGAGCCGTGGCCGAACGGGTAGGACAGCATGCCGAAGACCTCGTCCCCGGGCTTGAAGAGGGCGACCCCGATGCCCACGGCCTCGACGACGCCGGAGACGTCCCAGCCCAGGACGAAGGGCGGTTCGCCCAGGAAGCCGCCGGTGGCCCGGTGCTTCCAGTCGGTGGGGTTCACTCCGGCGGCCCGCACCCGGACCAGCACCTCGTTGGGGCGCGGCGAGGGCCGCTCCAGCTCGATTTCCTTCAGGACCTCGGGACCGCCGAGTACGTCCTGACCGATCGCGCGCATCGTTTTCACATCGCTCATGGTGGACCAGCCTGCCGGGCCCGGCCCGCCGGGGAAATGGCAAGATTGCCAACCTTCGATAGGATCGTGCCATGCAGCGTGTGGAACGGGTCGTGGTCCTGGCCCTCGACGGCGTCTATCCCTTCGAACTCGGCATCCCGAGCCGGATCCTCGGTGCCGCCGACGGCCGCTACGAGGTGCTGACCTGCACCGTCGACGGCGAACCGGTGCGTACCAACGCGGACTTCTCGATCACCGTCGAGCACGGCCCAGAGGTACTGGAGAGCGCGGACACGGTGATCATCACGTCGATGCCACCGGACCGCATCCCCGGCGGGCTCCCCGACGCGGTCGCCGCGGCGCTCGCGCGGATACCCGGGCACGCACGGGTGGTGTCCATCTGCACCGGTGCCTTCGTGCTCGCCGCGGCCGGACTGCTCGACGGACGCAGGGCCACCACGCACTGGCACGTCGCCGAACGCTTCCGGCGCACGTTCCCGCGGGTGACCCTGGACCCGGACGTGCTGTTCGTGGAGGACGGACGGTTCCTCACCTCGGCGGGCGCCGCCTCCGGCGTCGACATCTGCCTGCACCTGGTGCGCCAGGACCACGGCAGCGCGCTGGCGAACTTCGTGGCCCGCTGCTGCGTGGTCCCACCCTTCAGGGACGGCGGACAGGCCCAGTACATCGTGCAGCCGGTGCCCGAGCACGCCGCCGCGAGCACCGCCCCCACCCGCGCCTGGGCCCTGGAACGCCTGGGCGAGCCGCTGACCCTGACCGAACTGGCCGCCCACGCCCGGATGAGCCTGCGCACCTTCGCCCGCCGCTTCAACGACGAGGTGGGCCTCAGTCCGGGCCGCTGGCTCATCCAGCAGCGCGTCGTCCGGGCCCGTCATCTGCTGGAGTCCAGCGATCTGACGGTCGACCAGATCGCCGGCGAGGTCGGCTTCGCCACGGGTGCCTCCCTGCGCCAGCATCTGCACGCGGCGATCGGCGTCTCGCCGCAGGCCTACCGGCGCACGTTCCAGGCGGCGCGCTAGTAGTGCTGCGACCGGAAAGGTTCACCGGCTCGCGACGCCCGGCACGGCACGGCACCTCGCCGCGTTGTCGCAGCACCCGGGTACGTCCAGTACGCGGGCGATGCTCCGCCGTGCGATGCACCGCACCGGACGCCGCGAGCTCTCCGGCAAACCTTTACGGCCACAGCACCAGCGGGTCAGCGGGCCACGAAATACTGCGGGGCGCACCGGATGCTGCGCGGCAGGGCCTCCACCAGGACGACCAGGGCCATCGCGACCGTCTCCATGCTCCCGGACTCCTTCACCAGTACTCGGTACTGTCCTCGCTCTGGAGAGGTGTCCGCTACAGATGGACACCTGTCCAGGAAGCCGGTACGGCCCTGCGGGTAGCCGCGGCCACCCGCGCGGCTGCGACCGGTGGCCGACTGAATCCGCGCGGCGGGGTACCAGGAAGAAGGAGGGCGGCGGGGACAACCTCGTCCGGCCGCCGGACACTTCGGAGGAGACATGCCACTGGTGACCGCGGGCGTTGTCGTGCTCGACTGCGCGGAGCCCGAGAAACTCGCCGTGTTCTACAAGGAGTTGCTCCAGGCCGAGGAGACGGCCTCGACCGCCAACCTGGTGGAGGTCACGGCCGCCGGCGGACTCCGGCTGGCCTTCCGCCGTGACACGAACGCGACCCCGCCGAGCTGGCCCCGCCCCGAGAACTCCTTCCAGGTGCACCTGGACTTCCTGGTCGAGGACCTGGACGCGGCCGAGCGCCGGGTGGTGGACCTCGGCGGCCGCCCCCTGGAGGCCAAGGACGCCCCCGGCCCGTACGAGGAGCGCAACTGCTCCGACCCGTCCGGCCACACCTTCACCCTGCGCCGCACCCACCAGGCGGGACCGAAGCAGGGCTGACGGGCAGGGCTGACGGGCGGCGGTCGACGGCACGCATGCCCTGACGGCGTCTCAACAAGGCGAGCCGGGGTCTCGGCTGCGGTGTCCGGGCGGGGTCCCGGCAGGAGTGACCGGGCACCGTGGCCGGGGCCCACCCGGTCCCCGGAGCCCGTCCGCGTCCGTGCCATGGCACGCACCGTGCCGGCCCGCGACGGCCCCGGAGCGCAGGGGACCGCCCCGCGACGATCCGGTCCGACCCGGTCCGGCCTGGCCCGAGCCGGTCCGACCCGAGCCGGTCCGACCCGAGCCGGTCCGACCCGAGCCGGTCCGACCCGAGCCGGTCCGACCCGAGCCGGTCCGACCCGACCCGACCCGGTCCGGTCCGGCCCGAACCGCGCCGGAGCGCCTCGCCGTGAACCCGTCCCGTTGCGGGCACACAGGAGGCCGGGCCCTCCGGGCGGGGGCCGGGCTGCTCAGTCGCGGCCGCCCTTGTCCTTCGTCGGCCACACCCCGGTCGAGCGTTCGATGGCCTTGGCGCCCGCGCGGTCCACGGCGCTGCGCACCACGGCGAAGATGGCGCCCTGGACCGCCGCGGCCAACAGGATCTCGCCCCAGCGGCGGTCCTCGTCGAGTGCGTCGGGGGCGTCGTCCTCGTGGCGGATGGCCTTCCACGTGGCGCGGAACGCCATCCCGGCCACCGCGCCGCCGGCCCAGCCCAGCACGAAGCCGATGGGCTGGTAGACGAGCGGGAGCTTGTGCTTCTTCTTGGCCACCTGGGTCTCCTTCTGGGACAGGGGTTCGGGAGTGGGGGAGTGGGGGAGTGGGGAGTGCGGGAGTGAGGGCAGGGGCTGCTCAGGGCCTGCCCTGGGGCGGGACCTCCTCACCGGCCCGTACGGGCCCCGGCGGTGTGCCGTCGCCGAAAGGCCGGCCGCCCAGTTCCTCGCGGTGATGCGGTGTCAGCCAGCCGGACGTCTCCGGCCCCAGGGGCACGATGCGGGTCGGGTTGATGCCCGTGTGCACCTGGTAGTAGTGCCGCTTGATGTGGTCGAAGTCGACCGTGTCACCGAAGCCGGGAGTCTGGTAGAGATCGCGGACGTACGCCCACAGCACGGGGTTCTCCGTCAGCTTCCAGCGGTTGCACTTGAAGTGTCCGTGATAGACGGCGTCGAATCGGACCAGAGTGGTGAACAGCCGGATGTCCGCCTCGGTGATCGTGTCGCCGACGAGGTAGCGCTGCCGGGACAGACGGGCCGTCAGCAGGTCCAGCCGCCGGAACACGCCCGCGCACGCGGCCTCGTACTCCTCCTGGCCCGTGGCGAAGCCGGCCCGGTACACCCCGTTGTTGACGTCCTCGTACACCTCCGCCATCACCGTGCCGATCTCGTCGCGCAGCGCCCGCGGGTACAGGTCGGGTGCGCCGGGCCGGTGCAGGGCGGACCATTCGGTGGCGAGGTCCAGGGTGATCTGCCGGTAGTCGTTGGTGACCAGCTTGCCGCTGGGCACGTCCACGACCGCCGGCACGCTCACCCCGCCCGGGTAGCCGGTCTCCCGCGCGTCGTAGGCCTCGCTCAGGAAGCGGATGCCCAGGACCGGGTCGCGGTCGCCGGCGTCGAGGGTGAAGCGCCAGCTGCGGTCGTCCTGGATCGGATCGGCGACGGCCAGCGACAGCGCGTCCTCCAGACCGAGCAGCCGGCGCGAGACGAGCGCACGGCTCGCCCACGGACAGGCACGGCTCACGACCAGCCGGTAGCGCCCCGCCGCCACCGGCCAGCCGTCCCGTCCGTCGGCGGTGATCCGGTCCGCGAAGTGGCTCTTCGACCGTTTGAAGGTGGTGTGGCCGTAGGCGCTGTTGCCCTCGCGCCCGTCGCTCATGGGTCCTCCTGCTGCAGGGTGTCCTGATGAACGCGTTCCCCGAAATCCGCCGACGGCACGGTATGAGCCACGCCGACCGGGGCAATCGGCGAACGTGAGCGGGACATCCGAGCAGCATCCGAACGACCACACCACCGGGACGCGCACCACGAACCCGAGCACCGGGAGGACGCGCACCACGGACACCCACCCCGAAGGGACGGCCCAGCACAAGTCGGACCGCAAGACCCGCGTCACCGTGCTGGTGGCGCTCGCGGCGAACCTCGTCATCGCGGCCGCCAAGGCCGTCGGCGGCCTCATCGCGCACTCGCCCGCACTGCTGTCGGAGGCCGCCCACTCGGTCGCCGACAGCTTCAACGAGATCTTCCTGCTGGCCGCTTTGCGCCGCAGCCGCCGCCCCGCCGACCGGCGCCATCCCTTCGGCTACGGCAAGGAGCGGTTCTTCTGGTCGCTGCTCGCCGCCGTGGGAATCTTCGTCATGGGCGGCTGCTTCTCCTTCTTCCAGGGCGTCGAGGCCCTGCGCAGCAACGAACAGGAGAAGTTCAGCGGCTATGTGACGGGCCTCGTCGTGCTCGGCGTGGCTCTCCTCGCCGAAGGGCTCTCCCTGCTGCGGGCGCTGCACCAGGTGCACCGGCAGGGCGGCGCCAAGGACGGACTGCGCGACCCGGCGCTGCGCACGGTCGTCGCCGAGGACGGCACCGCGGTGCTCGGCGTCACCCTCGCCATCATCGGCATGGCGCTGCACATGGTCACCGGCCAGGTGGTGTGGGAGGCGTCCGCCTCGCTCGCCATCGGCGCCCTGCTCGTCTACGTCGCCTACCGGCTGGGCCGAGACGCCCGCGACCAGCTGATCGGCGAGGCCGCCGACCCCGAACTGAGCGGCCGGATCCACAGCCTGCTGCAGGCACAGCCCGAGATCGACAGCGTGGAGGCGCTGTTCACCATGAAGATGGGCCTCGACTCCGTGCTGGTGGCCGCCCGGATCGACCTGGCGCCCGGCCTGGACAGCGAGCGGGTGGAGGAGGTCGCCATGCGCATCAAGCGCTCGGTCGCCCGCACCGTCCCCGAGGCGAAGCAGATCTTCCTCGACGTCACCGACCGCCCCGCCGAGGAGGCACGGGAAAGCCCCGCCGCGACGGGGGAGCGCGGCGGGGCCTGAGGCACGCGTGCCCGGGCCCTCACGGGTTCATGCCTTCCCGGCCCGGATTTCTTCCGGGGGCTCAGCGCCCGTCGGCCGCCTCCAGCACGAAGACCGGGATCTCACGCGAGGTCTTCTCCTGGTACTCGGCGTAAGGGGGGTAGGCGGCCACCGCCCGCTCCCACCACTGGGCCTTCTCCGCGCCGGTGACCTCACGGGCCGTCATGTCCTGCTTGACGGGCCCGTCCTGCAGCTCGACGCGGGGGTCCGCCTTGAGGTTGAAGTACCAGAAGGGGTGCTCGGGCGCGCCGCCCTGCGAGGCCACCACGGCGTAGCGTCCGCCGTGCTCCACGCGCATCAGCGGGGTCTTGCGGATCCTCCCGCTCTGCGCGCCCCGCGTGGTCAGCAGGATGACGGGCAACCCCGTGTCCATCAGTGTGGTCCCCTTGGTGCCACCGGAGCTTTCGTACAGCTCCACCTGCTCACGCACCCACCGGGCCGGGCTGGGCTCGTACTCGCCCTCAAGAGGCATGGCGTCGGTCCTCTCGTCGCGTCCTGTGACTGATCATGTGCTGCCGTCCGTGCTGCCGTCCGTGCTGCCGTTCAACATCGGCGCCCGCACGATTCATCCCTACCGTGTGCTCCTGCCGCGTGCCCTTCGGCCACGCCCGCGGCGCGCCCCTTCCTGGAACGGATCCCCGTGGCCGGAGCGGACGCCGTCGTCCGTGGCGGGATCCAGCAGGTCGCGGCGGCCACCGCACGGCGGTATCGCGCCAGGGCCGCCCCCCACCCCACGGTCGCCCACCGGTGGGACCGTACGGCCTCATGCGTACGAGGACGCCCTCGCCGCCGCCCGCGCCGTCGCGCCCGGGCCCGCGGCCGGCGACGGCCCGGGCCGGGACGGGTGACGGCCGCCCCGGGGATGCGCGGCCTAAGACGGCGCGACCAGCATCCGTACCGCCAACGCCGTCATCACGCCGCTCGACAACAGCGCGGTCGCCAGCCGTCCCCGGTGGCCCGTCAGGGCCCGGCCCAGCAGCGCTCCGCTTCCGGCGACCAGCAGCTGCCAGCTCGCCGACGCCGCCAGGGCGGCCAGTACGAACACGCCCTGTTCCAGGGGCGGCACGGCGTCCACGGTGCGGGTGCCGAGGACCAGCGCCGCGAAGTAGATGACCGTGGTGGGGTTGAGCAGAGTGATCCCGAGCAGCACCAGGTACGCCCGGACCGGGCTCGGCGGGGGCGGGCCGGGGCGAGTGGCGAGCCGGTGCGCGCGGTACTGCCGCAGGGCCCCGACGGCGCAGCGCACGGCGAGCGCGGCCAGCACCCCGGCCGACGCCCAGCGCAGCGGCACCAGCACCGGCCGCAGCGCGGCGGCCAGCGCGGAGCCCCCGAGGGTGGCGAGCAGGGCGTAGAGGCCGTCGGCGGTGGCGATGCCGAGCGCGGCGCAGACGCCGGTCCGCAGGGACGTACGGGCGGTGAGGGATACGAGGTAGGTCGCGACGGCGCCGACGGGCACGGCGATGCCGTAGCCCGCGAGCAGGCCCGCGACGAGCGTGGCCGTCACGACCGCGGCGGACCGGGCCTTCGGGGGCGGCGGCGGGGCCGCTGTCGCCGCGCCACCGGACGGACGGCAGCGGACACCGGCGGCGGGAACACGTCGATCGTGGGCATGGCCGGATCCTGTGGCGCCGGCCCCCTCGACGGCAACCGAATTACGATGTGGAAGAGGTGCTTCCCGGCCAGATCCCGCGGGTCACCGATCTGGCCGAACTTCGTGTCGCACCATAGATGCCTCGGGCATCTAATGAAGATCGGCACGAAGCACCCTCCGCCTGCTTGCTCGTCTGCGAGGTCTTCCATGACGGACATGAACCAACTGTCCGAACCCGCCTCCGAACCCGCCTCCGAGTCCGCCTCGGAATCCGTCGCCTTCCCGCAGGACCGCACCTGCCCCTACCACCCGCCCACCGGCTACGACCCTCTGCGCGCCACCCGTCCGCTCGCCCGGATCAGCCTCTTCGACGGCCGCCCCGCCTGGCTCGTCACCGGGCATGCCGTGGCCCGCGACCTGCTCGCCGACCCGCGCCTGTCCACGGACCGCACCCGCGACGGCTTCCCCGCGACCACGCCCCGCTTCGCGGCGGTCCGCAACCGGACCACCGCGCTCCTGGGCGTCGACGACCCCGTGCACCGCACCCAGCGGCGGATGCTGGTCCCCAGCTTCACCCTCAAGCGGGCCACCGCGCTCCGGCCGCGGATCCAGCGCATCGTCGACGGCCTGCTGGACGCGATGACCGCCCAGGGGCCGCCCGCCGAGCTGGTCGGCGCCTTCGCGCTGCCCGTGCCCTCCATGGTGATCTGCGAGCTGCTCGGCGTGCCCTACGACGACCACGAGTTCTTCGAGGGGCAGTCGCGGCGCCTGCTGCGCGGCCCGACCGCCGCCGACACCCAGGACGCGCGGGACCGCCTGGAGGAGTACCTGGGCGCCCTGATCGACCGCAAGCGGAAGGAACCCGGCGACGGAGTGCTGGACGAGCTGGTCCGCCGGCAGGTGCGCGAGGGCGAGCCCGGCCGCGCCGAGCTGATCGCGCTCGCGGTCATCCTGCTGGTCGCCGGCCACGAGACCACCGCCAACATGATCTCGCTCGGCACCTACACGCTCCTGCGGCACCCCGAGCGGCTGGCCGAACTGCGCGCCGACCCCGCCCTGCTGCCGGCCGCGGTCGAGGAACTGATGCGGATGCTGTCCATCGCCGACGGGCTGCTGCGGCTGGCCACCGAGGACATCGAGGTGGCCGGCACGACCATCCGGGCCGGTGACGGGGTGGTCTTCTCGACCTCCGTCATCAACCGCGACCAGGACGTCTACCCGGCCCCGGACACCCTCGACTTCGGCCGCCCGGCCCGCCACCACGTCGCCTTCGGCTTCGGCATCCACCAGTGCCTCGGGCAGAACCTCGCCCGCGCCGAACTGGAGATCGCCCTGAGGACCCTCTTCGGGCGGTTGCCCACGCTCCGGCTGGCCGCCCCGCCGCAGGAGATTCCGTTCAAACCGGGCGACACGATCCAGGGGATGCTGGAACTCCCCGTGACCTGGTAAGAGGCTGCCGTCATGCACATCGACATCGACAAGGACCGCTGCATCGGCGCCGGTCAGTGCGCCCTGGCCGCCCCGGGCGTGTTCACCCAGGACGACGACGGCTACAGCACCGTGCTGCCCGGCCGCGAGGACGGCGGCGGCGACCCGATGGTGGGGGAGGCCGCGCGGGCCTGCCCGGTCGGCGCCATCACGGTGTCCCGGGCGGCGGGATGAGGCCGGGCTCCGATCCGGTCGCCGGCATGTCGAGGACGGCCAGCGACAGCGCGCGCAGCCGTTCCGGCACGGCGATCACGTCGTAGGAGACGATCCGGTCGTCCGCGACGGCGGCCTGGAGGACGCACAGCAGCCGCCCGTGCGGCGCGACCACGACCCCGGCACGGCCGTCCCCAGCGCCACCGCCGCGAACCGGGCGCGGTCCCGCAGCACGACCGTGCCCTCCGCCACCGCGCGGGCGCCCCGCAGCCGGGCCGGCATCCCGGCCGGCAGGACCGCAGGGTCGGCCCGGCGCACGACGTCCGGCGCGAGCACGTCCAGCAGCGCCTCCAGGTCGCCGCCCCGCGCGGCCGCCAGGAACGCCTCCACGACCGCGCGATGCCGGGCCAGCGCGGCCCCCCGCGCGCCTCCTTCGACTTCCAGACGCCGTATCTGAGGGCCTACTTCGGCAGCCTGGGCGTGGCGCCGGACCGCCTGCACCTCGTCGCCGCCGAGCTGACCCGCGTCGACGTCCTGCCGCATCTCGCCGGTCTTCAGGAGCGAGCGGCGGCGTCCCTCGCCGCCGTCTGAGTTCACCCGGCCCCGAGCAGGATCCGGACGGCCTCGCGGGCCTCCCCGGCCGGCTCGGTGCTGCCGGTTATGCCCGCCGTGACCATGGCGCCCTCGGCCAGCAGATACAGCTGTCCGGTCAGCGCGGCGGGCAGCGCGGCGTCGGCGACCAGAGTGGCGAGATAGTCCCGGAACGCCTGCTTGTGGGCCCGTACCTGGGCCGCCACGCGCGCGGAGGTCGCGCCGAGTTCGCCGTAGGAGTTGATCCAGGCGCAGCCGCGGAAGTCGGGCTCGCCGAACCAGAGCCGAAGCCAGTCGAAGACGGCGAGGATCCGCTCCCCGGGGTCCCGCCGCCGGCCCACGTAGGCCGCGAGCCGCTCCCGCCAGCGCACGTCGCGCCGCTCCAGATAGGCCTCCACCAGCAGTTCCTTGGCCGGGAACAGCTGGTAGAGGCGCTTGAGCGAGACCCCGGAGGCGGTGCGGATGTCGTCCATGCCGACCGACTGGATGCCCCGCCCGTAGAACAGCCTCTCCGCGGCGTCGAGCGCCTGCTCCCGGGCGACTGTGCTGTCCATGGCTGACCGGCACCGACCTTCCTTGACCTGAGAACGAGCGTTCTCTAGGTTAGCAGGCGGACCAGAGAACGACCGTTCTCCGGTCCGGCCGCCGGCCGTTGCCGGCCCGACGAGGAGGACCCCATGGCCGACCGCCCGCCCCTGCCGCCGTTCACCCGGGAGACCGCCGCACAGAAGGTCCAGGCCGCCGAGGACGCCTGGAACACCCGCGATCCGCACAAGGTCGCGCTCGCCTACTCCGAGGACTCCGTCTGGCGCAACCGGGACAGCTTCGTCACCGGCCGTGCCGAGATCGTCGCGTTCCTCACCGCCAAGTGGGAGCGCGAGCTGGACTACGCGCTGCGCAAGGACCTGTGGGCCTTCGACGGCAACCGCATCGCGGTGCGGTTCCAGTACGAGTCGCAGGACACCGAGGGCCACTGGTGGCGTTCGTACGGCAACGAGCTGTGGGAGTTCGACGAGCACGGCCTGATGACCCGGCGCGAGGCGAGCATCAACGATGTGCCGATCGCGCAGATCGAACGCCGTATCCACGGTCCTCGCCCGGAGGCCGAGCGTGGCCGGTCCTTCCCGTTGCAGTGATGGCGTGTGGCCGTTCAGTAGGGTGCCCGGGTGACCGAACAGGCCGGGAAGCCCTTCCTCTACGTCGTCGTGTGCGCCGCCGGCATCGCCACGGGCGTCGGCAAGCTGATCACCGCAGCCCAGGAGCGGGGCTGGGAGGTCGGCGTCTTCGCGACGCCGGTGGCCATGGGCGGCTTCTTCGACGCGGCCGCCGTCGAGGCGCACACCGGCCGCCCCATCCGGTCCGCCTGGCGTACCCCCGGCGACCCGCGCCCCTTCCCGCCGCCGGACGCCGTGGTCGTCGCCCCCGCCACCTTCAACACCGTCAACAAGTGGGCCGCCGGGATCGCCGACACCCTCGCCCTCGCCACCCTGTGCGAGACCTGCGGCCTCGGCGTCCCGGTCGCCGTCCTGCCGTGCGTGTCCGGCCCCCTGGCCGCCCATCCCGCATACCAGGAGAGCCTCGCACGGCTGCGCGGCATGGGCGTCCGCTTCGGCGACCCGTACTCCGGGGAACCGCAACAGGGCGGCAGCCGGGCGGAGTTCGGCTGGGAGCGGGCGCTGGACCTGCTCGGCCCGCGCTAGGTCTGTCGTCGGAATCCCGCCCGCCCCGCCGGCGTGGCCGTGGGCGCGGTCAGGGTGAGGGTGGCATGGACGGTGCCGCTCAGGTCCACGCCCGGGGGCGCGGAGCGCACGTTCAGGGAAGCGGTGACCTCGTACGTGCCGGGGCCGGGATACCCGCCCGGGCCCGGCAGGGTGCCGGCGGCCACGGTCGCGCCGTCCCTGGCGGCGCTCCAACTGCCCCACGTCCGGCAGGCGTAGCGGACCTTGGTCGCGGGATACCCGCACAGTGCCGCGGCGAAGACCGCCATCACCGGTGCGCCGACGCCCGTGCACAGGCTGACCGAGGCCCACTGGTGACCGGCGCCGCGCAGCACGCCGGCCGGGGCGCACAGCGTCGCCGGTGCGTCACCGACCGCCGCCCTGGGCGGGCCGGGCCGTCCCCAGGCGGGCGTCACCAGGGCGAGCGGCAGTACGGCCGCCCCCATCAGGTTCCGGAGGGTGGTCAGACGTCTCGCCACCGCGTTCCTCCCGTACGGCCGCGACCGGCCCGGCGCCGGCCGTCTGCGCCGAGGATGCGGGACCGGGGCGCGTACGCCGCCGCTCCCACGCCGGGTGATCACCTGCGGGCAGCAACCGCCGATGCCCCCGTGCCCCGTCCGGGCCGATGACCGGCGGCATACGCTCGTGCCCGGCAACCCCCCGTCCCCAAGGCAGGAGCAGCAACGATGCAGTACGTGAAGCTCGGTTCGACGGGCCTGGACGTGTCGCGGATCTGTCTGGGCTGCATGACCTACGGCGCGCCAGACCGCGGGACGCACGAGTGGACCCTCGACGAGGAGGGGTCGCGCCCGCTGATCCGGCAGGCCCTGGAGGCGGGGATCACCTTCTTCGACACGGCCAACGTCTACTCCGACGGCACCAGCGAGGAGATCGTCGGCCGGGCGCTGCGCGACTTCGCCCGCCGGGACGACGTCGTCCTCGCCACCAAGGTGCACGGCCGGATGCGGCCGGGGCCGAACGGCGGCGGGCTGTCCCGCAAGGCGATCATGACCGAGATCGACCACAGCCTGCGCCGCCTGGGCACCGACTACGTCGACCTCTACCAGATCCACCGCTGGGACCCGCACACGCCCGTCGAGGAGACCATGGAGGCCCTGCACGACCTGGTGCGGGCGGGCAAGGTGCGCTACATCGGGGCGAGTTCGATGTACGCCTGGCAGTTCTCCAAGGCCCAGTACACGGCGCGACTGCACGGCTGGACCCGGTTCGTCTCCATGCAGAACCACTACAACCTCCTCTACCGCGAGGAGGAGCGCGAGATGCTGCCGCTCTGCGCCGACCAGGGCGTCGGCGTACTGCCCTGGAGCCCGCTGGCCCGTGGCCGCCTCACCCGCGACTGGGGCACCGCCACCGAGCGCAGCGCCGCCGACGGCTTCGGCGGCGGTCTCTACCCGGAGGGCGATCGCACCGTCGTCGAGGCGGTCACCCGTATCGCCGGCGACCGCGGCGTCCCGCGCGCCCGGGTCGCCCTGGCCTGGCTGCTCCACCAGGACACGGTGACCGCTCCGATCGTCGGCGCGTCCAGGGCGCGGCACCTTCAGGACGCGGTGGCCGCCGTCGAACTCCGGCTGAGCGACAAGGAGATCGAGGAGCTGGAGCGTCCCTACGCCCCGCACGCCGTCAGCGGCCACTGAGCCCGGCGCGTCCGGCCCGGCGCGTCCGGTTCCGGTGCTGTCGGGCCTCGCTCACCGGGGTGGGGGGGGGGGGGGCCCCCCCCCCCCCCCCCCCCCCCCCCCGCGGGGGGGGGGGGGCCCCCCCCCCCCCGCGCCGGGGGGGGGGGGGGGGGCCACAACCCAAACACCGGGGGGGGGGGGGGGGGGGGGGGGGGGGGGGCGGCGGGGGGGGGGGGGGGGGGGGCGGGGGGGGGGGGGGGGGCCCGGGCCGGGGGGCCCGGCCGAGGGGCCGGCCGAGGGGGCCCCGGAGCCCGGACGTCCACGTTGCGTCCACGCCCCGAGGCCGGGCATG